>DAIRFN010000243.1:0-9112 GCA_036795065.1 Vicinamibacterales bacterium
CTCGGCGAAGCCCGCTTCGACGAGCTCGACTGCCCGCGGCTGGGCGACCGCGTCTCGGGCTTCACGTTCTTCGACTTCCCGAACAACGTGTTCTTCTCGCGGCGCGTCGGCCTGGTGGAGGGCCAGCCCCAGCGCATCATCGGCGGCGGCAAGCTCACCGGGCAGGCGGGCGCGAACGACCTGGGCGCGTTGTACGTGCGGACCGGCGACGAGACCATCGACGAGCAGGACCTGCTCGGCGAGGACTTCCTCGTGGGCCGCTGGCGGCGCCGCATCCTGCAGCAGTCCTACTTCGGGGCCATCTACACGGGTCGCGCCACGCGCGACCAGTCCGTGGTGCCCATGCGGCAGACGCTGGGTGCGGACCTGCGGCTGGCGACCTCCGCGTTCCGCGGGAACAAGAACCTCGAGTTCACGGGCTACTGGGTGGCCAACACCACGCCCGACCAGTCCGGCGACAGCGCGGCCTGGGAGTTGCAGCTCGACTATCCCAACGACATCTGGGTGACCAGCCTGAGCGTCGGCGCGGTGCAGAAGAACTACGATCCGGCGATTGGGTTCACGCCGCGGAGCGACTATCGGCGTTACAACCCGGAGTTCCGGTGGAACCCGCGCCCGTACAACCATCCGGTGGTCCGGCGTTTCAGCTTCGGGGCCGAGCCGTTCTTCCTGACCGACATGCACAACCGCATGGAGTCGGCCGGGGGCAACATCCAGCTGTTCCGCGTGGAGATGCACAGCGGCGACAACGTCGACGTGTATGCGAACCCCAGCTACGAGCGCCTCCGGGAGGACTTCGAGATCTCCGATGGCATTGTCCTCCCCGGCGGCAGCGACTATCACTTCAACCGCTACGGCATCTCGGTGAACACGGCCAACCGCCGCGTCGTGGCGCTGCGGCCCCGCGCCGAGTGGGGCACCTTTTTTTCGGGGAGCCGCCAGGAGTACGAGCTGGGTGTCGATGTCCGGCCCCGGCCGGGGGTCCGCGTCAACATGTCGTACGAGTACAACGACGTGAATCTGGCCGAAGGGAGCTTCGACACGAAGCTGTTCCGCGTCGTGGCCGACACGCAGTTCTCCCCGTTCATGTACCTGGTGAACAACATCCAGTACGACTCGGTGAGCGCGGTGCTCGGCTGGCAGGCCCGCTACCGGTGGATTGTCACGCCAGGCAACGACGTGTTCTTCGTCTACACGCAGAACTGGATCGACGAGCTCGACCCGCTGGACCCCAGTCGGTCCGTCTTCCGCACGCTGGACCGGAGGACCGCGGCGAAGGTGGTGTATACGAAGCGGTTCTAGTCACGTCGGGAGTCGGGAGTCGGGAGTCAGGAATCAGAAGTTAGGAATCAGGGAGCCCCGTCACGGCAGCACGGCGATTGCCTCGATCTCCACCTTGTAGTCGGGCGAGGCCAGGCGCACGACCTGCACCAGCGTGCTGGCCGGCTTGTGCGTGCCGAAGAAGTCGGCCCGGATCTTCGCCGCCTCGGGCGCGCGGAACGCGTCCATGTCGGTGACGTAGATGTTGATTTTCGCGATGTGCTCCACGCCGGCCCCCTGCGAGGCCAGGGCGGTCCTCAGGTTCGCGAGCACCTGCCTCACCTGGTCGGTCATGGCTGTTCCCACCACCTTGCCCTGCGCGTCGGCCGCCACCTGCCCCGCGATGTAGAGCGTCTTCCCCGCGCGAACGACATGCGAGTACGTCGTCGGCGTGCTCAGGCCCGGCGGATTCGTGAACTGCAGCGACTGGGCCCGCGCCTGCGTGGCGGGGAGAGTGCAGAACAAAGCGAGTGCGAGCAAACTAGCGCGCATAGGAACCTCCGTTCCTGGTTTTTGAGTTCTCACTTCCCACTTCTCACTTCCCACTTCTCACTTCTCACTTCTCACTTCTCATTCCCACCGCCGAGCCGTTCGTCCAGCAGCAGCACCAGCTCAAAGCCGTCCGTGCCCTGTACCGGGCGTGTCGCGGCGCCAACGATGGTGGAACGCTGCTCGCGCTGGCCGTCGATGCGGAGCTTCATCGCCAGGCCACCGCACTGCGCCTCCATGGCAGAGAGCCGGATGGGCGTGGCCCACGATTGCCGGCGCTCGGCCGGGCGGAACACGAACAGGAAATCGTTCCAGTACGCGGCGCCGAAGACGGGCTCGCCGGCGCCCACCATGCCCCAGCTCGTGGCGCGCACCAGCCGAAGGGGCGTGGCTGGTGCGCTCGTGCCAGCCTCGCGCGAGAAGATCAGGTACGCGCGCTCGCGCCGCGTCGTCCGGTTGCCGTCGCGCGACGCGGTGAAGGCGACATCCAGCGTCCAGCCTGCCGACGTGAGCGCCTCCACCTCTTTGGCCAGGTCGTCCACGTCGCGCTTCGTGCCCCGGAGCATGCGGATCTCACGCGGCGTTGCGCCCGTCCGCCGGGCCATCAGCAGCAGGCCCTTCTCCGAGAGCCCCGGCCAGCTGCGGAGGTAGTTGCGCGCGAGCAGGCGCGGCTGGAAGCCTTGCTGCGCCGCGGCGGCGAGGTCGGCCTCGAGCGTGTCGGGGTTCGAGAACTCGATGGGGCGCCACGCGGCGATCCGCGGGCCTTGGGGCCGCTCGCGCTGCTCCCAGATGACGTGGGCGCGCCCGCCCAGGCGGTGGGTGAGGCCCCGTGGCTCCCAGCCCCCGTCCGTCAGCCCGGGCAGGGCCTCCGCCAGCTCGCGGTCCGCCACCAGGCGGTACGCCGCGCTGCCGCGCGCGGGCGGATCGGGGGTCTGCATCACGGCCACCGGGCAGGAGAGGCCGTCGGTGACCGTGGCGAGCCGCAGGCCGCGGGCGGCCTGCGCGTTCAGCTCGCGCTCGGTGGACGACTCGTTGGCGACGACGACCCACGCCACGTCTCGGTCGGCGGCGATTGCGGCGGCGATTGGGGCGGCGAGGGCGAGCGTGGCGGCCGTCAGGGCGGCAATCGTGGTCTGCATTACGCAGCAGAGTCTCGCACGGGTCCACGTCGAGCGCGCAGCGGCGTGCGGCGCCGGCAATCCCGCATGCGCGCCCGCGGCCCGAGGATCGGCACCGCCCAGCGAAACTGCACGATAGCGCGCGGGGCCTGCGCCCGGCGAGGATGGCGACGTGGAGGACTCGCAAACCATGCAGACCATGACCACCCGGGCCGATCTTGAAACCCTGGCCCACCTGAACCCGGGTTCAACCACAATCAGCACGTCGTGACGCGGGTCGCGGGTGAGATCTGCGTTCCACGAAGAGAGGGAGAGATGCAATGGCGCGAACCGTGAGAAGGCACGTGAAGTCCAGGTCGGCGGCCCCGGCTCGCGGCAAGCCGTCCAACGTCGATGCCTATCTGGCGGCCCTGGGCGCCGATCAGCGCGGCGCGCTCGAGAAGCTTCGGCGCACCATCCGCCTCGCGGCCCCGGCCGCCGAGGAGTGCATCAGCTACCAGCTCCCGGCGTTCCGGCTGGAAGGCCGGGTGCTGGTGGCGTTCGGGGCGAGGCCCGGGCACTGCGCGTTCTACCCCATGAGCCCCGCCACCCTCGACGCGCATCGCGACGCGCTCGAAGGCTACGAGACCAGCAAGGGTACCATCCGGTTCTCACCCGACAGGCCGCTTCCAGCCAATCTCGTGAGGCAGATGGTGCGAGCGCGCATTGCCGAGAGCCGCCGTGGGGAGTGACGCGGCCGCCAGTCTGATCGGCCCAGGCGCCGTAGGCTACCTCGCCGGCCGTGGCTCCTTCACATACACCGGGTACGTCGGTTCGTACATCTTCGACCCCATGAAGGCGAGCAGATCGCCCGGGCGACTGGCGCTGGCGTGGCCCTGTGTGTACGCCACCTCCGCGACGGCGGCGGCGATGCGCGCGGAGATCTGGCGCACGCTCGAGAGCGGCGGGTAGAGGCTGCCCTGGTCGATGTCGGCCCGCGACACGCACGAGGCCAGCGCGCGCGCGGCGGCCATGAACATCTCGTTCGTGATGCGCCGCGCACCCACGGCGATCACGCCCAGGCCCACTCCCGGGAAGACATAGCAGTTGTTCCCCTGGCGCGGCACGAAGGTTCGTCCCGCGACCGTGACGGGGTCGAACGGACTCCCCGACGCGAAGAGCGCGCGCCCCCCGCTCCACTCGTAGGCCTGTGCCGCGGTGCACTCGGATTTCGAGGTGGGGTTCGACAGCGCGAAGACGATGGGCCGATGGTTGAGGCGCGCCATCTCTTCCACGACCTCGCGCGTGAACGCGCCACCCTGGGCGGCCACGCCGATGATGCCCGTGGGCTTCAAGGCGTGAATGGCGGAGAGGAAGTCGGCGACGGGCGCATGGTCGTGCGCGTAGGGCTGCTTGTGCTCGGCCAGGCCCGTCCGGGCGCGGACGACCAGCCCCCGAGAGTCCACGAGCCAGCATCGGCTGCGGGCGTCGTCTTCCGGCAGGCCTTCCGCCATCATCGCGGCCACGGTGAGATCCGCGATGCCTGTTGCCGCCTCGCCCGCGCCGAGGAAGAGCAGGCGTTGATCCGCCAGCGCGCCGCCCGTCACCCGAAGGGCCGAGAACAGGCCTGCCAGCGCCACGGCGGCCGTGCCCTGGATGTCGTCGTTGAAGGTGGAGATTTGATCCTGGTACTTCCGCAGCAGGCGGAACGCGTTCTGGTTGGCGAAGTCCTCGAACTGGATGATGACGCCGGGGAACACGCGCTCGGCCGCGGCCACGAACTCGTCCACCAGCGAGTCGTAATCCGCGCCCGTCAGGCGCCGCTGGTGCAGCCCGATGTAGAGCGGATCGTTCAACAGCGCCTCGTTGTTGGTGCCCACGTCGAGCACCACCGGCAGGCAGTCAGTGGGCTCGATGCCGGCCGCCGCCGTGTAGAGCGCCAGCTTGCCGATGGGGATGGCCATGCCGTTGGCGCCCAGGTCCCCGAGCCCGAGGATGCGCTCGCCGTCGGTGACGACGATCATCCGCACGCCGGGCTCGGGCCAGTTGCGCAGCGCCTCCTCGACGCGGCCGCGGTCGGCGCCGCTGATGAACACGCCGCGCGAGCGCTGGAAGATGTGCGCGTACTGCTGGCACGCCAGCCCCACCGTCGGCGTGTAGACGATGGGCATCATCTCCTCGAGGTGGTCGGCGAGCACGCGGAAGAAGAGCGTCTCGTTGCGATCGTGGAGTGCGGCCAGGTCGATGTACTTCTCGAGATCCGAGGGCTTGCGGTGGAAGTTCTCGAGGACGCGGGCCACCTGCTCCGCCTGGGTGTTCACGTGATGCGGCAGCAGGCCGCGCAGGCCCAGGGCATCGCGCTCGGCCTCGGTGAAGGCCGTGCCCTTGTTGAGGGAGGGATCGCGCAGCAGCGCGGCGCCGTGAGGAAGCATCAGGGGATTGTAGGGGGAATTGGCCGGCTTCGCCGGTAGGCCGGCCTTCGGCCGGTGGGCCTGTACATGGGGCGCGGCGGCTGCCGGTCCGGTTGTCCCCACTTCCGGTCCCGGCACACCGCCGCGCCCCGTCGGCAACTTACATGGTCTTCGTCACTACCCGATCGGCAGCGTCTTGACCTCGGGCTTCCGTACCGCGCCGAGCGGGACCTTCACCTCGAGCACGCCGTCCTTGAAGGTAGCGACGGCCTTGTCGAGGACCGCCCCGTCAGGCAGCGGCACGAACCGCTCGAACGTGCCATAGAGCCGCTCGGTCCTGAAGTAGCCCTCCTTCTTCTCTTCTGTCTCTTCCTTCCTCTCTCCCATGATGGTGAGGCCCTCAGGGGCCACTTCCACCTTCACTTCTTCCTTCTTCATGCCGGGAAGATCGGCCTTCACCACGAGCGCGTTCTCCTTCTCGACGATTTCAAGCGGCGGCACGAACGTCAGCTCGGCCCGCCACGGCATGAAACCAGGCCGCACAAGGGGCGCGCCCTCGAACATCCGATCCATCTCATCGCGCAGTTGGTCGAACAGGAACAGCTTGCGAGGTTTGATGGCAGGTTTTTCAAGGAGCGCGGTCATTGCTACACCCTCCTTCGCTTCGACGGCCCCAGATGGGGTTGAACACATGTTCGAACGACGCATGCGGGATCGCCGAAGGTCACCAATTGTCTTTGCATCAATGTTGCCAGTGACGTCACGCGAAGTACCGCAGGAATCCGCGCGGTCTGATCGCGGCCAGGCGGGACGCCGCCGATGAACCGGCGTTCAGTGACGGCCGACCGTTGACGGACCGTGCGGCTTCCCGGCACAAGCGCCGGAGAGCGCTCGCGGTGTGGCGGTCGAAGCTCTGCCGGGCGGCGTGGTAGTGTTTCTGCCCCCCCGTGCCGACCCTGTTCAGCGTGTTCGAGGAGACCGTCCGCCGCTTCGGCAGCCAGGTGGCCGTGGAGGTCCAGCGGAAGGACGCCCTCGATCGCTTCACCTACGACGACCTGCACGCGCTCGCCCTCGACCGCGCGGCGTGCCTCGACGGCGCCGGCATCCAGCCCGGTGACCGCTGCGCGATCCTCGCCCACAACGACGCGCACTGGTGCGCCGCCTACCTCGCCATCCTCGCCCGCGGCGCCATCGTCGTGCCCTTCGACACGAATTACTCGGCACAGCAGGTGGCCATCATCCTGCGCGACTCCGGGGCGCGGGTGCTGTTCGTCGGCGAGCGGCTGAAGACCACGGCCGAGCAGGCCCTGGCCGAGCTTCCAGGCGTGAACACCTTCGACCTGCACGCGGCGCCGGCGCCGGGCCCCCTCACGGACGCCGCGGCTTCACCCGGCCGGACGCTCGACGCCAATCGGCCGGCGGTGATTCTCTACACCTCGGGCACGACATCCGATCCCAAGGGGGTGGTGCTCTCGCACGCCAACCTGATCGCCGAGCGGGACGCCGCGTTTGCCGTGGTGGACGTGGGCAGCGCCGACAGCGTGCTCGGGGTGCTGCCGCTCTTCCACTCGCTGGCGCAACTGGCGAACCTGCTGCTGCCCTTCGCGGTGGGGGCCCGCGTGGTCTACCTCGAGACGCTCAGCTCGCAGGAGCTGGTGCGCGCGCTCTCCGAGCGGCAGGTCACCATCTTCGCGTGCGTGCCGCAGTTCTTCTATCTCATTCACGAGCGCATCATGCGCGAGGTGGGGAAGCGCGGCGCGGTGGCGAGGGCCGTGTTCCGCCTGCTGCTGGCCACGAGCTTCCGGGCGCGGCGGATGGGCATGAACCTGGGACCGACGCTCTTCGGCAAGGTGCACCAGCTGATGGGCCGCCAGATGCGGCTGTTCGTGACCGGCGGCTCGAAGTTCGATCCCGCCATCGGCCGCGATCTCTACTCGCTGGGCTTCACCATCCTGCAGGCCTACGGCCTCACCGAGACCAGCGGCGCGGCCACCATCAACACCCCGCACGAGGCGCACATCGACACCGTGGGCCGTCCGCTGCCTGGCGTGGACGTGCGCATCCTGCCACCGGACGATCTCGGGGGAAAGAACGGCGACGGCGAAATCGCCATCCGCGGCCCCATCGTCATGCAGGGGTATTACGGAAGGCCCGATGCCACGTCTGCGGTGATGCGCGACGGCTGGTTCCTCACCGGTGACCTCGGCCGGGTGGACGGCGACGGGCGCGTGACGATCACGGGGCGCAAGAAGGAAGTGATCATCCTCGCGAACGGGAAGAACCTCTATCCGGAGGAGATCGAGGCGCACTACCGGAAGTCGGCGTTCGTCAAGGAGATCTGCGTCACCACCCTGGTCACGGACGACAAGCCGTCGGGCGAACGGCTCTACGCGGTGGTCGTGCCCGACAGGGACGTGCTCCGCGAGAAGAAGATCGTGAACGCGGGCGACCTGCTGCGCTTCGAGTTGGAGGGACTGGGGGCGGGTCTCCCGTCCTACAAGCGCGTGCTGGGCTACGAGGTGTCGTTCGAGCCCTTGCCTCGCACGACCACGGGGAAGCTCAAGCGCCACGAGATTCTCAAGCGATTGACGCAGGCGGCGCATCACGACGCGCCCGCAGGTGAGGCCACGGCGGAAGATCTCACCTGGCTCGAAGACCCGCACGTCGCCACTGCGATGGCGCTGGTGCGACGCCGCGCAGCGGAGGGCGTGGCGTGCCGGCCGGCGTCGAACCTCGAGCTGGACCTGGGCCTCGACTCGATGGAGCGCGTCGAGTTGCTCACCGAGCTCGAGCAGCAGTTCGGCGTGGACGTGCCCGAGGAGCAGGTGCACCACATCTTCACGCTCGGGCAGCTGATCGATGCCGTGCGGCCCGCCCACGCGCCGGAGGCGCGCCCACGCCCGACTGCGCCGACGGGCGCCCACTCGCCGGAGGCGGGCCCGGCCGTCGATGAGTCATGGTCCGTCCTGCTGCGCGAGCTGCCGCCGGAGTCCGATCCGGTCCTTGGCGGGCTCCTTCAGCGCCGGCCGTTCGTCGAGCCACTGCTGTTCGCGCTGGACCGCATCCTCCCTCGGCTGCTGGCGCGCGTGGAGGTCACGGGCCTGGAGAAGCTGCCGCGCGAGGGCGCCTGCCTGATTTGCCCCAACCACCAGAGCTACCTGGACCCCTTCTTCGTCTGTGGCGTACTGCCCTACCGCACGCTGTCGCAGACGTTCTTCGTGGGCGCCGCCGAGTATTTCGAGACGCCGCTCACTGCCTGGCTGGCCCGCAAGATCAACCTGGTGCCGGTGGACGCCGACTCGAACCTCGTGCCGGCGATGAAGGCCGGGGCCTTCGGGCTCTCGCACGGCAAGGTGCTGGTGCTGTTCCCGGAGGGGGAACGGTCAATCGACGGCACGGTGAAGCGCTTCAAGAAGGGCGCGCCCATCCTCTCGCGCCAGCTGGGCGTGCCCGTGGTGCCCGTGGCGGTGAAGGGCGTGTACGAGCTGTGGCCGCGCGGCCGCGCGTTCAACTGGCGGGCCATGCTGCCCTGGCGCCGCGCGCGCGTGCGGCTGCAGTTCGGCGATCCCGTGCAGTTCACCGACGGCGAGAGCTACGCGGATGCCGCGAACCGCCTGCGGGCCATCGTGGATGCGATGTGGCAGAAGCTGTGAGACGTGAACCCCGGGAGGGTCACCTCGGCGTCGCAAACAACTCGTCGATGGCCACCGTCGTGAGCGATCCGATGCCGAGCGCGCGAAGGCGCGGTTCGATGGTCTTCCGATCGCCGACGATGGCGATCACGAGATGCTCGGG
>DAIRFN010000244.1:0-9107 GCA_036795065.1 Vicinamibacterales bacterium
CGCCCGCGCCCGCCAGCACCAGGCACATCCCCACGAGGATCATCCGTCGCATGGTCTCTGCTCCCGCTGATCGCTCTGCGTCCACCGGATCAGCCCCTGCCTGCAGTGTGTTGAGTCTGCGCCATCTGCGCCATCTGTGGCCTCTGTACCATCTGCGGCCTCTGCGGCTCCTGCGGCCCCGTCATCAGCGTTGTGGGCGGGCCGCCGTCGTTGCGGCCGGCGGTGCCGGGATATCGATGTTGCAGAGCGGACACCCGATCATCACCGAGCTCCGTGACAGCTGCAGCTTCTCTCGGCGCGCCTTCATCTCGGCGACGAACTGCTCGTCGGTGAGCGACACGCGGTTGCCGAGGTCGATGAACATGTTCGCCACCGACCGATTGCCCGACCCCTGCCAGTTGCGCGGATCCGGCACGTTCTTGTTCTTCGGCGAGTTGTCCATGTAGCCGGTGATGTGCAGGATGCTGCCCTTCGGCAGCAGCGGCGCGTGGTCGTCGTCGTAGTCGTAGCCGCGCACCCAGTTGTGGTCGTAGCCGACACAGTTCAGCGTCTGGATGGTGTAGCCCCAGATGGCTTCAAGGCACATGCGGGCGCCGGGCGCGTGGAGGTGAGGCTCGAACGAGAGGATCTTGGTGTGCTCGGTGAGCACCGCATAGGCGTGGAGCTCCTGCCCGCCCTCCATGGCCTTGATGTCGATGTCCACGCCGTTGCCCAGGCTGATGCGCGACGCGCGGTACTCGGGCTTGTAGCCCTTCGGCATGAACTTGAACCCGATCTCGAGGCGAGCCTTCGTGTCGCGGCCGTTCGAATGCAGGTGCACCGAGTCGGAGATGACGTAGGAGCCGGCCTTCAGCAACCGGGCCGACTTCGGATCGAAGAAGTCGGGCTCGCGGCCCACCTCGTGGACCGGCCACGTGGTCTGGCCCGAGCTGCCGCCGGTCAGCGCCGCGAGGTCGAAGGGATCGTTGGCGGCGCTGGTCGCCTCCTGCTCGAGCGGGCGCGTGTTCCAGATCATGTGGTGGAACACGTAGCGGCCGCCCACGGTCTGGCGACCCGAGCCGGCCGAGCCCACGTCGTTCAATTCGCGCACCTCGACCGCGGACACATAGCGGTCCTCGGTGAGCCCGGTCGGCGTAGGCGCGATTTCGCCCCACCAGTCGGGGGCGCCCGCCTTCACCGTGATCTCCTCGGTCCGCACCACGAGATCCGGCTCGCCGATGGACCACCGCGTGCTGTCGTTCCACACCCGGGCGGGCGGCATGTCGGCCGGGGTGCCGCGCGGCGCGCCCGCGTCCACCCACCGGGCGACGAGCGCGACCTCCTCCTCGCTGAGCGACGGGTCGTTCTTGAACTTCTGGATGCCGATCTCGCGCTCGACGTACCACGGGGGCATCACCCCCGCATGCGGGCCGACGCCCGTGCGCTGCTTGATGGCGCGCGCCCAGGGGCGCACCTCCTCGTAGGTGGAAAGCGACATGGGCGCCACCCCGTCCTTGCGGTGGCAGTGCTCGCAACTGCGCTGGAGGATGGGCGCGATGTGCCTGGTATAGGTGACTTCCGTCGCCGGGGCCTGCGCCCCGGACGAGGAGGACTCGTCCGTGCCGGCGGGTGCGGCCGCCAGCCCCGGTGCTGTCATCACCAGCACGCTCACCAGCGCGAGGGCCGCCGCGCCGACCGCCAACCGACCGCCGAAGCCGTGTGCACCAGTCATGTCTTCTGCTCCCTGGGTGGCCGCGACCTGCCGTGTCGCCGCGCCGGTGACCCCGTCCGCGGGGTGGGCCCGATTGTAGGGCCCGGCGCGGCCGTTGTCGAATCCGGCCGCCGCCGGTGGGATACAATCCGCCGCCGTGTCCCGGACCATCGCCCCTCCGCGTGTCATCAACGTCGACGACCTCCGGCGCGAGGCGAAACGCCGCCTGCCACGGATGGTCTTCGACTATATCGACGGGGGCGCGGAGCGTGAGATCACGCTGCGCGAGAACACCCGCGCCTTCGACGATGTGGTGTTCCGTCCCCGGTCGGCGGTGGCGACGCGGCAATGCGACCTGGCGACAACCGTGCTGGGCACGCGGATCGACCTGCCCTTCATGCTGGCGCCGGTCGGAAGCTCCCGCATGTTCTACCCCCGCGGCGAGGAATGCGCGGCCCGAGCCGCCGGGAAGGTGGGCACGGGTTACATCCTCTCCACGCTCTCGGGATGCAGGCTCGAGGACGTGAAGGCGGCCACGCCCGGCCCCGCCTGGTATCAGCTGTACCTCGTGGGCGGGCGCGACGTGGCACTGAAGACCATCGCGCGGGCGAAGGCCGCGGGCTACCAGGCGCTGGTCGTCACCATCGACACGCCGGTGGCGGGACTCCGCGAGCGCGATCTGAAGAATGGGACGAAGGAGCTGCTCTCGCCCAGCCTCCTGACGCGGCTGCCCTATCTGCCCCAGATGCTCGCGCGCCCGCGGTGGCTGGCGGCCTACCTGCGCGACGGTGGCCTGATGCACTTCCCCAACATCGTCCTGGCCGACGGCCCCATGGGCTACGCGGACGTGGGCGCGGCGCTCGAGCAGTCGATGGTGTCGTGGGACGACTTTCCCTGGATTCGGGAGGCGTGGCAGGGTCCCATCGTCGTCAAGGGCGCCCACACCGCCGACGATGCCCGTCGCGCGGTGGATGTGGGCGCGGCGGCCGTCGTGGTGTCGAACCACGGGGCGCGTCAGCTGGACGGCGTGGCGCCGACGATCCGCGTGCTGCCGGAGGTGGTGGCGGCCGTGGGCAGCCAGGTGGAGGTGCTGCTCGACAGCGGCATCCGTCGGGGGAGCGACGTGGTGAAGGCGGTGTGCCTGGGCGCCCGCGCCGTGCTCATCGGCCGAGCCTACGCCTATGGGCTGGGCGCGGCGGGCGAGGCCGGTGTGACGCGCGCCATCGAGATCCTGCGCAGCGACGTGGTGCGGACGATGAAGCTGCTCGGCTGCGCCTCCGTCTCCACGCTGGACGAGTCGTTCGTCGACGCGAGGGGGTTGGCACGGTAGGAAGAGTGCGGAGTGCTGGGTGCGAGCGCTGAGTGCGAGCGCTGGGTGCGAGCTGGGTTCACGGAGCGCCGGGCAGCCCCGGCGAGCTGCTCGTTCCAGCCCCCGAAATCCCGGCCGCCCCCCCGGCATCCTACCGGACACGAACGGCACACCCGCGAAACCATCGTCGGGAGCCGATCGTCAATCGGTACAGGAGGTCATCATGACAACGTCCCCACGAGTACTCCGGGCGGTCACCCTGGCCCTGGTGCTCGCGCTCGGCGCCCACGTCGCCACGCCGGCCGCAGCCCAGGGCGTGGACGACAAGCGGCGCGCCGACGACATCCGCATCGCGCTCATGCGCCTGCCCTACTACGGCGTCTTCGACTTCCTCTCGTTCAAGTACGAGAAGGGCACGGTCACCCTGCTGGGGTTCGCCTACGCGCCGAACCTGAAGGACGACGCCGAGGACGCGGTGAAGCGGGTGCGCGGCGTGGACACCGTCGTCAACCAGATCGAGGCCGCGCCGGCGTCGCTCAACGACGATCGCATCCGCCGCGCCACGTTCTACAGCATCTACACGGACGACTTCCTCTCGCGCTACTCCCCCGGCGGCGCGCGGGGCGCGTACATCGACGCCGTGGAGTTCGGCCGCTTCCCCGGCACCCAGCCGCTCGGCAACTACCCGATCCATATCGTCGTCAAGGGCGGCCGGGTGACGCTGCTCGGCATGGTGAGCAACGACTCGGACAAGCAGATCGCGGGCGTGCGCGCCCGGGAGGTGACGGGCACCTTCGGCGTCGAAAACGAGCTCATCGTCGAGAAGAAGGGGAAGTAGTAGGATCGGCCCTCCCCCCGCTGTAACGTTCGGGCTCGTCGTCGCACCAGTTGGCCGCGCCCCGGCCACGTGCCGGCGGCGCGGCCAGGGAGGGCATCATGCGACACCTCGCGCTCGTCGTCGGGCTTGCCGTCTTTCTCGCGCCGGCGCGGATCGGCGCCGACGCACAAATCGCGGAGTGGATTGGCGACTACGCCATGATCCACGACGGCCACCAGGGGACGCTGCGCATCGCCGACTCGAAGGCGGACTGCGCAACCAGCCCGTGGTGCCACCTCGTCGTCGCCTACACCGGCACGGACGGCGCGCGCCACCCGGCGCGCATCCTTCGGATCGACCAGGCGTTCCAGCACATGATCCTGGAGATCGGGTTCCCCGGCAACCGCCAGCGCTTCGACGCGTATCTGTTCAGCTGGGACAAGTCGCGCATGGCGGGCACCACGGTGTGGGGCCGCCGGACCTTTGGCTTCTACGCGGTGAAGCGGGGCGCGGTTGACGTCCGCACGATTCGCGATCGACGCGGCGTCATCGACGCCCGGCCGGATCGCCCGGGAGTGGACCAGCCGCCAGACTCGCGAGACACGACATCTCAGCCCCCTGCATCCTCGACGCCCGCCACCCTCACCATCACCGCGGATGGCGCCATCGAGACCGCCATGCCCGACGGCAGCAAGCGCCTCACCCGCCCCGGGGTCTGCGGCTGGACCATGGTGTTCCCCGACGGCCGGCGGAGCACGGTGAGCTGCAATCAGGTGCAGCCGGCCACGCCGCCCGTGCCGGACGGCGCAAGCGCGACGTGGCTGGACGCGCACGGCACGTCACTGCTCGACATCGCGCGCGCGCTGCTCGGCGGCAACGCCGCGTCGATCGACAACTACCTCAACACGGCCGAATCGGGCCAGCCGGGCATCTACGATCGCATTCGCCTGCGGACCGATCTCATTGCCAAGCTCACACAGCCCCAGTGATCGAGGTGCCTTCGATGGTCTCCGCGCGAACCCTCGGCTCAGGACTGGCCGGCTCGTTCTTCGTGGTGCTGATGGCAAGCCTGGCTGCCGCGCAAGGAGGCACCGCGCCCCAGTCATCACCCACGGGCCAGGCCCAGAGCCCGGGCGCACCCGCGCCCGGCATCGTCTCCCGTGCCATTCAGCCCGACGGCACCATCGAGCTCACCTACTCGGACGGCACGAAGCGCCGCGTGGCGCTCGATTCCGCCGCGGCATCGGGCGCCGGGTCGGTCGCCTCGGAGGCCGCCTCTCCCGTAGCGCCGCCCGAGTGGCTGAAGGACCCGGCCACCAACCAGGCGTTCCTCGACGCGATGGGCGAGTACTACCGCTATCGCGCGTCGGGCCTGCGACACCGGAGCCGCGTGTTCGAATGGCAGCTGGTGTCGTCGAAGCTGATCTTCGTCACCGTGCTGATGCTCGTCGGCGCGGGCATGGTCTTCGCGGCCATCCAGTTCCGTGTGGGTTTGAAGCGGCCGAGGGTCGAGGGGCCCGACGGCGCGAGCCCAGGGGCCCCGACGGCCGTGGCAGCCGTGGACGTGGCGACGCAGATCGATCTCTCGGCCACGAGCGTCAAGGTGAGCTCGCCCGTGCTGGGCGTGATCATCCTCGTCATCTCGCTGGCGTTCTTCTACCTCTATCTCGTCTACGTGTATCCGATCAGCGAGATCCTGTAGCCAGCAGGTTGCTGAACGAGCCAGCAACCACTTCTCCTTTCGGGCTGCGTTCAGCAGCCTGCCTACTGTGCGGGATCGTGCGGGTGCTGCCGCAACTTGAAGCGCTGCGTCTTGCCCGTGGCGGTCTTCGGCAGCTCGGACAGGAAGCGAACCCACCGCGGGCGCTTGTAGTCGGCCAGGCGCGAGCGCACGTGTTGCTGCAGTTCGACCGCCAGCTCGGGGCTGCCCTCGACGCCTGGCTGCAACACGACGTATGCGGCCGGCTTCACCAGCCGGTCGTGATCCGGATGCCCCGCCACCGCGCACTCCTTCACCGCGGGATGCTCGAGCAGCGTGTTCTCCACTTCGACGGGGCTCACCCAGATGCCGCCCACCTTCAGCATGTCGTCCGAGCGGCCGGCGTACCAGAAATAGCCGTCCTCGTCCTGGTGGTACTTGTCGCCGGTACGAATCCAGTGTCCCTCGATGGTGGCGTTCGTCTTCTCGTGCTGGTTCCAGTAGAAGGCGCACGTCGAGTCGCCCCTGATCAGCAGGTTCCCGACCTCGCCGCGCGCCACCGCCTGGTTCTCGTCGTCCACGATGCGCGCCTCGTAGCCGTCGAGCAGCAGGCCGCTGGATCCCGGCCGCACGCGGCCCGCTCGGTTCGAGATGAAGATGTGCAGCACTTCGGTGGATCCGATGCCGTCCAGGATCTCCACGCCGAAGCGTTGCCGGAATCGCTCGAAGAGCACGGCTGGCAGCGCCTCGCCGGCGGAGACGCCCTGGCGGATGCTCGAGAGGTCGAAGTCGGGACCCTGCTCCCGATGCAGGGCCAGCAGCATGCCGTAGTTGGTCGGCACCGAGAAGAACAGCGTCGGCCGGTGCTTCTCGATGACGTCATACACGTTGGCCGCCGTCGGCGCCCCGGGCCACAGGATGGTGGTGGCGCCCACCGCCAGCGGGCAGTAGCCGCCGTTGCCGAGGCCGTAGGCGAAGAACAGCTTGGCCACGCTGAAGCAGCGGTCCTGCTCGTTCATCCCCAGCACGTTCTCGGCGTAGAGCGTCGCGCACACCCGCATGTCGTGCTGCAGGTGCACGCAGCCCTTCGGGTGGCCGGTGCTGCCCGACGAGTAGAGCCAGAAGGCCGTGTCGTCCTTCGAGGTGGCCTCGGCCTCGACGACGGGTTGTCCCTCGGCCAGCAATGCGCCGAAGCTCGTGTGCCTCGCAGCGTCGCGCGACTCGCCGACCACCACGATGTGCCGCAGGCGCGGCCGGCGCTCCGGGGGAACCGCGGCGATCACGGGCAGCAGGCTCTCGCCCACGATGGCCACGCGCGCGCGCGAGTCGCCGAGCACGTACTCGACGTCGGCCGAGGTCCAGAGCGTGTTCACCGGGACCGGCACGGCACCGATCTTGATGGCACCGAAGAACGCGTAGAGGAACGCGGGCCCGTCCGGCAGCAGCAGGACCACCCGCTCTTCCATGCGGACGTCCAGCCGCGCCCGGAGGGCGCTCCCCGCGCGACTCACCCGCTCGGCCAGCTCGGCGTAGGTGACCTGCTCGTCGCCGCACTCGATGGCCACTTTCGCGCCACGACCTTCGCGGAGATGGCGGTCCACGAAGTAGTCGGCGGCGTTGAACGTGTCGGGTATCGTCACGCGTGGCGGAGCCCCGCGCGTATTGGACCCGAACTGGCCACGGTTCGCAACCGGCCCGGGCCGCGGTGACCACGGCCCGCAGGCGCCTACTTGGCCGTCTTCGTGTCGCGCCGAAGCTCGCGCTCGGCGAGCAGCCAGAAATCGACGGCACCGGCGCTGTCGCGGTGTTCGAGCGAGAGGAAGTACGCGCGGACGCGGATCTCCTCGTCCGTGGCCACGCGCGGTGCCGGAACGGCTTCGGGCATGGCACCTGCCGGCTCAACCGCGTTCGGGGCGATGGCCGTCGCGCGGTCTCTGGGCTTCGCAGCGCGCGGGGACCGCGCGAGCGGATCGGCCTGCCGGGTTCGCGACGCACGTGCGCTCGCGGCCTTTACCGCTGGCTCGGGCTTCGGCGTTGGCGCAGCGGCGGCCTGGGTGTCGGCCGGCGCCGCGGTCTTCGCGGCGGACGCGGCCGCCGTAGCCCGCCGGCGTGGCGTGCGAACAGTCTCGGGGTTCTGTTCCTGTGGAGTGGTGGAAGCGGGCGAGGTGGAGCGGGACGACTTCTTCGAGGTCACGACGTTTTTGTCCTTGTGCTTTTGCGGTCGCGGTTCACGGAAATGCTCACCGATCGTAGCACTGGCTGATGACAGCCGCGCAACCTCCGCGGCCGGCCCCCGGCCGGGACCCGTGCGGCTACGGCACCACCCGCACCCCGCGCGCCTCCAGCGTCGTGCCCGTCGCGCGGCGGAGGGCGGCGGTGGCGACGTTCAGGTCGGCCTGCGCCTGGATCTCGCGAGCCTGCGCCGTCACCAGGTCGCTTTGCCGCTGCAGCACCAGGAAGACGGTGGCCAGCCCCGACTCGAAACGGCGCTGCTCGCTCTCGTACTGCTGTTGCGCCGAGGCGCGCGCCACCCCCGCCGCGGCCACCCGCGCCTCGAGCGAGCGTACCGCCTGCAGCGAGTTCCGCACCTGGGCCTCAACGGTCTGCGCCAACTGGTCGCGCTCGCGCCGCAACTGCGCGCCCGTCGTCTGGGCGATGGCCACGTTCGCCTCCGCGGTGCGATTGCCGAGCGGCAGCCCGATGCGGAGATCCACGCGCGCGGTGGGATAGCGCGCGGCCCACACGTGGTCAATCGACTCGGGGAAGCCGCCGATGAACGACGGGTTGAGGCCAGAGGAGATCGGCTGCCCGGTGATCGGGTTGAGGGCCGTGGATGCCGTTCCGGCCAGGCCTGCGAGAGCGTAGGTGCCGACCAGGTCCAGCTGCGGCCGCGTCTGATCGCGAAACAACCGCGTCTCGATCTCGTTGATGGCCTCGCTCACCTCGAGTTGCGCCAGTTCCGGGCGGTTGGCCATCGCCAGCGCCACCGCGTCCTCCAGCGTCACGCTCACCACCTCGGGCACGATGGGCGTGGTCGGCCAGATCTGCTGGTTCCAGATCACATCCGTCCGATCCGGGGCGATCAGCAGCTTCAACCGGTTCTCGGCGAACGTCACCAGCTCCTGCGCCGCGTAGACGCTCTGCTCGAGCGTGGCGGCCTGCGTCTCGGCCTCGACGATGTCGATGGGCGCCAGCAGGCCCTGCCCGGCGAGGCGCCGGTTACTCTCCACCTGCCGGCGCGCCTGGGCGAGGGCCTGGCGCTGGACATCGAGGTTCCGCACGGCGAAGCCGAGATTCCAGTAGGCCTGTTCCACGCCGGCCACCGCGTCCATCGCGCGCTGGCGCAGTTGCTCGTCCGACAGGTCTTCCGATCGGCTGGCGATTTCGACCTGCGCCCGCGTGGGGTCGATGGCCCGGCCGCGGACGAGCGGCTGGACGTAGGTCGCCGACAGGCCGGTCGCGACCTGGGGTGTCAGGGTCGTGAACGGATTGTCGTTGGTGAGGCGCGCGCTCGAGAAGGACACATCGTATGCGGCCCCTCCCCATTTCGAGAGACCACGCAGGCCGGCGTTCGACACCCAGCCCGTCGTGG
>DAIRFN010000245.1:0-9101 GCA_036795065.1 Vicinamibacterales bacterium
CCGCGCTGGCGGCCGCGCTGCTGTGGCCGCGCCACGAGCTGCGCCTTCCCTCCCGAGCCAAGGACGTCGGGCTGTGGCTCGTCGTGGCGGCCGCGGCTTTCGCGGTCCTGAATCCGTGGCTGATGACACACCCCGAGCCGCTGGTCGCGTGGATGCGGCAGTTGTTCAGCGCGATCTACACCGAACGCCCGGCCCTGGCGGCTGACCCGGGTATGACCCATGGCTGGGCACGGGTTGCCGACTACGCCGGGCTGATGCCGGGCGGGCTGGTCGGCGCCGCCTGCGCCGCGGCGGGAGTTGTGGCTGCCACCGCACGATGCCGCGTCGCGGACGGGAGGATACTCGCGCCGCTGCTCACGGCGTTGGCGTTCGTGGCGCTGTTCGCCCCGGCCCACACGCTTCCCTTCCGCTACCTCGCCCCGCTGCTGCCGCTGTCGGCCATCCTGTCCGCCGTGGCGCTCGACGCCGCCGGACGCAGGCTGCGCCGCCAATCGGGCGCGGCGGTGCTCGCCGTCGCCGGTTTCGCGGGAATCGTGAGCACGGCGCCGGCGACCCTTCATCTCGTCAACAGCCTCGCCCTCGAGGACACCAGGTCGGAGGCGGGCCGCTGGATTCGCGCCAACGTGCCGGCATCGGTGCCCATCGTGTGGCTCGGCATGCCCGAAAGCGAGCCGCAGATCCGCGAGACGCCGGCGTCGATCCAGCGCCGCGTCGAGTACGTCGACCGGACGTACGGTCCAGTGGCCGCCAGGGTCATCGACCGCGTCTACCTGCTCGCGATGCGCGCTCCCACGGCGGGCGATCCACACGCCTACGAGGTGTTCCGCAACCCGCGACCCCAGGACGTGTCGGCTCGTCTCATCGGTGTCGTCCAGGCGGCGTATCCGTCTCCCACCGTGGTCACCGATCCCGGGACGCTCGCCGAGTGGACCCGGGGCCGTATCCTGGGCACCGAACGGATCGGGCGCCCGCTGCCGCCAGGACGTCATCTGCTGGAGCCGTGGGACGCGTTCTTCCTGCCGATCAACCTCGACCGCCCGACACAGCCCGGGCCCGAGTTCGTCATCTCCCTCGTGGAGCGCGAGTGATGCTCACCCAATCCGCACGCCTGGCCATGGCACGGCTGCACGTCGTGCAGGCCGACACGAGGTCGTTCATCGTCCACGCGCAGTCCCGGCGGCTCGCGTTCAACGCCCACGACGACACCGAAGAAACCATGCGGACGCTCAACGGCGGGTCGCTGGGACGAGCCTGGGACTACTGGGCGGTGTCGGCCATCGTCAATCGGCTGAAGTGTTCCATCCTCGGGTGCGCGCACCACGTCATCCCCATCCGGCCCGAGGATCACCAGGACCGCCACGTGACGTGGGGCAAGATCCGCGTGCTGCTGGACTTCATGCGCGCGCACCCCGAGGCCGAGGTGGTGGCCTTCCTCGACTCGGATGCGTTCATCCGCGACGAGGTCGCGTTCCTCGCGCTGGCCGACGCGCTGAGGGCCGCGCCCGGCCGGCACGGCGCGCTCTCCCGCGACCCGCTCATGCCGAAGAACACCTTCATCAACACCGGCTGCATGATCCTCAGGAACACGGACTTCTCGCGGCGGTTCCTGGAATCGGTCTGGAACGACGTGGTGGAGCGCCCGCAGTACCGATTCGACTGGCCGCATGAGCAGCACTCCGCCAGCCAGTTCGTCCAGGGCCACCGCGAGGCCTTCTACGTGTGCAGGACCGCGGTCCTCAACACGCCCTGCGGGGAGATCGTGCGGCACACGTGGTGGAAGCACCAGTTCGCGGAGATCGCGGAGGACGAGCTCAAGTCCACCATCGCGAAGGTGTACTGCCCGGATCTCGCCGCGCCGGCGTCCCCGCCGGCCTTCGATCTGGCGGCGCTGCTGGACGACTGACGCCGGCAGCGATTCATCCCAGCGCCGTCGCCGAGGCGCTCTGTCGCCAGGCGCGCGACGATGCCAGTGCCGCAGGCGAGGTCCAGCACCCGCCTGAAGGTGCTGTGACCAGACCGATGCGACCGCGGTGCTGGCACCGGGAAATGGCGATCTGGTAGATGATGCACGGATGAGCCAGAATCCTTCCCCCGAACGAATCCTGCAGACCGGCCTGGCCTTCTGGGCCTCGAAGGCGCTGTTGAGCGCCATTGAGATGGGCGTGTTCACCGAATTGGCGCACGGCCCCGAACGGTTCGACGCCCTCAGCGGACGCCTCGGCCTCCACCCGCGTTCGGCACGCGACTTCCTCGACACGCTCACCGCGCTCGGGTTCCTCCAGCGCACGGGCGATACCTACGGCAACACCCCCGAGACGGACCTCTTTCTCGACCGAAAGAAGCCCTCGTACGTGGGCGGCATCCTCGAGATGGCAAACCATCGCCTCTATCCCTTCTGGGGCCACCTGACGGAAGCGCTTCGCACGGGCCTTCCCCAGAACGAGGTCAAGGGCGGAGGCCCCGGTCTCTTCGAGACGCTCTATGCCGACCCGGCCCGGCTGAAGGAGTTCCTGGCGGCGATGACCGGGATCAGTCACGGCGCCAACATGGCCATCGCCCGCCAGTTCCCCTGGAAGGACTACCGTACCTTCGTGGACGTGGGCACCGCCCAGGGAGATCTGGCCACCCAGGTCGCACTGGCCAACCCGCACCTGAGCGGATATGGGTTCGACCTGCCGGAAGTGGCGCCAATCTTCGAGGAATACGTCGCCGGGGCAGGCGTGGCAGAGCGGCTCTCGTTCGTGGCGGGCAGCTTCTTCGAGCACGACCTGCCGAAGGCCGACGTGGTGATGATGGGGCACATCCTGCACGACTGGGACCTGCCGACCAAGAAGTTGCTGATCGGAAAGGCGTTCGACGCCCTTCCCGCCGGTGGCGCCTTCATCGTGTACGAGGCCATCATCGACGACGACCGGTCGAAGAACGCCTTTGGACTGATGATGAGCCTCAACATGCTCATCGAGACGCCCGGCGGATTCGATTACACCGGCGCGGACTGCGCGGGCTGGATGACGGAGGCGGGGTTCTCATCCACTCGTGTCGAGCCGCTGATCGGGCCCGACTCGATGGTGATCGGCATCAAGTAGGGCGCCGTCGTGAGGGTGATGCTGCTGGACCGTCCGGGCAGCCCGCTGCGGCTGACCGACATCCCGCGACCTGTGCCGGGCCCGGGCGAGGTGCTCCTGCAGGTGAAGGCGTGTGCCGTCTGCCGCACCGACCTGCACGTCGTCGACGGCGAGCTGCCCGATCCCCTGCTGCCGCTCGTCCCAGGCCACGAGATCGTCGGCGTCGTCATCGAGGCTGGCCCCGGTGCCACGCGCTTCGCGCCCGGGACGCGCGTGGGCGTGCCGTGGCTCGGGTGGACCTGCGGCACGTGCAGGTTCTGCCGCGCGGGAGCCGAGAACCTGTGCGCGGCCGCGCGCTTCACTGGATACACCAGGCACGGCGGCTACGCCGAGTTCACCGTGGCGGACGAGCGCTTCTGCTTCGCGCTGCCCTCCTCGTATGACGACGTGCATGCGGCGCCGCTGCTGTGCGCGGGCCTCATCGGCCACCGCGCGTATCGGATGGCCACCGAGCATGCCTTCGGGGGCGGTGTGATGCGGCTCGGGCTCTACGGCTTCGGCGCGGCGGCGCACCTGCTGGCGCAGGTGGCGGTGAGCGAGGGCCGGAGCGTGTATGCCTTCACGCGCCCGAACGATGCGCCGGCGCAGGCGCACGCCCGAGGGCTTGGCGCCGTGTGGGCAGGTGGGTCGGACCATCTGCCCCCCGAGCCGCTGGACGCCGCCATCCTCTTCGCGCCCGTCGGCGCGCTCGTGCCCGCGGCGCTCCGCGTGGTCCGGCCGGGAGGTGTCGTGGTGTGCGCGGGCATCCACATGAGCGACATCCCGGCCTTCCCGTATTCGCTGCTCTGGCAGGAGCGCGTGGTGCGATCGGTGGCGAACCTCACGCGCGAGGATGGCGAGGCCTTTCTCGCGCACGCGGCGCGCACGCCCCTGCGCGTGGACGCGGTGCCTTATCGCCTCGAGGACGCGAACACGGCCCTTGCGGACCTCCGCGCCGGGCGCGTGCAGGGCGCCGCGGTGCTGGTGCCGGGGCTCTGACCCCGGCCGTGTCACCGCGGGCGAGAACCAATGAGCTGGAGCGCGAGGTCCGGCGATGGCGTCGGATCCCACGGCTGAGCTCGTGTTACGATTCGCGGGATAGCGCCGCCAGAAGTCCCCCCGGCGGCTCATCACCAACCCGTGAGATCGATGAATCGTCGAGTTCGTGCGTGGATCTTTTTCGCGGCCTGCCTCTTCGCGCTGCCCGCCGTGTCCGCCGCCCAGTCCAGCCGCGAGCGCCCGTCGATCCGGGCCGTCGCGACCAGTGAACCGCCCAGCATCGACGGCGTCCTCGACGAGGCCGCGTGGCAGACGGCCGACGTGGTGGACACCTTCGTGCAGCAGGAGCCGCGCGAGGGGCAGCCCGCTACGGACCGCACCGAGGTGCGCGTGCTCTACGACAAGGGGCATCTCTACATCGGCGTCCGCGCCTTTGCGTCCGAGCCCGTCGTCGCCACCGAGATGCGACGCGACGCGGACCGGCTGTTCGACGAGGACAACTTCCAGGTGGTCGTGGACACCTTCCACGACTCGCGAAACGGCTACATGTTCCTCACCACGCCGCTTGGCGCGAAGCTCGAGCAGCAGCTCTTCGACGAGGGCGAGGGCGGCGGCCGCGGCACCACGTCCAACGTCAACCGCAACTGGGACGGCGTCTGGGACGCGGCGTCGCGCATCGACGACCAGGGATGGATCACCGAGATTTCCATTCCGTTCACCACTGTGCGCTTCACGCCCACCGACGAGCAGGTGTGGGGCGTGAACTTCCAGCGGCACGTCCGGCGCAAGAATGAAATCCTCTACTGGTCGCCCATTCCCAGGGCGTACAGCCTCACGCGCGTCAGCCTGGCGGGTGAGCTGCGGGGGCTGACGGGCATCAGCCGCGGTCTCGACCTCCGATTGAAGCCGTTCCTCGTGGGCGGCGTGCGCAACCTCGAGAACTCGCGGACCGACCGCAGCACGAATGCGGTGCGCGACGTCGGCCTCGACGCGCGTTACGGCGTCACCGCCGGGCTCAATCTCGACGTCACGCTCAACACCGACTTCGCGCAGGTCGAGGTGGACGAGCAGCAGGTGAATCTCACACGCTTCGGGTTGTTCTTCCCCGAGAAGCGCGATTTCTTCCTCGAGAACGCCAACTTCTTCACCATGGGGACGGGCAGCTCGTTCACCTCGACACAGGTGCAGACCGATCTGTTCTTCAGCCGGCGCATCGGCCTCTCCGAGACCGGGCAGCCCGTGCCCATCATCGGCGGCGCGCGCCTGGCGGGGAAGTCGGGGAAGAACAACGTCGGCGTGCTCGACATCCAGACCGACTCGGCCTTCAGCCGCCCCGGCGACAACTTCTTCGTCGGCCGCTACAGCCGAGACATCCTCCGCCGCTCGCGCGTGGGAGCGCTGTTCGTCAACAAGCAGTCGATGGACGGCAGCACGCACTTCAACCGGACGATGGGCGTGGACGCCAACCTGGCGATCGGGCGCAGCATGCAGATCTCGTCGTTCCTGGCCAAGACCGAGACGCCTGGGATGGATGGCAAGGACATGTCCTTCTACGGGCGCATCGCGTACCGCGACCCGAAGTGGAACCTGTGGCTCAACTACCTCGACGTCCAGGACAACTTCAACGCCGAAGCCGGCTTCGTGCAGCGCACCGGCGTTCGCACGACCAAGGCGTACTTCGGCCCGACGCCGCGGCCCAAGTGGGGCAACATCAAGATGATGGAGCCGATGTACGTGCTCACGTACATCACCGACCAGACCAACCGCATGGTGGGCCGGCAGCACCACTACATGCTGGGCACCACGCTCCGAGACGACTCGTTCATCAACGTCGTCTTCAATCAGACGCTGGACGTGCTGGATGCGCCGTTCCGCATCCGGCCCAACGTGACCATCCCTGCGGGCAGCTACCAGATGAACGAGTGGATGTTCACCTACAACACCAGCCCGGGCCGGCGCCTCTACGAGCGGTTCACGGTCTCGCCGGTGGAGTTCTACGACGGCACGCGCCTGAGCCTGTCGGCGGCGGCTGGCGTGCGTGTCTCGAGCCGCCTGTCGGCCGAGGCGCAGTACAACCGAAACGACGTGAAGATGCCGTGGGGGAACTTCCTGGTGAACCTGTCCTCGCTGCGCGTGGACTACACATTCTCGCCGCGGATGACGGTCCGCAGCCTCACGCAGTACAACACCAGCACGCACGAGCTCTCGAACAACATCCGCTTCAACTTCATCTACCGCCCCGGCAGCGACATCTACATCGTCTACAACGACCTGTCGCAGACGGGCCTGCCGGCGGACATCTTCGGCCGGAAGGATCGGCAGTTCGTGGTGAAGATGACCTACCTGCTGCAGCGGTAGGGTGGCCGAGCCCATGAGCGACGCTCCCCGCGAACCCGCGCCGGCCGCGCCGTGGCACGTGCTGCTGGCGCCCCTGCCCGCGGACGCGGCCGTGCAGCGAAGGCCAGTCGGCACTCCCGAGCTGCTGGCCTCTCCGGAGGGCGCGGCGATCGCGGGTTGGGAGAGCCTCACGGTGGAGATGTCGGCCGGTGTCGCCGGGCTGCGCCACGTGATGGTCACGCTGGACGCGTCCGGTCTCCCGATCAGCGCGGGTGACACCGTCGTGTACTGCGCTGGCAAGGACATCCGCCACGAGAACATCGGCGGCCGCCTCGAATCGGACGGTACGTTCCGAGGCACGAGATGGACCAGCGTCGGTGTCGCTCCAGAGGATGGAGACGCCGAGCCCGAGCTCCAATCGACGCCGTCCCAGCCAAGCGCGGCGGAGGTCCTTGGTCTCAAAGCGCTCGTCGCCGAGGTGATGCGCCGCCTGGTCTGAGCGACACACGTGGCCCAATCCCGCGCGGACACATCGGTGGACTCCTCAACCTTCGACGCTGCCGGCCTTGTGGATGGCCCCGCCATCGTGCTGGTCCACGGCTCCGTGGTCACGCGGAAGATGTGGCTCCCGCAGTTGCGCGGGCTGTCGGATGCCTACCGGGTGATTGCGCCGGACCTCCCGGGACACGGCGCCTTGGCGGACATGCCGTTCTCGTTCGAGGCCTCGGCGCGCGAGCTGGCCGCGCTCATCGAACGCGAGGTCCGTGGCAAGGCGGTGGTCGTCGGCTTGTCCCTGGGCGGCTACGCGGCCATCGAGTTCGTGGGCCGGCGGCCCGAGCTGGTGAGCGGCCTCGTGCTCTCGGGATGCAGCCGCAACTTCCGCGGCGCCCTGGGTGTCTACCTCAAGGGCATCAGCGCGCTGATGCGCCGGGGCTGGTTGACCCAGAGCCGCGCGACCGCCGAGGCGAAGACGCGACGGCTCTTTCCGCCGGAGCTGGCCGACGTGGCCGATGCGCAGCTCGCCGCGGGCGTGTATCCGGGGCCGCTCGGGGCTGCCTTTGGAGAGATGGCCGGCCGCGACTTCAGCGGCAGGCTCGCGCGCTTTGCCGGCCCGGTGCTCATCCTCAACGGCGAGAAGGACTCGGTCGCGCGAAAGGGGGAGCAGGCGTTCGCCGCCGCCTGCCGCGATGCGCGTATCGTGGTGCTGCCGGGCGCGGGGCACGCCTGCAGTCTCCACCAGCCGGCGGCGTTCAACGCAACGGTTCGCGAGTTCGCGGCGCGCATGTAAGCTTCCTCCGCGCGTTCAACCTGGAGGCTCACGATGGGCTATACGGTCGAGACGTCCACTCCGCCCCGCACGCCAACACCGATCGGGCCCTACAACCACATCGCGAAGGTGGGGCCGTTCCTCAGCATCGGCGGCACGGCCGGGGTGGACCCGGCCACCGGCCAGCTGGCCGGAGACAGCGCCTACGCGCAGGCGGCCCGGATCCTGGACTCGTTCGCCGTCATGCTGGCATCGGTCGGATCGGACCTCGCCCACGTGCTGCACGTGAACGTGTTCCTGAAGGACATGCGCGACTTCGACGAGATGAACCGCGCGTACGTGGAGAAGATGGGCAGCCACCTGCCGGCACGGACCGTGATCGGCGTGAACGAGCTGCCGAAGCCGGGCATCCGGCTGACCATGAACCTGACGGCGGTGACGCGGGAGTAACCTGTGGGGGGCCGCGCAGGCGCCAGGGAGCCCGTCATGACCTCCAGATACACTGCCATTCTTCTGCTCTGCCTGACCCTGGCGGCGCCGACGGCGGCCGGCCAGGCCGCGCCGAGCCAGGCGCCCACGCGCGAGCAGGTCGTGTCCGCGGCGCGGGCCATCATCGGCAAGGCGCGCTACGCCACGTTCGTGACGCTGGACGCCAGTGGCCACCCGCAGGCGCGCATCGTCGATCCGTTCGAGCCGGAGGGCGACCTCGCCATCTGGGTGGCCACCACCGCGCGGTCCCGTAAGGTGGGGCAGGTGGCGGCCAGCTCGAAGGCCACGCTGCTGTACTTCGACCCGGCGAGCCAGAGCTACGTGACGGTGATCGGGACCGCGACCCTCGTGCGCGACGCGGCGGAGAAGGCGAAGCGGTGGAAGGAGGAGTGGGCGGCGTTCTACAAGGACAGGAACAAGGGCGACGACTACGTGCTCATCCGCATCGCGCCCACGCGCCTCGAGGTGGTGAGCGAGGCGCTGGGGATGAGGAACGATCCGGAGACCTGGCGGCCGGTGATCCTGGAGCTCAAGTAGGTGATAGACGAGTTCCTGGTCGCCTGCGAGCTTCACTCGGTCGAGCGCCTGCGGGCCGTGCTCGATGCGGGCCTGGATCCGAGCGCCCCGATCCGCGGGAAGCGTCCCGTGGACTGGCTGCTCGAGATGTACACGCGCTCGGACCGACTGTCCGGTTGCGTGCGCCTCCTGCAGGACCGCGGCGCCGTGCTTGACGATGCGACGGTGGCGCCGGTGCTGCTGGACGATGGCCAGGCGCTGGAGGCGGCGATTCGGGCTGACCGGTCGGTTCTCGAGCATCGCGTGTCGCTCATCTCGGCCTTCACGCCGCTCGTGGGCGCGACGCTCCTGCACGTGGCGGCGGAGTATGGCCACGTGAACGCCGCGCG
>DAIRFN010000419.1:0-2480 GCA_036795065.1 Vicinamibacterales bacterium
ACCTGCTCGGCATCCAGTCCGACCTGCTGGGCGCGCACGCCCTGGGGCTGCGCAACCTCCTCGGCATCACCGGCGACGTGCGCACGCTTGGCGACATCCCCGACGCGACGGCGGTGTTCGACATCGACTCGATCGGGCTCATCAACGTGGTCACCCGGCTCAATTACGGGCTCGACATCGGCGGGCAACCCATCGGGCCGCCGACCCGGTTCCATGCCGGCGTCATGGCCAACCCGTCGCGCGATCTGGATCAGGAACTGAAGCGACTGCACTACAAGGTGGACGCGGGCGCCGAGTTCGTCATTACCAGGCCGGTGTTCGACGTGGCCACCTTCCAGCGCTTCCTGCAGCGAGTCGAGGGTTTCCGGATCCCCATCATCGTGGGGGTGTGGCCGTTCGACAACGCCTTGCATGCCGAGTTCATGGCCAACGAGGTGCCGGGAGTGACGGTGCCCGATGCCCTGGTCGCGCGGATGCGCGAGGCGGGCAGCGCCGAGGCCGCGGAGGCCGAGGGCGTGGCCATCGCGCGGGAATTGCTGGCCGCCCTCAGGCCGATGGCGCAGGGCGCCCAGATCTTCACCCTGTCGGGGCGTGTGGAGCGCGCCTTCGAGGTTCTCGCTTGACCCACCCTGGAAGCTTCGTGCAGGTGACTCGCCACACTTCTGATATAGTCCAGACGGCAGCGGAGGGCTCATCAGCCTTGTTCGAACCACACAGCTCGGGACCCGACCACGACTTCGTGCCGACCGGCGATGCCGCCGCCCCGGCCCTTTCGGTGACAGCCGTGGAGAACGCGTTCGTCGAGCGCGTCTACCAGAAGCTGGCCGGCGTGTACGACTACACGTTCGGCCCCACGCTGCACCCCGGCCGTCTGGAAGCCATCGAGAAGATGCGCATCCGGCCCGGCGACGCGGTCCTCGAGGTGGGTGTCGGCACCGGCATCAACCTGGCGCTCTACCCGGACAGCTGCCTGGTCACCGGCATCGACCTCTCGTCCAAGATGCTGGAGAAGGCACAGAAGCGCATCCTGATGAAGGAGTTGGCGCACTGCGAGGTGATGGAGATGAACGCCGAGAAGCTGGCGTTCCCGGACGACTCGTTCGACGTGGTCTACGCGCCGTATGTCATCAGCGTGGTGCCCGACCCGGTGAAGGTCGCGCGCGAGATGTACCGCGTGTGCCGGCCCGGGGGCCGCGTGGTCATCCTGAACCATTTCAAGAGCACGAACCCGGTGCTCTCGAGGATTGAGCGCGCCATCTCGCCCATGACCGTGCATATCGGCTTCAAGGCCGATCTGGATCTCGACGGCTTCCTGGCCCAGGCCAACCTGAAGCCCATCTCCATCGAGAAGGTCAACGTCCCGAAGATGTGGACGCTGGTCACCTGCGCCAAGACCGCCTGAAGCCCCGGGGCGCGCCCCACGCCCCTGAACGACGTCCCCTGAACGTCTTGACCGGCCCCGACCGCGGGGCTATCGTCGCGATTACCCGTGATAACCCGAAACCGACTCCCGATTCTGGCTGCCGTGGCGGCCATGGCCGTTGTCTGTGCCATGGCCGGCCTGCCCGCCGCCTTCGCGGACATCCAGGTTGAAAAGAACGTCCCGGCCCGCATGCGCGACGGCGTGGTGCTGCGCGCCGACGTCTATCGGCCTTCCGCGCCGGGCGCCTATCCGGTGCTGCTGCAGCGGACGCCGTACTCGAAGCACGACGCCACGTCTGCGAAGCGCTTCAGCACGCTCGCGGCACGCGGCTTCATCGTCGTGGCGCAGGACACGCGCGGGCGCTACACGTCGGACGGTGTGGCCGTGCCCCACGACGAGGCCGACGATGGGTTCGACACGGTGCAGTGGGCGGCGTCGCTGCCCGGGTCGAACGGGAAGGTGGGGATGTTTGGCGGCAGCTACCTGGCGACCACGCAGTTGCAGGCCGCGACCAGGCAGCCGCCGGCACTGACCGCGCTGTTCCCCGCCTCGTCCTATGCGAGCCGCCACGAGATGGTGTTCCAGGGCGGCGCGTTCTACCTGAGCGACGGGCTGTCGTGGAACCTGGGCCAGGCGGTGGACGTGCGGCGGCGCGTGTTCACGCCGGACGTGGACCGCGACGGTCCGATCGGCCTCGATGCGGCCCAGCGCAAGCTGCTGGGATCGACGTGGTACTGGCACCTGCCGTTGAAGTCGATGAACGAGCTCGACATCCGGCGGTTCTCGCCGGGCTACTTCCAGATGCTGGACCACCCGGACTTCGGCCCGTTCTGGGCGCCGGGCGACATCCGCTCGCAGCATCACCGGTTCACGGTGCCCGCGTTCCACCTGACGGGGTGGTACGACACGCTGCTCACGGGCACGCTCGCCAACTTCACCGGGCTCAGGGCCAACGCCGCCACCGAGACGGCGCGCCGGTATCAGCGGCTCATCATCGGTCCCTGGACGCACGCGCGGCCGAGTGCCTCGAGCACGAAGATCGGTGACGTGGACTTCG
>DAIRFN010000246.1:0-5962 GCA_036795065.1 Vicinamibacterales bacterium
GCCAAGCGGCCCGACGTGCTGCTGTGCGACGAGCCGACCGGCGCGCTCGACATCACGACCGGCGTTGTCGTCCTGGAGGCCATCGACCGCGTGAACCGCGAGCTGGGCACGGCGACGGTGGTCATCACGCACAACGCCGCCATCGCGGGCATGGCCGACCGCGTGGTGAAGCTGGCGGACGGCCGGGTCGTCAGCGTGGAGCGCAATGCGACCAAGATCACGGCGAGGGAGCTGTCGTGGTGAGGTTTGCGCCCCGCATCCGCGCGATTGATCGGAAGCTCCTGCGCGACCTGTGGGAGATGAAGGGGCAGGCGGCGGCGATAGCGGCGGTGATCGCGGCGGGCGTCGCGATGTTCGTGACCTATCTCTCGAACTTCGACTCGCTCGATCGGACCCTGAACAACTACTACGAACGCCAGCGCTTCGCCGATGTGTTCGCCAACGCCACGCGCGCGCCCGAGCGGATCGCGTCCCGCATCGCGGCGATCCCCGGAGTGGTCACGGTGGACACGCGCGTGGTGGCGCAGGTCACGCTCGACGTGCCCGGGATGAACGAGCCCGCCAGCGCGCGGCTGGTGTCGATCCCGGTCCGGACCGAGCCCCTCCTGAACGCGGTGTTGCTGAGGCGCGGCGCATGGCCCGATCCCTCCAGGCCAGACGAGGTGGTGGCCAGCGAGCTGTTCTGTGAGGCGCACGGCTTCGGGCCGGGCGACCAGGTGGCGGCCATCATCAACGGGCGCCGCCGCACTCTGACGATCGTCGGCATCGGCCTGTCGCCTGAGTACGTCTACAGTGTGCGGTCCGGCGAGGTCATCCCCGACAACCGCCGCTTCGGCATCTTCTGGATGGAGCGGCGCGCGCTCGCCAGCGCCTTCGACATGGAGGGGGGCTTCAACGACGTGTCGCTGAAGCTGGCGCGCGGCGCGTCGGCAGACGAGGTGGTCGCGCGACTCGATCGCCTGCTCGAGCCGTACGGCGGGCGCGGGGCCTATCCGCGCGCGCTGCAGATGTCGGCGTGGACACTGTCGAACGAGCTCACGCAGCTGCAGACCTTCGGGTTCATCACCCCGCTCATCTTCCTGGGCGTGGCCGCCTTCATCCTGAACATTGCCCTGACGCGGGCGCTGGCGCTGCAGCGCGGACAGATTGCCGCGCTGAAGGCGCTCGGCTACTCGAACGCGGAGCTGGGCTGGCACTACGTGAAGTGGGCGCTGGTGATCGCCGCGATCGGCGCGGTGGCTGGCGTCGCCGCCGGGGCCTGGCTCGGGGCGGCGATGGCCGGACTCTACAACGAGTTCTTCCGCTTCCCGATGCTCGATTACCGCCTCTCGTCAGGGGTGGCCGCGGGCTCGATCGGCGGGAGCCTCCTCGTCGCCGCCGCGGGCGCCCAGTCGGCCGTGCGCCGCGCCGTGCAGGTGCCGCCGGCCGAGGCGATGAGGCCGGAGTCCCCCGCGCATTACCGGGCCAGCGTGGGTGAGCGCTGGCGGGTGTTCCGACGACTGCCGAACACGACCCGGATGATCCTCCGCAACCTCGAGCGCGCGCCGGCGCGCGCCGCGATGTCCGTCATCGGCATCGCCTTCGCAGGCGCGGTTCTGCTGATCGGGTTCTCGTTCATCGACGTCATGGACGTGCTCATCGACGAACAGTTCATCCGGGCCATGCGGCAGGACGTGACGGTGAGCTTCGTGCAGCCGAAGTCGGCCGACGCGTTGCACGCGGTGCGGCGGCTGCCCGGCGTCATCGACGCGGAGCCCATCCGCGCGGTGGCTGCGCGGCTGCGCGTGGGGCACCGGCAGCGCACGCTTGCCATCACGGGCCTGGTATCCGCGCCCACTCTCAATCGGGTGGTCGAGCGGACCGGGCGGGTGGTGACGCTGCCGCCGAGCGGCCTGGTGCTGTCGAAGATGCTGGGCGAGATCCTGGGCGTGGGTGCCGGTGGCGCCGTGCTGGTGGAGGTGCTGGAGGGCGCCAGGCCGGTGCGCGAGGTGCCGGTCGCGGCGCTGGTGGACGACAGCCTCGGCCTGCAGGCCTACATGGAGATTGGCGCGCTCCGCCGGCTGATGCGCGAAGGCGGAACGGTATCGGGCGCGGCCCTGATGGTGGATCCCGGCGCCGTCGACGAGCTGAACGCGCGCGTGAAGCTCCTGCCGGCGGTGGCCGGGGTGGCGCTGCGAGACGCCACCCTCCAGAGCTTCCGCCAGACCATGGCCGAGCACATGAACACCATGATCTTCATCAACGTGCTCTTCGCGGGCGTCATCGCGTTCGGCGTGGTATACAACTCCGCACGCGTCTCGCTGTCCGAGCGCAGCCGCGAGCTGGCCAGCCTGCGGGTGCTGGGCTTCACGCGAGGCGAGATCGCGCTCATCCTGCTGGGCGAGCTGGCCATCCTCACCCTGCTCTCGCTGCCCCTGGGCGCCGCCATCGGATACGGCCTGGGCGAGCTGATCATGGTGATCTTCAACAACGAGGTCTATCGCATGCCGTTCACCGTCACGCCACAGACGACCGCCTGGACGTTCCTCACGGTGATAGCCGCCACGGCCCTGTCGGCTCTGGCCGTGCGGCGGCAGCTCGACCGGCTCGACCTGGTGGCCGTACTCAAGTCGAGGGAATGACCGGCATGTGGCGTCTGCTGACGAACCGTCGGGTCCTGATGGGGACCGCCCTCGTGGTGATGCTGCTGGCCATCGCGCTCTGGCCGCAGGCCGTCACGGTGGACGTCGGGGCCGTCACACGCGGGCGGCTCGTGGTCACGGTGGACGAAGAGGGTGAAACGCGGCTGCACCACCGCTTCTCGGTCTCGGCGCCGGTGGCCGGCCGCGTCCTGCGCATCGAGCTCGACCCGGGCGACGTGGTCGAGAAGAACAAGACCGTGGTGGCGCGCATGCGGTCCGACGCGCCGGCCCTGCTCGACGCGCGCACGCGCGCCGAGGCCGAGGCGGTATTCGCGGCCGCGCAGAGCGTCGTGGGCCGCGCCCGGGCCGAGGAGCAGCGCGCCCGGGCCGCGCTGGAGCTGGCTGCCTCGGAGCTCAAGCGCGAGCGGGCGCTGGTCGAGTCGGGCCTGACCACGCGGCAGTCGCTGGAGGCGAAGGAAACCGCGGTCGTGACGGCCGAAGAGGGGCTGCGCGCGGCGGAGTTCGCCGCCGCGGCCGCCGGCGCCCAGCTCGATCAGGCGCGCGCCAGGCTGCGGCCATCCACGCTCGAGGCCGGCGGACGCATCCTGCCGGTGCTGGCGCCCGTGGACGGCGTCGTGCTTCGGCGCTTCCGCGAGAGCGAGAGCGTGGTGCCGGCGGGCGAGCCCCTCGTCGAGATCGGCGACCCGAGCCACCTCGAAATCGTGTCCGACCTCCTCTCCACCGACGCGGTGAAGGTGAAGCCCGGCATGCGCGTCTCGGTGGAGGACTGGGGGGGCGACGAGCCCCTGGGCGCGCGGGTCGAGCGCGTGGAGCCGTACGGGTTCACCAAGGTCTCAGCCCTCGGCGTCGAGGAGCAGCGCGTCAACGTCATCATCGACCTGGACGACGACCGCGCGGCCTGGAAGGCGATGGGCGACGGCTACCGCGTGGAAGTCCGCATCGCCACGTGGGCAGCCGAGAACGTGGTGAAGGTGCCGACGAGCGCTCTCTTCCGCGAGGGCCCGCTGTGGGCGGTGTACGTGATGGAGGGTGGCCGCGCCCGCCGCGCGACCGTGGACCTGGGCCAGCGCACCAACACCGAGGCCGAGGTGCTCAGCGGATTGCAGGAAGGCCAGCAGGTGGTGCTGCACCCGCCGGACACGCTCACCGACGGCGCCCGGGTGACGCTGCGCGATTAGCGCGGCCTACTTCTGCTTGTTCCCCGTGAAGGTGCCCGAGAGCTGGCCGCCGGCCATGTTGACGGTGCCCTTCATCGAGTCGCCGTCAACGGTGCCCGCGTAGGCCACGTCGATCTCGGTGCCCTGCGCGTTCGCGTTGAACGTGAACTGGACGGCGTTGCCCTTCACGGTGCCGGTGAAGTCGGCCTCGCCCAGCGTCTGGCTGCTGTAGTGGCCGGTCAGCTTCTCGCCGTCCTGCTTGAAGGTGACGGTGGGCTGGCCCGAACCGCCCCCCGTCTCGACGTTCAGCAACCAGGTGCCCGTGACGTTGACGCCTTGTGCCACGACCGAGACCGCGAGCCCGAAGACGAGGGTGCACGCCGCAACGGCGCGAGTGAAGGTCCGCATCGAAGTTGCCTCCAGTGAATGAGCCGGGCAGACAGTATACGGGACCGGCCGGTCGGGCCGGGAGGGCCCTGTGAGGTCCTGCGGTCGTGGGGACCTGGGGTCTCGAGTTTGAGCCTCGTGACCTTCGTTTCTCTTCGTGACTTCGTGGCTTCTTTTCTTGAGTACACTGCGGCGGATGACGGCCTGCGGACGGCGATGGACGGCTGGGGTGCTGGTCGCGCTGGCCGTGGCCGGGACGCTCGTCGCGGCGCAGGGACGGCGTGGCGGGCGCTTCGGCTACACGGTTCCGCTGGCCACGCCCGACAGCTTCGACGGCGGCTTCCAGTTCTGCCGGTTGGCCTTTCGTGGTTCGCGTGCCGGTGATGGCGGCGGCTGGTCCGTCGACTTCCCGCGCGCCGATGTCAACCTGTCCATCCGCCTGTCCGAGCTCACCAAGACGCACGTCAGCTTCGACGAGCTCAAGGAGCCCCGGCACCTCGTGGTGCGACCCACGGATCCCGCACTGTTCCAGTGCCCGTTCGTGATGGCCACGGAAGTGGGCACCGCGTACTTCGACGAACAGGAATCCGCGACGCTGGCGGCGTATCTCCGCAAGGGCGGCTTCCTGTGGGCGGACGACTTCTGGGGGAGCTACGCCTGGGAATACTGGCAGTCGCAAATCGAGCGCGTGCTCCCGCCCGGCGAGTTCACCATCGTCGACCTGCCGCCCGCGCACCCGCTGTTCCGGGCGCAGTTCGACGTGAAGCGCGTGCCGCAGATCCCGTCCATCAACTTCTGGGGCGGTCGCGGCGGCCCCACCTCGGAGCGCGGCTCCGACAGCGCCACGCCGCACGCGCGCGCCATCTTCGACAAGGCAGGCCGGATCATGGTGCTGATGACGCACAACACCGACATCGGCGACTCGTGGGAGCGCGAGGGGGACGACCCGGACTATTTCTACACGTTCTCGGTGGATGGCTACGCGTTCGGCATCAATGTGCTGGTGTATGCGATGACGCATTGACGGGTGCGGGCAGGTGCGGGCGTGTGCTGCCTGGCGATACCGCAGCGGTCACGGCAGTGCTCGATCGCCTGCTGCACCACGCGCACGCTGCGGAAGTGTGGGTCCCCGCGCTGGCGCACGACGCTGCACGGCGATTTGCCACCAGGGGAGCGCGTGAGATAAACCTTCAGCGGCAGACGTCGGCGAACGTGAATGAGTCGGCCCATGTCCGTCCGTATGGAGGTCCGATGGCGAAGATACGAGCGATTCTCAGCTCTCTCGGTGCGGTCGCATCGCTCATCCTCAGAACGCTGAAGCGCGTCGCGAAACGATGGGCGGCGCCCGGCGCTGGACCCAGGCTGGTGTCCGGTTAGTCAGCAGGTGAGACGTCATCACTGCGTCTACCTCTCGATCGTGCGTCTCGTGATTCCCATCCTTTGAACCGCCGCAGAGTGCGTGGCTGGCGCGCCTCGCTGAACGGTCCAGGTCCGGTCAGCGAGGCAGCGCTTCTGAGCGTGATCGCGAGGATCGCCGTTTCGTGATGCACGGCCCCTCGACGGGGGATACCCGTGGCGCACGCGACGGGCGGACGTCACGTCAGGGAATCAAGATTCGGCGCGTGATGTGGCCGTTGCTCTCCCAGTAGGTTCGGCGACTCGCGAGGAACGGGTCGTCCGGCGCCGGCTGGATGTTCCCATCGATGTCGAAGGCCCGCGACGTGATGGCATGCTCGCCCGCCGCAGGCTGCCCCCACTCGAAAGTCCAGAACTGCC
>DAIRFN010000246.1:5972-9005 GCA_036795065.1 Vicinamibacterales bacterium
GGCCCACTGCCACGGTCCGGCGTCGATGCGGACCTGCACCGCAGCGATGGGGGCGCCCCACGCGGCCCCCATGATCGAATAGCGGTGTCCCACCCGCGTCACTTTGGCCGGCGCCGACTTGAGCCGATCGAAGCCGACCGTCGTGAACGTCCAAACCGTCTCGCCGTTACGCTGATCTTCACGGATGCTGACGTAGTCCCGCGCCATGAAGCGGCCGGCGTAGCGGCGGTCCGTCACCTCGATGCGCGTCAACCACTTGACGTTCGCGACCCCGTACCATCCTGGCGCAATCAGCCGCACCGGGAAGCCGTGCTCGGGCGGTAGTGGGTCACCGTTCATTTCGTAGCACAGCAGATTGTCGCGGCCGAGCGCGTCCTGCAGAGACATGCTGCGGGCGAACTGCTCCGTGATGGTCAAGTCCAATCCACCCTCGGCATCCGGCTGGACCACACCCGTCTGGCCGCCACTCACGATTCCGGAGTTGTCGCGAATCGTCACCGTGCCGCGGTCGGCTCCCCAGAAGACGACTTCACTGGCCTCATCGAGGACACCCGACTGGTGCAGCAACGGAGCCAGCCGCGCACCTCCCCATCGAGCATTGCCGATGCCGCCGATGAAGAAGGCCAACCCCGTGCCGTTGTTCCCCGAGCACTCCAGGGTGAAGTCCACTTCGTGCCGAGCGCGCGCTTTGATCTCGGCGAGGGTGAGCGACTGTGGATGGCGCACCAGCCCGTCGAGGCCGACGCGCCAGGCCGCTTCATCGAGGCCATCTGGCTGACCGTAGTGGCTCACGAAGAAGAAGTCGTCCGTGGGCGTGCGCCACGTGTCGAGCTCCTCCCAGACCAGCAGGTTACCCACGGCTCCCGGTATGGGGTTTGGCGCGGGTTGATCGAGCCAGGGGATGACCTGCCCGCTCGACTGCTGTAACGCGTGCGACGAGTCCGCCTGCTCATCAGCCCAGCCGAGCTGCTCGTCCTGGCCTGGGTGCCCGGGGAAGGCCTGGGCAGGCCCTGCCACCTGCATCACCGTCAGACCCGCCACCGCCGCTCCACCGCCCTTCAACATGGTCCGCCGCGAAACGAGGTGCTGTTTCATGGGTACCTCCCGGGGAGTGGTCACTCGATGTTCCCGTGTGTGGGGGGATCCGGCGGCGATGTTACACGCTCCACGGAAGGGCGGCGTAACTATTCTCCTGCCGAGCTTCTGGATCGGGCCGGGGCTCTCCCTCACCAGAGTGACTCGCCGCTCACGGCGCGGTATGGTCTCCCATCGGGGAGTCATCTCATGATTCGACACACACGGTTGACGTCGGCGATCGCCGGGCTCGGGTTGGTCACGCTCGTGGCGGCTGCTCCACTCGCAGCCCAGGACACGCCCGCCGAACGCACCGCCGCGATTGCGGTTGCGGACTCGGCGCTCGCCGCCATCACGCGTGGCGACATGGTCGCGTTCACCGACCTCATGCTCCCGGAGGCCGTCCTCTTCCCAACCAGCACCCGCGACGGCCTCACGCGCTACCGCATCCGCACCCGCGCCGAGCAGCGGGACGCACCAACCACCGCCACCGTGACGGAGCGCGGCTGGAGCCCTGAGGCACGCGTAAACGGCCCGCTTGCGATGGTCTGGTATCCGTACGACCTGTACCTCGACGGCAAGTGGTCGCACTGCGGGGTGGATGCCTTCACGCTCATCAAGCACGAAGGGCGCTGGCGCATCGCGATGATGGCCTGGAGCGCGGAACAGCCGCCGGCGTGCCAGAAGCACCCGGGCGGACCGCCCCCTGGCGCGAAGCCGTGAACGACACCGCGGCGCACCGTCATGAACGCACCTCGAGGTCGTCAGACTGCCCAGCGCCCCGGTCGACGAGGCATTCTCTACGACGCTGGTCGCCGCACCGCCCCACCCGCGCGCACCTGCGTTGACAACCTCTACCGCAGTCAACTACCGTTCGACGACACAGGTTCGCCGGCAATCCGCGCGCCGCAAGGAGAGTCTTCGATGGAACGCACACAGAGGTTCGGTTGGAGCCTCGCGACTGGCGTGGCCGTGCTCGCGCCGGTCGTGGTCGCCCTGGTCACCCCGCTCGGGCTCGGTGCCGAGCAGGCCGCTCCGGCGTCGCCGGCGCCGGCGGTGACCTTCACCAGGGACATCGCCCCCATCCTGCAGCGCAGCTGCCAGAACTGCCACCGCCCCAACCAGGTGGCGCCGATGTCGCTCATCACCTACGAGGAGGTGCGGCCCTGGGCGCGAGCCATCCGGCAGCGGACCAGCATCCGCGACAAGGCCGGCGCCATGCCCCCCTGGTACATCGAGAAGAACATCGGCATCCAGCACTACAAGCACGACCCGTCGCTGTCCGACGAGGGAGTGGCGAAGATCGCGCAATGGGTCGAGGCCGGCGCGCCGCGCGGCAACGCCGCGGATATGCCGAAGGCGATCGAATGGCCGGACGAGGCGTCGTGGTCCATCGGCGAGCCGGATCTCGTGATCTGTCTCGACACCGGCTGCGGCAACTACGACCAGCTCTGGGGCACGACATCGCTCCGGGGCATCGTCAACGGCGTGCTCACGGTCGAGGTGCTGACCGAGGGCGTGCACTCCGGCGCGGCGAGCGGCATCGTGCCGTCGAGCTTCCGCATTGCGCGCCAGCTCCTCTCGCGGCTCGAGGACGAGAAGACCGGGGCCGTGGCGCAGGATTTCCACGTCGAGATCCCGCCCGCGCGGGCGGCGGAGGCGCGCGAGGTCGCAGGATTGCTCGGCGCCGACATCGCGGGTCGTTTCCCCCTGGTCGAGGGCATGCGCTACACGCAGGACGATCCGGTGGCGCTGCTCCTCGCCAGGACGTGGAAGCCCGCGCTGGCCATCATCGGCGCCGCCGGGCTTCCCGCGCCGGCCGACGGCGGCAATGTGCTCCGGCCCCAGACCTCGCTCAAGCTCTCGCTGCGCATCCCGCCCACCCTCGACGCCGAGCGCGCGAGCCAGCGCATGACGGAGATCCTCGAGGCCGACCCACCGTACGGCGCGAAGGTGCGC
>DAIRFN010000247.1:0-8963 GCA_036795065.1 Vicinamibacterales bacterium
ACCTGTGCCTGCTGGCCCGCGCGCACCTGTTCGATCCGTACTGGACCCGTCACGCCGCCTACATGCTGGGGTACGCGCTGGAATGGCCGGACCCGTACCGATCTGTCGAGCGCTACACGCCCCGCTTCGAGTTTCACTTCGGCGGAAGCTGACGGCTGTGACGGCTCCTAATCGGAACCGCGCCTGAGCACGACGCAGTAGGTGTTCCCGAACCAGCGCTCGTGGTCCTGGACCAGCGCGAACCCGGCGGCCGTGAACTCCGCAATCACCTCGCGGCGCGGAAGCGTGTCGCGAGGAGGCCCGGTCGGCGCGTCCGGGTGGAACTCGATGACGGCGACGAGCGCGCCGGGCCGCGTCACCCGCTTCAGGCTCTCCAGGAAGCCCGGACGCTCACGCTGCAGGTCGCTGTAGACGCGGCGCAGCAGGACGGCATCACAACACGCCAACGGCAGCCGGGGCAGGTCGGCCGGCGTTCGCGTGATCACCGTGACGTTGTCGAGGCCCGAGGCTGCGACTGTGGCCATCAGCACGTGCGCGGGGTCAGGCCCCGCGGTGGCGAACGCCTGGCCCTCGGGGCCCACGCGCCGCGCCATGTCCACGGTCCAGCGGCCGGTGCCGGCGCGGATGTCACCGACCGACGTGCCGGGGGCGAGCTCCAGGACCTCGGCAATCCGGGCCGCCTCGCGCGAGAAGCCGACGCCGGCGTCATAGCGCTCGAGCATCCACCCCGCGCCCAGGCCGGCGGAGAAGAACACCGCCAGCCCCGCCGCGACCAGCAGCGTCGCCTGGCCATCGAAGCGGAGCGGGGCGGTGGCAGGAGGCGTCATGTCGCCGGCTCCGCGGGCGTGGCCCCGGTCCGATACACCGGCTTGATGGCCAGGTTGCAGAAGAATCCCACGACCAGCAGCGAGGCCATGATGAACAGTGTGACATCGTAGGCTTGACCGGCGCTGACCCCGCGCGAGATCTGCTCCTGTCGCAGGTAGTTCACCGCGACAGGCCCGCAGACCCCGGCCAGCGAGAGCGCGGTCAGCACACGGCCGTTGATGGCGCCGACGTGCGCGGGGCCGAAGACCTCGGCGATGTAGGGGGGCATCAGCGCGAAGCCCGCGCCGTACATCGAGAGAATCACGGCGAAGCACGCGACGAACACCACGAGGTTGCCGGCGGAGCCGGCGAAGGGCACGGCCGCATACAGGATCGGCCCCGCCACGAAGAACACCGCGAAGGTCCGCCGCCGGCCGATGGTGTCCGAGAGCCACGCCCAGAGGAGGCGTCCCGACATGTTGAAGAAGCTCAGGATCGCCACGAACACCGCGGCGGCCGAGCCGCTGAAATCGCTGAAGACCTCCTGGATCATCGGGGCCGCCTGCCCGAGCACCCCGAGGCCAGCCGTGACGTTGAGCAGGAGCACCAGCCAGAGCAGGTAGAACTCGCGCGTGCGGATGGCCGCCTCGACGGTGAGGCCGGTCGCGGCGGGAGCGCGCAGCGTGCCCGGCACGTGGGCCCAGCCGGGCGGGCGCCACCCGGACGCCGGCAGGCGGAAGAGGAAGGCGCCCATCAACATGAGCCCGAGGTAGAGCGATCCCAGGGCCACGAACGACTCCGCGACTCCCACCGAGGTATCGCTCGCGAAGCGGGCGATCAACGCCTGCGACAGCGGTGCCGCGAGGATGGCTCCGCCGCCGAATCCCATCACGGCGAACCCGGTGGCCAGGCCCGGGCGATCGGGGAACCACCGGAGGAGGATCGGGATGGGCGTGTTGAACCCGATGCCGAGGCCGCAGCCGCCGATGACACCGTAGCCGAGGTAGAGCAGCCAGATCTGGTGCTGCCACACCCCGATCGCCGAAATGAAGAAACCGCCACTGAAACACAGCGCCGCCACCGCGCCGCTCACTCGCGGGCCGACGCGGTCCTGCCACCGGCCGGCAACGCCGGCCGACAACCCGAGAAAGATATAGGCCAGCGTGAAGATCCAGCCCAGCGTGGTGAGCTTCCAGTCATCAGGTGTCGAGGTCGAGACCCCGAGCACCCGGGTGAGCGGCAGGTTGAAGACGCTGAAGGCGTAGGCCTGCCCGATGCTCAGGTTGATGCACAGGGCGGCAGGGATGTTCCACCAGCGGTTGAACCCCGGGTTCGCGACGATGCGGTCTTTGTGCAGGACGCCGGCCATGACGCGGGACTCGCGCCGGATGATACGGCCGGCGCGGGCCTCGCCGCCATGACGGCGGTCATCTTTCCAAGCCGGCCGGCCGGCGCCGTGTCATCATGGAGCAGAGGCAGGGCGCGGCGGCGCCCACGTTCACATGGACAACTGGCTCGGGGGTCTCGCGTTTCTCGTCGTGTGGTTCGTGCTCCAGGCGTGGCTGTTGCCGCGCATGGGCGTGCCCACGTGAGCGGTTCCCCATCCGCGCCGGTCGGCGCGGGACGACGACCAGGCCTGCGGCCCCGCGTCGAAGTCGTAACGGCGTTGCGCGTCTTCGCCGGGGGCGGTACGATGCGCGGCGGAGGCGTCGCCGATGTTCGAGTCCAGCCTGCTCCTCAGGTCGCTCCGTGAGACATGGAGCGCGGCAGTGGCCCTGCTGCCAGACCTGGGCCTGGCCCTGCTCCTGCTCGTGGCCGGGTGGCTCGTCGCCAAGCTGGTGCGGCGCGTCGCCGTGCGCGTGCTGCGGGCGGCGCGCGTGGACGAGCTCGCCGAACGCTCCGGCGTGGACGACTTCCTCGTCCAGGGCGGCGTGCCCGTCACGCTGGTCACGCTCGTCGCCGGCACCCTCTACTGGATCATCCTCGCCGGCGTCTTCGTGGCGCTGCTCGACGCGCTCGGCGTCCGCACGGCGGGCGTGCTCGTCCAGCGCGTGGCGCAGTTCGTGCCCAACCTGGTGCTCGCCGTCGGCGTGCTGGTATTCGGGTCGCTGCTGGCTCGCGTCATCGGCGGCCTCGTCTACAGCTACCTGAGCAACATCGGCAGCGCGGCCGCCGAGCCCATCGGGGCGCTGGCGCGCTGGGCGCTGCTGGTGTTCGTCCTCTTCATGGCGGCCGAGCAACTGGCCATCCGCACCGAGGTGCTGGTGTCCGCCTTCCAGATTGCCTTTGCGGCCGTCTGCCTGGCCGCCGCCCTGGCGTTCGGGCTGGGCGGGCGCGACTGGGCGGCGCAGGTCATCGCCCGCTACACACGGAGATAGCCCGCGCGTGATCATCGACTGCCACACCCACGTGAACTACTACGAAGACGAGACCGTGGAGGCGCTGCCGACGTGCCTCGAGCGGCTGCAGACGACCATGCGACGCAACCGGGTCGGCGTGGCGATGGTGCTGACGTCGTACAAGGTGGTGCCCGGACGTCCCTCCGCCCGCGCCGTCGCCGAGGCCACGCGCCACCTCCCCAACATCCACGTCGTCGCCGGCATCTCGTGGCGCACCTTCTGCGACGCAGACGTCGCCGAGCTGCGATCGCTGCTCGAGGCCGGCGCCATCAAGGGCCTGAAGATCTATCCGGGTTACGAGCCGTTCTATCCCGCGGATCCGAAGCTCGCACCGGCCTATCACCTGGCGGAGGAGTTCGACGTCCCCGTGATGATTCACACCGGCGACACCTACGCGCCCACGGGCAAGGTGAAGTACTCGCACCCGCTGCACGTGGACGAGGTCGCGGTGGACTTCCCGAAGGTCAAGTTCCTCATCTGCCACCTCGGGAACCCGTGGTTCCGCGACTGCATGGAAGTGGTCTACAAGAACGAGAACGTCTACACCGACATCTCGGGCCTCACGCTGGGCGAGTTCACCGACCGCTTCGAGGCCTACATGCGGCAGCAGCTGAAGGAGATGATCCTGTGGGGCGTGAACCCCAACAAGGTGCTCTACGGCACCGACTGGCCGCTGGCCACGATGGAGTCGTACCTGCAGTTCATGGAGGAACTGCGGCTGCCAACGCGCGACAAGAACCTGATGCTCTACGAGAACGCCGCGGCGCTCTTCAAGCTGGACGTCAAGCCCGAACCGCTGGGGCTCGGGTCGTTACTCCGGGGGATATAGGTCACGCCTTCCGTGACTCCCCGCCTGCCTGGTAGTGAATCTGGTAGAGGTCGCGCCGCCGGTCCTCCCACGTGAGGCCGGCGCCCCTGCGCCGCTGGCGGCGCAGCATCTCGAGATCGACCTCCGCGAAGATCACCGTCTCGATGTTCGGCTGGCACTCCGCCGCGATGCCGTCGCGGCTGAAGTAGAAGTCCGACGGTGCCATGATGGCCGACTGCGCGTAGTGGATGTCGGCGTGCTCCACCTCGGGGAGGTTGCCGATGCAGCCCGCGAGTACCAGGTACACGGGATTCTCGATGCACCGCGCCTGCGCGCAGTAGCGCACGCGCAGGTAGTCGTGGCGTTCGTCGGTGTTGATGGGCACGAAGAGGATCTGCGCGCCCTGGTCCACGGCGATGCGGCCCAGCTCGGGGAACTGCGCGTCGTGTCCCACGAGAATCGCAATCCGCCCGCGGTCGGTCTCAATCGTCCGCAGCCGGTCCCCGGGCTGGACGCCCCACCACCGCCGCTCCGGGAACGTAATGTGCAGCTTGCGCTGCTTGTCGATGGCCCCGTCCCTGCCGAAGAAGTAGGAGGTGTTGTACAGCTTCTCGCCGTCGAGCTCGAACAGGCTGCCGCCCACGATGTTCAAGTGGTACTTGATGGCCAGGCTGCCGAACAGCTCCAGGTAGCGCGACGTGAACTCCGCGAGCTTGCGGGCCGACTGGCCCGGCCGATCGGCCTGGATGGTGGAGAGCAGCTGCGTCGTGAAGAGCTCGGGGAACAGCAGGAAGTCGGCCCGGTAGTCCGAGGACACGTCCACGAAGAACTCGCACTGCGTGGCGAAGTCGTCGAAGCTGCCGATGCGGCGCATCTGGTACTGCACGGCCGACAGGCGCACGGGGCTCGAAGGTCGCAGCAGCTGCCGTCGGTGAGGCGCCACGTAGTCGTAATTGGTCCACTCCAGGTAGGTGGCGTACCCGCGCGACTCGGCATCGGCGGGAAAGTAGTTGGGGATGAGCCCCTTCAGGATGAAGCCATTCGACAGCTGGGGCGTGAGCACCGGATCCACCAGCACCTTGTTGATGACCCGCTCGACGTACTCGCTGGCCGACATCTCGTCGGCGTGGGCCCCGTACCCCGGGATGCGGCCGCCGATCATGATGCCCAGGAGGTTCCGGTCCCGCGCCAGCTGCTTGCGCGCGTTGTACAGCCGGCGCGAGAGCTTCAGGCCCCGGTACTCGGGGTCGACCATGATCTCCATGCCGTAGAGCGTGTCGCCCTGCGGTTCGTGGTTGCGGATGTAGCCGTTGTCGGTGCTCGCCTTCCAGTCGTGCCAGTCGCTGTGCGACGACGAGTCGACGATGAGGCTGCTGGACGATCCGACGATGTGGCCGTCCAGTTCGATGACGATCTGGCCTTCGGGGAAGATGGCCAGCTGGCTGGCGATCTGCTCGCGCGCCCAGGGCTTCATGCCCGGGAAGCACCGCAACTGCAGGTCGACCAGGGCGTCGAAGTCGGCCAGCGTGAGTGGACGCAGCCGCACCCGGGTCTCGAAGGCCTTCTTTTCGGACTCGCTCATGAGGCAGCCATCATATGACGGCTATCATCGCGGGGGCGACCGCGCGCTGCGATGATGCAATCGGGTGCAAACGGATGCGAACAGGTACGGGTGGCCGGCGACTCGTTCGTGTGCTGGCCGTCGTTGGCATGTCCTTCGGGGCCCTGTCCGTCGTGGCCGGTACACGCGTTCTGGCCGGCGTCGATCGTCCCGACTACGTCGTCCTGCCGTGGCTGGTGGCCTACAACGTGGCGGCCGGCGTTGCTGGCGTGGTCGCGGGCGCCGGAATCTGGATGTGGCAGCGGTGGGGCGCGACCGCGGCCTCGGTCCTTGCCGGGGCGCACGCCGCGGTCCTGGGCGTGCTGGTCGGGATGCGCCTGGTGGGCGAGGCCGTGGCCACGGATAGTCTCGGCGCCATGCTGCTGCGCAGCCTGGTCTGGCTCGCCATCGCCGGCGCGGCGCGCCGGCTCTTCTGATTGCCCGGTTCCGTGGCAACGTGGCAGACTCGGCTGCCATGCCCGCTCCCACCTGTCGCCGGTTCGCGGCGGCGGCCTCGATCGTGACCGCGTGCGCGCTGGGCGCCGCGATCGTCGACGCGCAGGCGCCGGTCCCTTCTGTTCCCTCGCTTCTCATCCGGAACGTCACGCTGGTGGACGGCAATGGCGGCGCGCCGCGTGCCGGCGCGAACGTCCTGGTGCGCGACGGCCGCGTGGCATCGGTGACGGCCGCTGCGGACGACCAGTCCGATCTCACGCTCGATGGCCGCGGCCTCTTCCTCCTGCCCGGCCTCACCGACGCGCACGTGCACCTCTCGGGCCTGCCGTGGGCCGAACGCGCCGCGCAGTTGAAGCGGGTCCTTCAGGGCGGCGTCACGATGGTCTACGACGTGGCGAGCGACCTGCGCAGCACCAGCGACCTGGCACGCGCGGCCATGGTGGGTGAGATCGAATCGCCCACCATCCTCTATGCCGCGCTCTTCGCGGGACCCGCCTTCTTCACCGACCCGCGCGTGGTCGCCACCTCGCGCGGCTATCGCCCGGGCGATGCGCCCTGGAACCGCGAAATCGCGGCCGGCACCGACCTGGTGCGTGCCGTGGCGGAGGCGCGCGGCGCCGGCGCCACGTCCATCAAGCTCTACGCCGCGCTCGACGCAGACACCGTGCGCCGCATCGGAGACGAGGCCAAGCGGCAGGCCGTCAGGCTGATCGCCCACTCCACGGTGTTCCCTGCCAGGCCAGGCGACTTGGTCGCCGCCGGCGTGACATACCTGGCGCACTCGGCCTACCTCGTGTGGGAAGGCTCGCCGCCGAGCCCGGAGTTCCCGAAGCGGGCCCGCGGCGACTTCGCGGGTGTCCCTGCGGACGGTCCCGTGATGACACGTCTCCTGCAGTCGATGAAGGACAACGACGTGGCGCTCAATCCCACGCTGTGGATCTTCGCCGAGGGGCCGGCGAAGGACGACCTGAGCGCCCTGCGCACGCCCTGGATGTTCGCCGTCACGAAACGCGCGCAGGAGATGGGCGTGACGCTCGCGGCCGGCGTGGACAGCCTGATGACGCGGGACGATCCCCTCCCGATGATTCACCAGGAGCTGGAGGTGATGGTCACTGGCGCGGGGCTGACACCGCTTCAGGCCATCACGGCAGCCACGCGCGGCGCGGCCCACGCGCTGGGTGTGGACGACACGAGCGGCACGGTGGCGCCGGGCAAGGTGGCGGACCTCCTGCTGGTTGATGCGGACCCGTCCGTCGACATCCGCAACACGCGCCGGATCCGCCACGTCATCAAGAACGGGCGCATCGTGCATTCGGCGACGCCAGGAGGGCAGTGATGGTCGTGACCAGGCGAGCGGCCCTCTGCGCGATGGGGCTGGCCATGGCCGGCGCGCCGGCCGTCCTGCGCGGGCGCTATCGCCTGTTCGCGCAGCTCGCCGTCGAGTACTCGGCGCGCGCCATCCGGCTGGTGCAGTCCACCACGGTGGTCGACCTGCTCAACCAGTTCCAGTGCCCGGACTTCTCGGTGCGGCCGCCGACGATCGAGCAGTGACTCACGGTGCCCGGCAGCTTCACCGCGGACGATGCGGCGCGCTACCGCGAGTCGGGCATCACCGTCTTCGCGCTGGGCCACGGGGCCGGCGACTACGATCGGGCCATCCGCTTCTACGCGGATTGGAACGGCTTCCTGGCGGCCCACAGCGACTGGTTCACGCGCATCGACGACGTGTCGGACTTCGCGCGTGCCAGGGCCAGCGGCAAGGTCGGCGTGATGCTCACCTTCCAGGACTCCACGCACTTCCGCACACCGGACGATGTGCGGACCTTTTTCGGGCTGGGGCAGCGCATCTCGCAGCTCACCTACAACTTCAACAACCGCATCGGGAGTGGATTCCTCGAGCAGCGCGATGGCGGCCTGTCGGTCTTCGGCCTGTCCATCCTCGAGCGCATGCAGCAGGTGGGCATGGCGGTGGATGTGTCGCACTGCGGCGACCAGACCACGCTCGACGCGCTGGCCGCGGCGAAGAAGCCCGTGATCTTCACGCACGCCACGGCCCGTGCCCTCGTGCCCGGGCACCTGCGGTGCAAGACGGACGAAGCCATCCAGATGATGGCGAAGACCGGCGGCGTGATGGGCATCGCGATGATCCGGTTCCTGGTGCGGGACGTGGAGCCGGTGACCGTGGCGCACGTGATCGATCACGTGCATCACGTGGCGAAGCTCGTGGGCGTGGAGCACGTGGCGATCGGCAGCGACATGGATGTGGTCGGCAACCCGAACGCGGTGAACGGCGGGGGGTTCGATCCGAGGAGCCAGCCGAATTTCTCGCGGTACCAGTACCACGAGGATAGTGACGGCGCGATCACCATCAAGGGGCTGAACCACTCGCGGCGGGTGTTCGACCTCACCGAGGGGCTCATCCGGCGCGGCTACAGTGATGCGGACATCGGGCTCATCCTGGGCGGCAACGCCGTTCGCGTGCTCAGCAGCATCTGGCGGGGTTGAGGTTCTCGAGTCTCGGGTTCTCAGGTTCTCGGGTTCGGGTTCCCCAAGCTCCAAGTCCCAAGCCCCTCGATGCGATAGCGCCCGCTCGCCTCGATGAGGTAGCGTGGCAGTGGAGGCCCCGACTGGCTCGCGTTCAGGCTGCACACACGTTTCTTTGCGCGCTCGTCTGTCTCTCGGGGGCCGTCATCGCCGTGGACGCGCGGGGGCCGCGTGCGCGAACGCCTGCCGAGATCGAGCTTCGGCGGACAGAGGTGGCCGATCGGCTCGCGGTGGTGGAGCACGAGCTGGCCGCGGTCGATGCGCTACTCGAGGGACTGCCCGGGAGGCTTGCCGGAGCCGACCCGGCCGCCGCCGCTGCCCTTGCACAAGAGCAACAGGAACTCGAGGC
>DAIRFN010000248.1:0-8912 GCA_036795065.1 Vicinamibacterales bacterium
TGGAGATCTTGTCGGGAGTCGGGAGTCGGGAGTCGGGAGTCGGGAGTCGATGCAGTCTCGAGCGGACCTGCCCAAACCCCATAGGGTTTCTTCGTGCGTTCTGCGTGTGCGTCGTGCCCCTCGTGTTCCCGTGAGAGAGCCTACGTCAGCAGTAGCCAGCGCGGGCCGTCGCGGCGCGCGAGGCCTTCGTGCTCGAGCTTCACCAGATGCGCCAGCACGCTCTCCCTGGCCAGCGGACCCAGCCTGGGGTCGAGGCCCGTGTAGATGCGCCCGGCGATCGTGTCCACGGTGTCGAGCCCGCCTTCGAGGGCGGTGAGGATCTGCACCTCGCGGTGGTGACGATGGGCGAGGTAGTGATCGATGAGCGCCAGCGGATCCTCGATGACGGGACCGTGCGCGGGCAGGACGCGCGCAGGATTCAGGGCGTGCACGCGCTTCAGCGACCGGAGATAGGCGGCCAGGTCGCCCCCCTTCGACGCGGGAATCGCCACCGTGTTACCTAATTGCAGCAGGTCGGCCCCCAGGAGCGTGCGCGACGCGGCGTGCCACAGGACCAGGTGGTCCGGCGCGTGACCGGGGGTGTGAATCGCTTCGAGCTCACCCTCGCCGCTCGCGATGCGCACGCCGTCTTCGATCGCCCTCCACGCGATGCCGGCATCGTCCTCGGCCCATGGGTACTTCGCAAACCCCGCCGCCGGCCACCGCGCGGCGACGGCCGGCGCGCCTGCGATGTGATCCGGATGCGCGTGCGACACCACCACCCGCGCCGGACCGGCCGGCGCAGCCGCCGCGATGGCGTCCAGGTGTTCCGGTCGCCCGACGCCCGCGTCGAACAGCAGGGGTGCGTCGCCTGGAATGAGGTAGGTCCAGTTGCCGGCGCCAGTGAACGGCCCGGGGTTGCCGGCGTGCAAGGTGACGACGTTCACAGTTCTCGGTTTCTCGGGTTCTGGGGTTGTGAGGTTGTGGGCTTGCCCACCGAAGCTCGCGTCATGTTACGCGAGCGCAGGCGGGTCCTCACGCGGTCGCCGGGGGCGCGGAGCGGAGCGAGGCCACGGCCACCGCGACCGCGACGAACATGAGGGCCGCGGCGCTCAGGTAGGGCGTGGTCATGCCCCAGGCATCGAAGAGAAATCCTCCCCAGGCCGGGCCCACGACGCGGCCCAGGCTGGCGAGCGAGGAGGCGAGCCCCAGCATGCCGCCCTGGTCGTCCGCGTGCGTCAACCGCGAGACCATCGCCGACAGCGCGGGTCCGTTGAAGCCCATCCCGACCGCCAGGGTGCCGACCGCGACCAGCAGCGCCGGCACCGTCCACGCGAACGGCACCAGGCCGATGCCGAGCCCGATGACCGCGATGGCGACGGGGATGAGCCGTGGCTCGCCGACCCGCTTCACCACCCGGCCCACCAGGAGGCCCTGGACGAGCGCCAGTGTGCCGCCGATGAACGCGAACAGGTAGCCGATCGTGGCCACGGTGAAGCCGAAGCGACGCTCGCTGAAGAGCGCGAACGTGGCCTCGAAGCCCGAGAACGCCGCCGTGACGATGAAGTAGAGCGCGAGGAGCAGGACGAGCCGCCGGTCGGCCATCGCGCGGCGGACCGCCTCGATGCGACCCAGGGTCTTGCGCGCCGTGTCGCCGGAGCGCGACTCGGGAAGCAGGAAGTACGCCGCCACGAGGTTCGCCCCGCACAGTGCCGACGCCGACCACATGGGCGCGGACGGCCCCAAATGGCTGAGGATGCCGCCAATGGCCGGCCCGAAGATGAACCCCAGCCCGAAGGCCGCGCCCACCAGGCCCATCCCCTTGGCCCGGTTTTCCGGCGCGGTCACGTCCGCGATGTAGGCCTGCGCCGTCGGGATATTGGCGCCCGCAATGCCCCCGACGATGCGTCCCAGGAACACCACCGCGAGCGACGAGGCCATGGCCATCACCATGTACGACGCGCACGACCCCGCGAGGCCCAGCAGGATGATGGGGCGGCGACCGATGCGGTCGGACAGCCGTCCCCAGATGGGCGAGAACATGAACTGCATCAGCGAGAAGCTGGTGCTGAGCAGGCCGACCATGAACGCAGTGGCGCCGAACGACTCGGCGTAGAACGGCAGCAGCGGGATGATGATGCCGAAGCCGAGCAGGTCGATGAAGACCGTCAGGAAGATGATGACGAGCGGAGACACAAGCCTCCGATCTTAGCCCGTGTCGCGGCCGTGGAGCCAGAGCGACACCACCCCGTAATACACGGGGAACACCAGCGAGAGCATCGTCCACGGCCCGTCGGTCGCCGGCAGCCGCCAGATGATCACGGCGCCCAGGACACCCCAGGCAGAGGCCAGGATCAACGTCGGCACCCGCAGGGCGACCGTGCGTGACGGGTAGACGTAGCGAATGGGCACGAAGACCAGCACGGCGAACACGAGCAACACCACCGCATTCACCACGGGAGACAGCCGCAGCACGTACATGTACATGGCCACGATGTTCCAGTAGGACGGGAAGCCGGTGAAGAAGTGATCGGTCGTCTTGATCTTGGCCTCGGCCTGCGCGAAGCCATAGGCGCTGGCCAGCAGCACGGCCCCGCCCACCCAGATGCCCCACTCCTCTGGCAGCAGCCCGGCCTCGATGATCAGCAGCACCGGGACGAAGGTGTAGGTGAGGTAGTCGACGATGTCGTCCAGCCGGGCCCCGTCGAAGCCGGGCAGCACGTCCTTCACGCGCAGCGCTCGCGCCAGCCAGCCGTCGGTGGCATCCACGAATACCGCCGCCACCAGCGCCACGATGGCCGACTTGAACGCGCCCTGGAATACCGCCAGCGTCGCGTAGAGCGCGAGCACGGCACCGAAAGCAGTGTAGATGTGGGCGAACCAGGCCATGCAGAATTGACGATTGATGATTGCAGATTGGCGATTGATTGCGCGATTGGGTGAGTGGTGATCCGGCGATTGATCGGGTGATTGAGAAATTGGGTGATTGAGTGATTCGGCCCGTCACCCCATCTGTGTCATCTGCGTCATCTGCGGCCTTGCGTCATCTGTGCCATCTGCGGCCCGTCTCATCTGCGCCATCCAGTCCGTCCGCGTCTACAGCCGCCGCTCTGTGTTGGGGAACGACTGCCACACCGGCACGCCGCAGAAATGCGTGCCCTCCGTGCACCGCGGCGAGACGATGCGGTTGCGGAGCACGCACGGCGGACCCAGGAACTTGCCGAGTTGCGGGTGCACGGCCTGGACCTGCGAGATCTCGTCCATCGACGCCAGGTAGATCTCCTCCTGCGCGTTGAAGCAGGTGCGCAGCGTCCACTTGTGTTGCAGCGAGATGAACGAGCCGGACTCGACCATTCGCAGCGCCTTCGCGTTGGGCAGCAGGTAGAGGGCGAACTCGAGCGGGACGCCGAGCGCCAGCAGGCGGTTCTTGGCCGTCCACGCGTCCCTGACGGCCCGGTCGAACACGGCGCGTGCCGCCCCGTTCTGGCGGATCAGCCTCGGCGCGATCACGTCGGGCTCCAGGGTGTCGGCAAACGTCATCATCGGCCGCGACGCCGGCACCATGCGGTGGCGCTGGTCCTGGGAGTCGGCGGTGTGGCTGAGGCGCTTCTCGAACACGTAGCTCGGGTGGTTGAGCGCGCGCATCAGCGGCGAATGATGCGACACGTTCAGCATGTCGATGCGATAGGGGTTCCGCGCGGGGTTCATCACGCGGTCGATGGCTTCCGGGTCGTCCATCTCGACGGTGGTGAGGCCGAAGGTGGCGCGAACCGAGTCGGCCACCACCCGCTCGGCGCCGGCCGACCAGTCGCGCAGCCGCGACACGCGGTTCCCCAGCCGCCGATCGAACTCCCGGGCGAACGCGTCACCCGAGGCCGTCGGGCGCGGAATGGCCGACTCGGGCAGCTGGTCGTGCCCAAGCGTGGTCAGCCCCACCTTCTCGAAGAACATCGGGTCGACCTCCTTGACGAGGTCGACCATGGCGCCAATCACCATCTGCGCTTCATACGGCGTGTCGCCCGCGTTCGCCATGCGATAGAGGCGGTGCAACACCAGCCCGGACACGGTGTGCACCATCGACGTGAAGGCGCCGATGGGGATGACGTAGCGCGCCGTCTCGATGGCCTTCTTCTCCGCCTCGCGCTCCACCGCCTTCAGCCGGGCGGGCGAGTTGGTGGGGCGGACGTAGCGCAGGTCCTTCAGAATCGCCCACGCATCGTCCTTGAGCAGCGCCGAGAGCTCGGCGTAGGCGTCCCACGCCCGGAGGACGGCCTGCTCGTAGACGTCGCGCGCCTCGCCCTCGAGCGGCGGCATGAAGGCGCGAGGCTCGTTCAGCTTCACGTAGCGCTGGCTGGACTGCTCGGAGTTGTAGAACGGGTAGGCGTGCAGGATGCTCCATACGAACTGCCGCGAGACGTTCTCGAGCCCGAACTCGAAGTGCGCGTGCTGGAAGACCGTGTGGTGCCCCCCCTCGAAGGTGAGCGGGCCGATCGAGTCGCGCTGCTTGTCGGTGACCTCGTCCCGCGCGATGACGCGCGGGGAGTAGCAGGTGCGCGCGGCGGCAATCGCCCCGTCGTAGGGCGCTTGGGGCGCGCTGAGCAGGGTGACGCGGGGAGGGGCGGTGTTGAGTGCGACGGCGGGCATCCGTGGGAAAGTATAGAGTTTCGCGACGCCCGCACGCCAAAGAGAAAGTAGGATGGCGGGGCCGTGTCCCCCGAGCGCCCGATCGAGGCCCTCGCCCTGTTCGGGCGCTATCTCTGGCAAGACGATTCCATCGACGACCTCGTCACCGAGGCCGCGCGGCTCGCGATGAAGGGAACCGGCGCCGACGCGGCTCTGGTGCTCGAGCGCACGGTGGGCAACCGGCTGACGACCGCCAGGGCCAGCCACGGATGGCCGGAGCCGCCCGGCATTCGTGACCTCACCTCGGGCACGGCCTGGCACGGGCCGAGCGCACTCGAGGCTCCCGACGGCGCGATCCAGATCGCCGACCTGCGCGATCGACCCGAGGAGCCACCGGTCTTCGCCGCCAGGGGCTTCCGGGCGGCCGTCGCCGTGCTGGCCGGGGATCCCACCCGCCCGTTTGGCGTCCTGGCCGTCTACAGCCGCACCCCCGCCGCCCTCGGCGCCGACGTCGTGCCCTTTCTGTCGAGCCTCGCCACGGCGCTGGGGCTGGCGATTCGCCGGGTACAGCTGACGGCGGAGCTGAACCGCGAGCGCGAAGAGCGGTTCCGCCTCGGCTCGCTGGTCGAGGGCTCGGACGACGCCATCGTGACGGCCACGCTGCACGGCACGATCCTGTCGTGGAACCCGGGCGCCGAGCGCCTCTACGGGTACGCAGCCCACGAGATCGTGGGCCAGGACGTGTCGGCGCTGGTGCCGGCCGAGCGGGACGCCGATCGGCGCCACCTGCTCGAGCGCGTCCACGCCGGCGAGCGCATTCCCGCGTTCGACGCCGTGCACCGGCGGAAGGACGGCACGCCGATCACGGTGTCGCTGAGCCTGTCGCCCGTGCGGGGCCGCGAGGGCGAGGTGGTCGCGCTCGCGGGCATCGCCCACGACGTCACCGAGACCCGCCGGCTCGAGTCGCAATTGCAGCAGTCGGCCAAGATGGAAGCCGTCGGTCGCCTGGCCGGCGGGCTGGCGCACGACTTCAACAACATGCTCACCGTCATCGACGGCTACAGCGAGCTGGCGTTGATGAAGCTCCCGGACGACAGCCCCGTGCGCGGGCTGATCGACGAGATCCACAAGGCCGGCGAGCGGGCCGCGGACCTGACCCGACAACTGATGGTCTTCAGCCGCAAGTCGATGGTCGAACCCCAGGTGTTGGATCTGAGCGAGGTGGTCGAGGGCGCCGTGGCCACGCTCACGCGCATCATCGGCGAGGACGTGGCCATCGAGACGCGCCTGGCGGCCGATCTCCACAACGTGATGGCCGACCGCTCGCAACTCGACCAGGTGCTGTTCAACCTGGTCATCAACGCGCGCGACGCCATGCCGCTCGGCGGCAAGGTCACCATCGAGACGGCCAACGTCGAGTTCGCTTCGGCGCACGGCGTGGGCCCACGCGAGGTGCCGGCCGGCCAGTACGTGATGCTGGCCGTCACCGACACCGGCATGGGCATGGATGCGGCCACGCGCGCGCGGGTCTTCGAGCCGTTCTTCACGACCAAGGGAACCGGGTGCGGCACGGGCCTCGGGCTCGCGATGGTCCAGAGCTTCGTGATGCAGAGCGGCGGCCACCTCGCCGTGTACAGCGAACCCGGTCACGGCAGTACGTTCAAGCTCTACCTGCCGACGGTGGCGCTGCCCGTCGCGGCCGTGCAGAGCGAACGCCCCGCCGAGCCTCCGGCGGGCACCGAAACCGTACTCGTGGTCGAGGACGACGATGCGGTGCGCGTGTTCACCGAGGCGGTGCTGAACGCGGCGGGGTACGAGGTGCTCGCCGCCTCGAACGGTGCCGAGGCGCTGGATCTGGCGCGGTCCACCCCGCGGGCCATCCACCTGCTCATGTCCGACGTGGTGATGCCCGTCCTCGGCGGCCACGCGCTGGCCGAGCAGATGCGGTCCATCCACCCCGAGGCCCGCTTGCTCTTCACGTCGGGCTACACGCCCGAAGCGGTCAGCCGCAAGGGCATCGCGATCCCGTCGGCCTACTTCCTCCAGAAGCCGTACTCACCGGCGGCCCTGTGCCGGAAGATTCGCGGGATCCTGGACAGCTGACACCGACGGGCCAGGGATTGCGCAGAGGACGCCGCCGCAGATTGCGCCGATGACGCGAAGGCTCGGATCACGCCCCTCCACCCAGGCTTGAATTCCCGGATCATCCGCGCCAATCCTATTCGTCGTCGTCGTCGCGCCGCACGTGATAGCGCGAGTACTCCTCCATGAACGTGAGGGACTCGAAGGCGCGCATCCGATCGAAGAACAGGATGCCGTCCAGGTGATCGGTCTCGTGCTGGATGACCCGTGCCGGGAAATCGCGCGCCTCGATCTCCACGCGCTTGCCCTCGCGGTTGAGGGCGCTCACCCGGATGTGCGGCGCGCGCGGCACGCGGCCGCGGATGTCGGGGATGCTGAGGCAGCCCTCCCAGCCCTCCACCACCTCGCTGGTGAGGACGGTGATCTCCGGGTTGATGACCGCGGTGGCTTCCCCCTCGCCCCGGCCCTCGGGATCCAGCACGGCCACGAAGACGCGCAGGCTCTCGTGTACCTGGGGCGCGGCGAGGCCGATGCCCGAGTATTCGTCCATCGTGTCGATCATGTCGTCGATGAGCTTCTGAAACTCGGGCGAGCGAATCTCGTGCTTGTCCACCGGGCGCGTCCGCTGGCGCAGCACGGGGTGCCCCATGCGGGCCACTTTCAGGATCGACATACGTAAATTCTATACTGTGCAAAATGAGCGGGGCGACGTTTCGGTTCTGCCCGGTCTGCGGATCGCCGCTCGAGCCGCGCGTGCTGCGCGTGGGCGAGCCGTCGCGGCTGGTCTGCACGAACGAGACGTGCGGGTTCGTGTTCTACCTCGACCCGAAGGTCGCCGTGGGCACCATCATCGCCGGACCGGACGGCCGCATCGTCCTCGTGAAACGGGCGATCGAGCCGGGGTACGGCAAGTGGGTGTTCCCGGGCGGGTACGTGGACCGGGGCGAAGAAGTGATGATGGCGGCGCTCCGTGAGGCGCGCGAGGAAGCCGGCCTCGAGGTGCGGATCGACCGGCTCATCGGCATCTACTCCTACGCCGGCCGCACGCCCATCATCATCGTCTATGCCGCGACGATGATCGGCGGCGAGCTCGCCGTGGACGAGGAGGGGCTCGAGGTGCAGTGGTTCGAGCCCTCCTCCATTCCATGGGACGACCTCGCGTTTGCCAGCACGCGCGAGGCGATCAGGGACTACCTGGGCTGAGCGCTCCCGCGGAGGGCCCGCTTCAGCGCCTCGATCTCGGCCTGTTGTTGCTCCAGCCGTTGCTGCAGGGCGTCGTTGGCTGCCTTCAGCTCCCTGACCGCCTGGATGGTCAGGAGCGGCAGCTTGCTGTAGTTGACGGCCTTGTAGCCCTCCGTGTCGGTCGCCACCAGGTCCGGGAAGAGGTCTTCCACGTCCTGGGCGATGAGGCCGAACGACTCCTGGCTGCCGAAGTGACGGTCGGCGAACTCGGTGGTCCGCCAGAGGAAGGTGACCGGCCGCAGCCGCGCGAACTTGTCGAGGACATCGCCGATCGGCTCGATGTGCTGCTTGAACCGCGCGTCGGACGAACACGTCCCCGCGATGACGGTGCCGTTCCTGTCCTGGACGCACCCTGCCGTGCCCGTCGAGTCGCCGACCCGCACGTCGCCGTCGACGTCCAGCGTCTGCTGCACGACGGAGCGACCGATGCCCACCTGGCCGTCGTGCGTGAGGACCATGCGCTGCTGGGGCACCGTGCTGCCGTTGGGCGTGGTGAAGAAGTCGATCGCGGTGCCGTTGGCCGTGCTCGTCCAGTCCTGCGTCGAACGCACCAGCATCGTCGCCCGGCCGCCAGTGGTGAACCCGGCGCCGGTGTGACCGTTGGCGTCGACCTCGAACAGCACGTCGTTGATCTGTGTGGCCGTCGGTGCGGTTCGTGTGCCATTGGCGCTCCTCATCACCATCTGGGAGTTCCCGCCGAAGTTCGTGATCCGCAGGTGCGTGCCGCTCGTCTGCTGGCCCTCGATCTCCAGGGGCACGGAGGGCGAGGTCGTGCCGATGCCGACGTGCGTGTCCTGCGTGGCGCCGTTGGTGCCGGCGATGCCGCCAAGCACCAGGGCGTTGCTGGACGACACGAACGCGCGGTAGCCGAAGGCCGCGGCGTTGGTCAGGTCGTTCGCCGCCACGTCCGCGTCGGCGCCGACGATGGTGTTGCTCGCGCCCGTCGTGTTGGCGTTGCCGGCGCCGATGCCGAAGAAGACGTTGTT
>DAIRFN010000249.1:0-5024 GCA_036795065.1 Vicinamibacterales bacterium
CGAGCGCCACGCCCGGGTAGAGATGCCCACCCGTCCCACCGCCGGCGATGAGCACGCGCACCCCTCACGCGGCTCCCGTCTCCGTATCCACGTGCTGCGAGATGTTGAGCAGCACGCCGACCCCGACGAGGCTGATGAGCAGCGACGATCCGCCCGCGCTCACCAGCGGCAGTGGAATGCCCTTGGTCGGCATCAGGCCCAGGACGACACTGATGTTCACGAACGCCTGCAGCACCAGCATCATCGTGAGGCCGAGCGCGAGGAGCGCGCCGAACCCATCGGGCGCGCGGAGCGCCGTGTGCATGCCGCGCCAGGCAATCACCGCGAAGCAGGCGAGGATCAACAGCGACCCGACCAGGCCGGTCTCCTCCGCGATGACCGCGTAAATGAAGTCGGTGTGCGGCTCGGGCAGGTAGAACAGCTTCTGGACCCCCGCCATCAGGCCCTTGCCGAACACGCCCCCAGTGCCCACGGCGATGAGCGACTGGATGATCTGGAAGCCGTCGCCCAGGGGATCGGCCCAGGGATCGAGGAACGCGAAGAAGCGCCGGGTCCGGTAGGGCGCCTGGATCATGACGAGCCCCAGCAGCGGAATCATCAGGAGCCCCGCGCCGACCACGTATTTGTAGCTGAGCCCCGCCGAGAAGATCATGATGCCCACCACGGCCAGCACCGTGACCGCGGTCCCGAAATCCGGCTCCAGCAGGATGAGCCCGGTGACCGGGCCGAGGATGAGCGCGATGGGCGCCAGCGAATAGCCCACCTCGTTGATGCGGTGCATGCGTCGCTCGAGGACCAGCGCTGCGAAGAAGATGATGGCGATCTTGGCCAGCTCCGAGGGCTGGATGCCGAAGCCGGCGATGGCGAACCACCGGCGCGTGCCGTTGACTTCCCGCGAGAACAGCACGGCCACGAGCAGCACGCCGACCACGCCCAGCAGTGTCCAGATGAGCCGGTCGTTGCGGTAGACGCGGTAGTCCACCCGCATCACCACGGAGAGCAGCGCCACGCCGAACGCGGCCCACATCACCTGCTTGGTGACGAACAGATACGGCTGCTGATAGCGCTCGAGCGCCACCAGCGCCGACGCGCTGTACACCATGACCACGCTGACGCAGAGCAGCGCCAGCGTCGCCAGGAACATCCACTTGTCAGATTGCAGTTTCCGCGCCATACTCTGCGGCCCTTGTGCCTTTCACCCACGCCACACGCGTGGGCCCTAAAGTCCGGCGGCTTCGACTCGATACGAGGGTGGGCGGCAGGATGGGACCTCCCCCAGCTCGCCACCCGGTGCCCGGAGAGGGTCTTGCGCCCCCTCCGGTGTCGGGTCGAAGCAGTCAGCAGTCGTCAGTCGGTGGCGGGAAAGGGACACCAGTCTCGCAGACCGGGGCAGCCTGCGTTCCCAGCGACCGGCTCCCAATCGCCTCCACCAACTGACGACTGCTCACTGCTCACCCGTGGCGCCAGCCTCGCCTGCCAGCCGCCGCACCTCCTCCTTGAAACGCCTCCCGCGGTCCGCGTAATCCGCGAACATGTCGAAGCTGGAACACGCCGGCGCGAGCAGCACCACGCCGTCCGGCCGCGCCAGTTCCCACGCGCGCCGCACCGCCTCCGCCAGCGACGAGGCTTCCACCACCGGCAGCGTGGCGCCAAGCGCCTCGCTGATCAGCGGGCGCGCCTCGCCGATCGCGACCACCGCGCGGCCGTGCGCCTCGAGCGGCGCCGCCAGGTCGCGCAGGTCGCCGCCCTTGAACTTGCCACCGACGATGGCAACCACCCGATGGAAGCTCTCGATCGATCTCGCCGCCGCATCCACGTTGGTGGCCTTCGAGTCGTTCACGAAGCGCACGCCGCCCACGGTCGCCACCGGCTCCATCACGTGCTCGAGCCCGGCGAACCCCTCGAGAGCCCGCGTCGCGGCCACGCCGTCCGCCCCGGCCAGCGTCGAGATGGCCGTGGCCGCCACGACATTGCTCAGCAGGTGCCGGCCCGACAGCCTCACCGCGGACAGCGGCACCAGCGGGACGTCGCCCTCCGAGGTCCGCTGCCAGATGAACCCGCGATCCGCGAACACCGACGCACCCGGCGCCGACGGATCCAGGGCGTAGCGCACCTGGCGCGCGCGGCTCTGCCCGGCCAGCGCCATCGCCTCGGGGCTTTCCGCGTTCACCACCGTCCAGTCGTCGGGCTCCTGGTTGGCGAAGATCCGCGCCTTGGCCCGCGCATACGCGTCAACGTCGGGATGGCGATCGAGGTGATCCGGCGAGAAGTTCAGGAGCGCCGCAATCCACGGGTGGAAGGTGTCGGTGGCCTCCAGCTGGAAGCTGCTCGCCTCGACGACGTGGACGGTGTCGGCGGTGGAGCTCTCCACCTGCGCGCTGAGCGGCACGCCGATATTGCCGCCCACCAGCACCCGGCGCCCCGCAGCCTCGAGCATGCGGCCCACCAGCGTGGTCGTCGTGGACTTGCCCTTGGTGCCAGTGATCGCCACGATGGGGCCCTGCAGCCACCGCGACGCCAGTTCCAGATCGCCCACCACCGTCACGCCGGCGGCCCGCGCGCGCGCGACCTCGGGCAGCTCGAGCGCCACGCCCGGGCTCATCACCACCAGATCCGCGCGCTCGAACGTCTCGGCATGGTGCCCGCCGAGCTCGAGCGCCACGCCGGCCTGCTGGAGGGCCGCGACGTCGGCGATCTCGTCCTTGCGATCGGTCAGCGTGACAGAGGCGCCGCGACGCACGAGCAGCAGCGCGGCGGCCACGCCGCTGCGGCCGGCCCCCACGACCAGCACCCGCTGGCCCCTCACGGAGAAGTCGCGCGCCGTCATCTCAGTTTCAACGAGGTGAGGCTGAGGAGCGCGAAGATGATGGCCACGATGAGGAACCTCGTGATCACCTTCGGCTCTTCCCAGCCGATGAGCTCGAAGTGGTGGTGCAGCGGCGCCATCTTGAACACACGCTTGCCCCGCAGCTTGAACGACGCCACCTGGATGACGACCGACGCGGCCTCCAGCACGAAGATGCCGCCGACGATGACGAGCAGCATCTCCTGCTTGATCAGGATGGCGACGATGGCCAGCGACGCGCCGAGGGCCAGCGACCCCACGTCGCCCATGAAGATCTCGGCCGGGTGCGCGTTGTACCAGAGGAACCCGAGGCTCGCGCCCACCAGGGCGCCGCAGAAGATGGTCAGCTCGGCCGCCGGGGCAAAGCGCACCAGCAGCAGGTACTCCGCGAAGACGCGGTGCCCGGTGACGTAGGCCAGCGCCGTCAGCGCGGCGGCGGCCACCGCGAACGTGCTGATCGCCAGCCCGTCCAGGCCGTCGGTGAGGTTCACCGCGTTGCTCCACGCCACGAGCACGAACACGGCGAACGGAACGTAGAACCACCCGAGGTCCGGGATCAGCTGCTTGAAGAACGGGAAGATGAGCCGCGTGTTGTACAGGTCCTGCGACGCCAGCCACATCAGCACGAGGCCGACGACCAGGGCGACGAGGATCTGCAGGCCCAGCTTGTAGCGAGGCCAGAGCCCGCCCGACGATCGGCGGGTGATCTTCAAGTAGTCGTCGAGGAACCCGATGCCGCCAAACGCCGCCGTCGTCATCACCGCCATCCACACGTAGACATTCGTCAGGTCCGCCCAGAGCAGCGTGGGCCCGAGCGCCGCGGCGAGGATCAGCAGCCCGCCCATCGTGGGCGTGCCGGCCTTCGCCTTGTGCGACTGCGGGCCTTCCTGCCGGATCACCTGCCCGATCTGGAACTCGCGCAGGCGCCGGATGAGCCATGGCCCCAGCACGAGGCTCACGGCCAGCGCCGTCATGCTCGCCGCCGCGGTCCTGAACGTGATGTAGCGCACCACGTTCAGCACCGGCACCTCGGGGATGAAGGGGATCAACAGGTGGTAGAGCATCGGTCAGCCGCGCACCGCCACGAGTCGTTCCACCACCTGCTCGGTCTTCACCCCGCGCGAGCCCTTCACCAGCACCACGTCGCCGTCGTCCACCAGCGCGGCCACCACCTCGGCCGCCTCGACGCTGGTGGCCGCGTGCGCCACCGCGCGAGGATCCATGCCCGCGGCCATGGCGGCCTCACCCATCTTCCGGGCCGCGTCGCCGCCGACGGTCACCAGCACACTGATGCCCGAGGCCGCGGCCGTCCGGCCGCACGCTTCGTGCAGCGCCACCGACTGGTCGCCGAGCTCGAGCATCTCGCCGAGCACGGCCACGCGCCTGGTCGCCCCCCGCTCGCGAGACAGCATCTCGAGCGCGCGCGCCAGCGCGGACGGGCTCGAGTTGTAGCTGTCGTCCACCACCCGCACGCCACCGCCAAGCGCCAGCACCTCGCCGCGGCGCCGCGCCGGCTTCAGCGCCGCCGCGCGAGCCGCGACCTCGTCGATCGGCACGCCCATCTCGGTGGCCACCGCCGTCGCGCACAGCACGTTGGCGAGGTTGCCCCGGCCGAGCAGCGGCACGCGAAGCGTGGCCCGCCCGTGGGCCGTGACCACCGTGGCCTGCATGCCGTCGAGCCCGAGGTCGTCCACGTCCACCGCGCGCACATCCGCGGCCTCGCCGTACCCGAAGGTGACGGTCCGACCCGCGAAGCTCCGTGCGCGGGTCATCACGCGCGCGTCATCGGCGTTGCCGACGAAGAGCGTGCCCGGGCCGGCGCCTTCGAGAATCTCCGCCTTGGCGTCGGCAATGGCGTCGGCAGACCCGAAGTGGCCGATGTGGGCGTCGCCCACGTTCGTCCACACGCGGACGTCGGGCTCGGCGATGCCGACGAGCACCCGAATCTCTCCCGCGTGGTTCATGCCCAGTTCCATCACCGCCACATCAGCCCCATGCCGCATCTCGAGCAGTGACAGCGGCAGCCCGAGGTGGTTGTTCAGGTTCCCGGGGTTCTTCACCACCGAGGCAACCGGGCTGAGCTGGCTCAGCGAGGCGAACGCGGTAGGGGTGCCGGAGGTTGTCGCCGTGTCGGACGGGTCCGACGACTCGCCACCGTTCCTCGTGCTCGGGTGGATCG
>DAIRFN010000249.1:5034-8821 GCA_036795065.1 Vicinamibacterales bacterium
CCCGGGGTTCTTCACCACCGCGAACGCCGCCTCGAGAAACACCGCCGTCGTCTCCTTCGTGGTGGTCTTCCCGGCACTGCCGGTAATGGCCACCACCCTCGCGCCCGACCGGCGCCGCACCTCGCGCGCCAGGTCCTGCAGCGCCCGCGTGGTGTCGGCGACCTGCACCACCACCACACCACCCAGCGCCGCCAGGTCCACCGCCTGGCTCACCACCACGACCGATGCACCCTTCGCCGCCGCGTCGGCGACGAACCCATGTCCGTCGCGCTCCGCGACGATGGCGAAGAACGCCTGTCCCCGCGCGATCGACCGCGAGTCGATCGAGAACCCGCCCGGCGCCGTTGCCGGATCGCCCGACACGATGCGTCCCTGCATGGCCGCCGCCATGTCTGCGGCCGCCAGCGGCACCGTCCGTCCCGCCACTACACCGCCTTCGTCCGCGCCGAGCGCCGCCGGGCCAGCGCCTCGCGCGCCACGGCCACGTCGTCGAACGGCAGCACGCGGTCGCCGATCTGCTGGTACTTCTCGTGCCCCTTGCCGGCGACCAGGACGAGGTCACCGGCGCCGGCCATCGCCACGGCCCGCTCGATGGCCTCCGCGCGGTCCACGACCGACAGGACATCGATCGGGCGCCCGCCCTGCGGGCCGGGCGCAATCCCGCGCCTGATCTCCTCGATGATGCGCGCCGGGTCCTCGCTGCGCGGGTTGTCCGATGTCACGATCACGACGTCGCTCAGCCGCGACGCCACCATGCCCATCAGCGGGCGCTTGGTGCGATCGCGGTCGCCGCCGCAGCCGAAGACGGTGATGAGCCGCTTCCCTGCGAGGGGCCGCGCGGTCTCGAGCAGGTTGCGCAGCGCATCGTCGGTGTGCGCGTAGTCGACCACCACCGTCACGTTGTCGGTGGCCGACGAGACCACCTCGAAGCGTCCGGGCACGCCGGGCAGGGCGTGCACGCCGCGGGCGACGGCCTCGAGCGGAAGGTCGAGCGCCACGGCGGCGGCCGTGGCCGCCAGGATGTTGTAGACGTTCGGGCGCCCGACGAGCGGCGAGCGGATGGCCACGCTGCCTTTCGGCGTGCGGACATCGAGCGCCAGGCCGTCGAGCGCCAGCTGCACCGGCCCGGCCGTCACGTCGGCCGGCTGCGAGATGCCGTAGGTGACCGCCCGCCGGCATGCGGCCCTCAGCGCCGGCGCGCGCGGATCGTCGGCGTTGATCACGGCGGGGGCGTCGGCGTCGAGCATCTCGAACAGCCGCCGCTTGGCCGCGAAGTACGACTCCATGTCCTCGTGGAAGTCGAGGTGGTCGCGCGTGAGGTTCGTGAAGATGGCGGCGGCGAACCGCATGCCGTCCACCCGCTTCAGCGCCAGGGCGTGCGACGAGACTTCCATGACAGCGGACCGGCAGCCGTGCTCGAGCATCTCAGCGAGCAGCTGCTGCACGTCTGGCGCCTCGGGCGTCGTGCGCGCGGCCTCGCGCTCCTCGCGGCCGACGCGGTACGAGACCGTGCCCATCACCCCGGCCGGCAGCCCCGCGGCATCGAGCACCGACGCCAGCAGGTACGCCGTGGTCGTCTTGCCGTTGGTGCCCGTCACCCCGATTACCGGCATGCGCCGGCTGGGGTGCTCGTAGAACCGATCGGCCAGCAGGGCCAGCGCGAGCCGCGCGTCGCGGGTGAGCAGCCACGGTGCCGTGACGCCCTCGGGCCTCGCCGTCTCGGCCACCACCGCGATGGCGCCGCGCGACACGGCCTGCGCGGCGAAGACCGCGCCATCGGCTTTCTGGCCGCGGAGCGCCACGAACACGGCGCCCTCGTGAACGCGCCGCGAGTCATAGGCCACGGACGAGACCGCCGCGCCCGGGGACACCCCCTCCAGCGCCTGCTCCCCGCCCTCGGGCCACACGATCGCGAGCACGTCGGCCATGGTCACGGCTGTGACACCCCGGTCGCGGCCACGGGTCGCGGCTCCCGGCCGAGGACAACGGTGCTGATCGCGCCCGGTTCGAGCGGTGCCCCCGGCGGCGGCTGCTGATCCACGACCACGCCCGTACCGCGGACGCGCGGCGTGAGTCCGAGACGCGCCAGCTCGTGGATCGCCTCGCGCGCGCCAAGGCCGCTCAGGTCCGGCAGCACGGCCGCGCCCGCCACCACCGACACGCGCATCGGCCGCGGGGCCGGCGAAACGGGCGCCGTCACGTTCCTCGGCCGGGTCACCAGCACCGGCGGCTGCGGATTGAGGTTGGGCGGGACGCCCAGGTGCCGGAGCGAGTCCTCCGCGATGCGCTGGAAGATGGGCGCCGCGACCACGCCACCCGTGTCCGCGCCGTCGCGCGGCGAGTCGATCATCACGATGATCGCCAGCGCGGGATTCCGCGAGGGCGCGAAGCCCACGAACGACACGTTCTGCTGATAGGGCGAGTACCGCCCGTTCACCAGCTTGTCCGCCGTCCCCGTCTTGCCCGCCACCGTGTAGCCCGGCACCTTCGCGCGCGTCGCGGTGCCGCGTTCGACCACCGCTTCCATGATGGCGGTGAGCGTGGCGGCGGTCTCGGGCTTGACCGCGCTCCGCACCGCGTTCGGCTTGACCACCGTGCGCACGCCGTCCTGGGTGATGGCGCGCACCAGCCTCGGCTCGTAGATCGTGCCGCCGTTGGCCACCGCGCTGGCGGCGGTCACCATCTGCAGCGGCGTGACGCCCACCTGGTACCCCATCGACACCGACGCCAGCGCGCTGTCGTTGAGGTTCGACCACACGATGCCCGGGCTCTCGCCCTGGAAGTCGCGCGACGTGGCCCGGCCGAAGCCGAACCGCCGCACGTACATCCCCATGCGGTCGGCCCCGACGCGGGCGCCGATCTTGATGGCGCCGACGTTGCTCGATTTCACCAGCACGTCGGTGAACGACAGCGGTCCGTACCGGTGCATGTCGTTGATCACGCGTCGGCCGAAGCGGATGAGCCCCGCGCTCACGTCGATCACCTCGGCCGGGTTGAAGAGGCGCTCTTCGAGTGCGGCCGAGGCGGTCACGATCTTGAAGGTCGATCCGGGCTCGTAGAGGTCCTGGATGGCGCGGTTGCGCCGCGCGTTCTGGTTCGCGTCGCCGTAGGCGTTCGGGTTGAACGTCGGGTAGTTGGCCATCGCCAGGATCTCGCCGGTCTTCGGATCCATGACCACGGCGGTGCCGGCGTCGGCGCGGTGCTGCTGCACGCCGGCCCTCAGCTCGCGCTCGGCGATGAACTGCAGCTGCTCGTCGATGGTGAGCTCGATGGATCCGCCCACGGTGGGCGACCGCTCGAGCCGGCTGAACGCCCGGCCGCGCGCGTCGGTCTGCACGAGCAGCGTGCCATCGCGGCCGCGCACCGTCTTGTCGTAGGTGGCCTCGACGCCGCTCAGGCCGACGTTGTCGAGCCCGGCGAAGCCGAGCAGATGGGCCGCGAGCTCGCGGTTCGGGTAGAACCGCTTGCTCTCGCGCATGAAGCCGATGCCCTCGAGCTCGAGGCCGGCCACGCGTCGGGCCTCGGCGGGCGTCACCCGCCGCTTGACGTACGCAAACGCCCCGCCTCGCGACAGGCGCGCGGCCAGTGCCTCACGATCCTTGCGGTCGCAGCCGTCGAGCACGCCGCAAAGCGCCGTCGCGACCTTCCCCCGGTCGGCAATCTCGCCCGGCACCGCGTAGATGGTGTCGGCGTCGACGCTGTAGGCGAGCACGCGGCCGTTGCGGTCGAAGATGTCGCCGCGCTTGGCAGGCGCCGTGATCGTCCGCAGGTACTGCCGCTCGGCCCA
>DAIRFN010000027.1:0-25971 GCA_036795065.1 Vicinamibacterales bacterium
ACAGCGCGGGTGCCGCGACGTTCGCGCCCTGGAGCTGGCTGGCGTCGCGCACCTGCACCACCACATCCGGGGCGACGAGTCCGACGCCGATGCCGCCCTTGTGCAGACCCTGGCGTCGCGCCTCGGGCTGCCGTTCGATCTCGCCCACGCGGATGTGCCGGCGCGTGCCCGCGCCAGCGGCCATTCGGTGGAGGTCGCCGGCCGGCACGCCCGCCTCGAGTTCTTCCGGGACGCCCTCGGGCGCCTGCAGGCTGATGTCATGGCCGTCGCCCACACGCGTGGCGACCAGGCGGAAACCGTGCTGCTTCGACTGGTGCGCGGGGCCGGACCCAGGGGGCTCGGCGGCATGTCACCCCGGGCCGACCACCGCGTGCGCCCCCTGCTCGACGTGGGCCGCGACGAGCTCCGCGCCTGGCTCCGCGACCGCGGTGAGGCCTGGCGCGAGGACCAGAGCAACGACGATGTGAGCGTGGCGCGCAACCGCATTCGCCATGAGGTGCTGCCGCGCCTGGTGTCGCTCAATGCCCGCGTCGAGCAGGCGCTGGCCCGGGCGGCTCGCATCCACGCGGCCGACGCTCGGCTGCTCGACCAGCTGGCCGCCATCGAGGCCAATCGACTGGGGGTGCGGGCCGGGCGCGAAGTGAGGCTCGACCTCGACGGACTGGCGCGCCTGCCGGAGGCCCTCGGGCGCCGCGTGGTGCTGAAGGCCCTTGAAACACTCGACCCCTCGCGGGCGTATGGATTTGAAGAGACCGACGCCGTGCTCGACCCGGCTGCGGGGGCCGCCGCGAGGGACCTCGGCCCAATCCGGGTGGAACGAATTGGCGGGTTTGCTGTCTTAACCAGTAAGGGCGTTCGGGCTCCCCACCAGCCTTCCGGACCATCGGACGAGGCGGCGATCACCCTCGAAGTTCCTGGCACGGCCCAACACCCCCTGGGCCACTGGATGGTCGAGGCGGCCGGCCCGATGCCTCGCGAGCAGGCCGGCACTCCCTCGGCGAGTCGTGCGGTCCTGGATGCCGGAGCCGTCGGCCGCCGGCTGCTGGTTCGCGGCTGGCGCCCGGGCGACCGGGTGGCGCCCATCGGGCTGGCCGGCCGCAAGAAGTTGCAGGACGTGTTCGTGGATCGGAAGGTCCCGCGCGGCGAACGCGGGCTGGTGCCGATCGTGGTGGACGAGCGGGGGCAGATCGCCTGGGTCGCGGGCCACGTCGTCGACCAGGCCTTTCGCGTGACCCCCCATTCGGCGACCGTGGTAGTCTTGACCCTGAGGCGGTAGATTCGCCCGGAGGCAGCGTTGAACTCGACATTGAAGAGCCTCGTGTTCTGGATGGTCCTCGTCGTCGTCGGGGTCCTCGTGTGGAATTTCTCTTCGAATTTCCAGCGCAAGGAGACCCCGGTCAGCTTCAGCGAGTTCATCTCGTGGGTGGACGCCGGCCAGGTGGACGCCGTCACGATCACCGGCAGTGAAATCACGGGCACGACGAAGGGCAAGGAGTTCTTCCGAACCTTCGCGCCCCTTCAGTACGAAGGCCTGGCCAACCGCCTCATCGAGAAGCGTGTCATCGTCAACGCCAAGGAGCCCACGGCTTCACCATGGGCGGCGCTGCTGCTTTCGTGGGCGCCCATCCTCCTGGTCATCGGCTTCTGGATCTTCTTCATGCGACAGGTCCAGAGCGGCGGCAACAAGGCGCTGTCGTTCGGCAAGAGCAAGGCGAAGCTGTCCTCGTCCGCCCAGAAGAAAGTGACGTTCCGGGACGTGGCCGGGGCAGACGAGGCCAAGGAAGAGCTCCAGGAGATCATCGAGTTCCTGAAGGAACCGCAGAAGTTCCAGAAGCTCGGCGGCCGCATCCCGAAGGGCGTGCTGCTCATCGGCCAGCCCGGTACCGGCAAGACGCTGCTGGCGCGCGCCGTGGCCGGCGAGGCCAACGTGCCGTTCTTCTCGATCAGCGGCTCGGACTTCGTCGAGATGTTCGTCGGCGTGGGCGCCTCTCGCGTGCGCGACCTCTTCGAACAAGGCAAGAAGAACGCGCCCTGCATCGTCTTCATCGATGAAATCGACGCGGTGGGCCGTCACCGCGGGGCCGGGCTCGGCGGGGGGCACGACGAGCGCGAGCAGACGCTCAACCAGCTCCTGGTCGAGATGGACGGCTTCGAGTCGAACGAGGGCGTCATCCTCATGGCGGCCACCAACCGCCCCGACGTGCTCGATCCGGCCCTGCTTCGGCCTGGCCGCTTCGATCGCCGTGTCATCGTGAACCGGCCCGACGTGAAGGGCCGCGAGGGCATCCTCGCGGTGCACACCCGCAAGATCCCGATGGCCGACGACGTCGACATCCGGGTGCTGGCGCGGGGCACGGCCGGCTTCACCGGCGCGGACCTGGCGAACCTCGTGAACGAGGCGGCGCTGCAGGCCGCGCGCGCGAACAAGAAGCTGGTGGCGATGTACGACTTCGAATTCGCCAAGGACAAGGTGCTGATGGGCGCCGAGCGGCGTTCGATGATCGTCACCGACGAAGAGAAGAAGATCACGGCCATCCACGAGGCGGGCCACGCGCTGCTGAGCGTGCTGCTGCCGCACGCCGACCCGATTCACAAGGTCACCATCATCCCGCGCGGCATGGCGCTCGGGCTGACCCAGCAGCTGCCGATCGACGAGAAGCACAACTACTCGCGCGACTACCTGATGGACCAGATCGCCATCCTGCTCGGCGGCCGCATCGCCGAGGAGCTGACGACCGGCGACGTGACGACCGGCGCGGGCAACGATCTCGAGCGCGCCACCGACCTGACGCGCCGCATGGTGTGCGAGTGGGGCATGAGCGAGGCCATGGGTCCGCTCACCTTCGGCAAGAAGGAAGAGCAGATCTTCCTCGGCCGCGAGATTGCCCAGCACCAGGATTACAGCGAGGACACGGCGCTCAAGATTGACGCCGAGGTGAAGCGCATCATCAGCGATAACTACCATCGCGCGACGGCGCTCCTCTCCGAGCACAAGCCGCAGCTGGTGGCCATCGCCGACGCGTTGCTGGCTCGCGAGGTGCTGGACGCCGATCAGGTGCGCCGGCTGTCGTTCGGGCAGCCCCTCGACGAGGTGCCAGCCCCAGAAGCGCCCTCGGTCCCGTCCGCCGGCGACGGCGCGCGCGACCGATCGCGCGAGAAGGACCGCACCCCGCTGGTCGCGCCGCTGCCGAAGCCACTGACGCAGGAATAGGCGGGGGTGATCGGCTCCCGCCCGACGTTCAGCATCACACTCCCGGGCCGGCCGCCGCTCGAGCTCGGTGAACGCGCCCTGGTGATGGGCGTCCTCAACCTCACCCCCGATTCCTTTTCGTCCGACGGTCTCGCCGCGGATCCCGCGCGGGCTCTCGACACGGTGCGCGCCATGGAACAGGCGGGCGCCGACATCATCGACATCGGGGCGGAATCCACCCGACCGGGCGCGGCGCCCGTGAGCGCGGCGGAGGAGATCGCGCGTCTCCGGCCGGTGCTCCGCGCCGTTGGCGGCCGGGTGCGGGTGCCGCTCTCCATCGACACCAGCAAGGCCGAGGTCGCCAACTTCGCCCTGGATGAAGGCGTGGCCATCGTCAACGACGTGAGCGGGCTCGACGACGACCCCGCCATGGGCCCCCTCGTGGCCGCGCGCGGCGTGCCCATCGTGTTGATGCACATGCGCGGTAAGCCGGCGGACATGTACGCCGAAGCCACGTACGACGACGTGGTCGGGGAGGTGATGCGGCACCTGCAGCGACGCGTGGAACGCGCCGTGGGGTTTGGCATCGACTGGAACCGGGTGCTGCTCGATCCCGGCATCGGCTTCGCCAAGCGTCCCGAGCACAGCTTCCGCGTGCTGGCGGCGACGTCGCGGCTGCTCGCCCTGGGGAGGCCGGTGCTGGTGGGGCCCTCCCGCAAGTCGTTCATGACGGCCGTCACCGGGCCGATGGCCGCCGCCGATCGCGACTGGCCCACGGCGGCTGCCGCCACCGCGGCCGTGCTGGGCGGCGCCCACATCGTCCGCGTCCACCGCGTGGCCGAGATGGTGCAGGTGGTCCGCGTGGCCGAGGCGATACGCGCGGCGTCGGCGTAGACCGGGGTGGCGGGTCGCGGGTGCCCCGGGACGCTTCCCGCGCCTCGCCGCGTGGTCCTGCGATAGGATCAGCTGTTTTCGCATGACCTGGCTTACCGAGCTGCTTCAGCGGCCTGCCGTCACTTGGTGGGATCTCCTCGACATCGCCATCGTCTCGGTCGTGGTGTACGAGCTGCTGAAGCTGATCCGCGGCACTCGGGCCGTGCAGATGGCGATCGGGATCGCGGTGGTCGTGGGCCTGTTCTACATGTCGCTCGGGCTGCAGCTCGAGACGCTCAACTGGCTCATCCGCAACATCGTCGGCTACGTCGTGTTCGCGGCCATCGTGCTCCTGCAGGCCGACATCCGCCGCGCGCTGATGCACCTGGGCCGCGCCCCGCTCTTCCGCCGCTTCGAGCGCTCGGTGAGCGATGACGACACCATCGAGGAGTTGGTGGTGGCGGCCAGCACGCTGTCCTCCAGGAAGACCGGGGCGATCATCGTCATCGAGCGCCGGGTGGGCCTTCGCAACTTCATCGAGAGCGGCATCCCGCTCGATGCGAAGCTCACCTACGATTTGCTGGTCAGCATCTTCCAGCCCACGTCGCCGTTGCACGACGGGGCGGTCATCGTCCAGGGCGACCGCGTGGCGGCGGCGGCGTGCTTCCTGCCGCTGTCGGTGAACCCGAGGCTCAGCCGCGACCTGGGCTCGCGGCATCGCGCCGCGCTGGGGGTCACCGAAGAGAACGACGCGGTGGCCATCGTGGTCTCGGAAGAAACCGGAGGCGTGTCGCTCATCCTCGATGGCGCCCTCGAACGTAACCTCGACGCCGATCGCCTGCGCGCGCGGCTGAAATCGCTGGTCACGCTGCGCCGCACCCTGAGCGCCGTGCGGACCGCGGATGCCTTGAGCTGATGCCGTCGTTCTCCATCCGCAACTTCGGGCTGAAGCTGCTGTCGATCTTCATCGCGGCGCTGCTGTGGCTGGTGGTGGCGGGCGACACCGTCGTGGAGCGCGTGATGCGCGTGCCGGTCGAGTTGCAGGACCTGCCCTCGGATCTCGAGATCATCAACAACCCTCCCGACACCGTCGAGGTGCGGCTGCGCGGTTCTTCGGGCACGCTGAGCCGGATGGCTCCGGGGGACGTCGCAGCTGTCATCGACCTTCGCGCCGCGCGCACCGGCCGCCGCCTGTTCCACCTGACACCCGGACAGGTGAAGGCGCCCTACGGGCTCGAGACGGTCCAGATCTCGCCAGCCACCCTGACACTGGAGTTCGAGACCTCGGGCATCCGGCTGGTTCGGGTCACGCCCACCATCGACGGGCAGCCGGCCCGGGGGTTCGAGGTGGTCGGGGTGAGGTCCGAGCCCGAGACCATCGAGGTGGCGGGGCCCGCGAGCGCGCTCAAGCAACTGCGCGAGGCGATTACCGAGCCCGTCTCGGTGACCGACCAGAAGGCAACGGTTCAGGAAGTCGTGACGGTGGGTGCGGTGGACCCTTCCGTGCGGGTCCGGTCGCCGCAGACCGTGACGGTGACGGTGACCATAGTTCCGGTGAAGCAATGAGACTGTTCGGGACGGACGGGATACGTGGACAGGCCGGCACGGCCCCCCTCGACGCCGCCACGGTGGCGCGCGTCGGTGCGGCACTGGTGCGGGCCACGGAGAGCCGCGATGCCCCGATGCGGGTGCTGGTGGGGCGCGACACGCGCGCGTCCGGCTCCTGGATCGAGGAGGAGTTGGCCCGCGGCCTGACGGGCGAGGGTGCCGAGGTCGTGAGCGCGGGGATCCTGCCCACACCGGCGGTGGCCTATCTCACCCCGGCTGGCGGGTTCGATGCGGGCATCGTGATCTCAGCGTCGCACAACCCGTTCGAAGACAACGGCATCAAGGTGTTCTCGCGCTCGGGCGAGAAGCTGGCGGAGGCGGTCGAGGCGCAGATCGAGTCGATCGTGGACGACGGCTCGTGGCAGGTGAACGGCGGACCAGAGCCGGCCATCACGCGCCGGGATCTGTCGGCGGCGTACCTGGATCATGCGCGCCGCATTCTCGGGGACGCCGGCCCCCTGCAGGGATCGCTCATCGTCCTGGACTGCGCCAACGGCGCGACGGCAGGGATCGCGCCGGCGTTCTTCCGCTCCCTCGGCTTCGAGGTGGACGCCATCGGCGTGGCCCCCGACGGCCGCAACATCAATCTGAACTGCGGGTCGACCCACCTGGATGCCGCACGCCAGCGGGTGCTGGGCACGGGCGCGCGGCTCGGCATCGCCTTCGATGGCGACGGCGATCGGGCCCTGTTCGTGGACCATCGTGGCCAGGTCGTGGATGGTGACGCAGTGCTGCTGATGGCGGGCGAGCAGCTGAAGCGCGAGGGTCGGCTGCCCGGTGACGCGCTGGTGGCCACGGTGATGAGCAACATCGGCCTCGAGATCGCTCTGCGGGAGCGTGGCATCGCGATGGCCCGGTGTCCGGTTGGTGACAAGTACGTGATGGAGGAGATGCGACGGCGCGGCCTGGCGCTCGGCGGGGAGCAGTCCGGCCACATCATCTTCGCCGAGCACCTGATGACCGGCGACGGCATCGGCACCGCACTGCAGGTCCTGCGCATCATGGACACGACCGGCAAGGACCTGGCGGCGCTGGCCTCGGCGCTGGTCACCTATCCGCAGGTGCTCGTCAACGTGCGCGTGCGCGATCGGGCCGACTACATGCGGGTGCCGGCCATCGCGGATGCGATCCGCCGGGTGGAGACGAGCGTGGACGGTGAGGGCCGCCTGCTCATCCGCTATTCGGGCACCGAGCCGCTGCTGCGCATCATGATCGAGGGCAGGCACGACGACGAAATCAGGGCCTGGGCCGAGGAGATTGCCGCGGTGGTTCGCACCCACCTCGCCTGACGCCATGCCGCCAAAGCTTTCTGTCAATGTGAACAAGGTGGCCACGCTCCGCAACTCTCGCGGCGGGCGGCTCCCCTCGGTAATCGAGGCGGTGCGCGTGTGCATCGATGCAGGCGCGCCGGGCATCACGGTGCATCCGCGCGCGGACGAGCGCCACATTACGCGGCGTGATGTGCTGGAGACCGCCGACGAGCTTGCACCCCTCAAGGGGACCATCGAGTTCAATATCGAAGGCGACCCGCGCCCCGACCTGGTCGCGCTGGTCATGGCCGTCCGTCCCGATCAGTGCACGCTGGTGCCCGTCGTCCCTGGCGAGATCACCAGCCAGGCCGGCTGGTCGGCTTCCACGCCACCCGATGCGCTGCGAGAGGTCATCGCGCGCATGAAGGACGAGGGCATCCGCGTCAGCGTGTTCGTCGAACCCGAGCCGGAGCCCGTTCGATGGGCCCGCCGGCTTGGCGCGGATCGCGTGGAGCTCTACACCGAGCCGTTCGCGCGGGCCTTCGAGCGCGGGCCAGATACCGCGTCCTCGTCTTTCGAGCAGTACGCGGAGGCGGCCCGAATCGCCCATGAGGAGGGCCTGGGCGTGAACGCCGGTCACGATCTCGACCTGCGCAACCTGACCATCTTCCATGCACTGCCTCACCTGGACGAGGTGTCGATCGGGCACGCGCTGATGAGCCACGCCCTCTTCGTGGGCCTCCGCCGGGCCGTCACCGACTATCTCTCCGCGCTCCAGGGAGCGCACGTGTGACGCTGGCGGGCCCCCAACGCTCTCTCGTGTGCGTCGTGCTCGCGCTCGCCTGGTGGATGCCCACCGTGGCGGCCGCGGCCGGCCGGCCCGTGACGCTGGCGTCGCTGGACGGAACGGCCCTCGCAGGCCAGTTGTACGAGTCGGCTTCGCGGCCCTCGGCGGCCGTGGTCCTGGTCCACATGCTGTCGCGCTCGAAGGCCGACTGGGACGGCCTGGCACAGGAGCTGGAGCGGCAGGGCATCACGGCGCTCTCGATTGACCTGCGCGGCCACGGCGCGTCGGGCGGGGCCGCGGGCGCGCTCAGCGAGATGGTGCAGGACGTGCGCGCGGCGGTCCAATGGCTGGCTGCCAGGCCCAACGTGCGCCCCGACGCGGTGGGTGTCGTGGGTGCCTCGCTCGGCGCGAACCTCGCGCTGTTGGCCGCGGTCGAGCAGCCGGTGGTCCGCGTGGTGGCCGCCGTGTCACCCAGCCTGGATTACCGCGGCCTCCGCGTGAACGCCGAGGTGATGCGCAAGCTCGGCGACCGCGGGATCTGGCTGGCGGCGAGCACGGAGGACCCGTTCGCGCTGCGGACGCTGAAGGAACTCACCGAGAACTCGACGGTCCCGCGCGATCAGCAGCTCAGTCCCGTGCCTGCCCACGGGAGTCAGCTCCTGGCGGCGGATACCGGGCTGGCGCGGGCCCTGGTGGACTGGCTCCACCAGAGGTTGTTATCCTGACGAGTGGCAATGCGAGCTGATTCGATTGTTTTTGCGGTGGCCGGCGTGCTGTTTGGCGTGATTGTCGGCTGGGTGCTCGGCAGCCAGCAGGCGCGGACCGCTGCCCCCGTGGCGCCCCTGGCGCAGGCCCCGCCGGCCGGCCAGGCCCAGGCCCAGCAGAGCAGCCAGGCGATTCCGCTGGACCAGGAGCGCGTGCGCGCCCTCGAGACGGTGGCCCAGCAGAACCCGAAGGACGCGCAGCCGCGCGTGCAGCTCGGCAACATGTTCTTCGACGCCGAGCAGTACCCGCAGGCCATCTCGTGGTACGAGCAGGCGTTCGCGCTCAACGGCGGCGATGCCAACCTGTCCACGGACCTCGGCGTGGCCTACTACTACACCAACCAGCCCGATCGCGCGATCAAGCAGTTCGAGCACTCGCTCTCGATCGATCCGAAGCACACCAAGACACTTCTCAACATGGGCATCGTCCGCGCGTTCGGCAAGCAGGACCTGCAGGGCGCGGCACAGGCGTGGGAGCAGGTGGTGGCCATCGCGCCCAACAGCCCCGAGGGCCAGGCGGCGCAGAAGGGCCTCGAAGGGTTGAAGAACGCTCATCCGACGGGTGCCCCCGGAGAAAAGTAGCCGTGCTGCTGCGCACGCTGCTCCTGTTCCTGTTATTCATGTTCCTGGCGCGCGCGGCGTGGCGCCTGTTGGATGGCGTGGTGCGCGGGGCGTCAGGGGAGCCGGGATCGCGGGTGCCAGGCGGGCGCCGGACGCCGTCGCAGCCCACGGCGGTGAAGATGGCACAGTGCCCCGTCTGCGGCACCTACGTCGTGCCCGACAAGGCCCTCAGCGGTGTCGGACGCGGCCAGGGGCTCTACTTCTGTTCCGAGGAGTGCCGCGCGAAGTACGCGGCGTGAGGTAACGGTGCGGACCGAGGAGCAGATCCGGGCGGACATCGTCGAGTGCGGGCGCCGTCTCTGGCACCGTGGCTTCGTGGCGTCGAACGACGGCAACATCAGCGTCCGCCTGGACGACCATCGCGTGATCACCACGCCCAAGAGCGTGTCGAAGGGGTTCATGACCCCCGACATGATGGTGGTCACGGATCTCGACGGCAAGAAGCTGGCCGGCGAGCGCGATCCTTCCTCCGAGCTGAAGATGCACCTCGAGGTGTACCGCAACCGTCCCGATGCGCGGGCGGTGGTGCACGCGCACCCGCCCACGGCGACCGGATTTGCGGTGGCGGGCATCCCGCTGGACCGTGCGGTGCTGGCCGAGGTCATCACCACGCTCGGCAGCATTCCCATCGCCGAGTACGCGACCCCGTCCACCGAGGAACTGCCGGCGGTCGTTCGGAAATACATCAAGGCGCACGACGGGCTGCTGCTGGCCAACCACGGCGCGCTGGCCGTGGCCGGCGATGTCTACGCGGCGTATTACCGGATGGAGACCATCGAGCATTTTGCCGCCATCAGCCTCGTGGCCCGCACGCTGGGCCGCGAGAACCTGCTGTCGCGTGGCGAGGTGGACCGCCTGCAGGGGCTGCGCGGGATGTACGGCATTGCGTCGCCGGCGCCCATCTGCACCGACGAGACGCTCTCGCCGGGGGCGGGCGGGCAGCTGGAATGCCAGGTGGTGCTGGCGCCCGACACGGCCGGTGCGCGGCTGGTGCCCGACAGCCCCGGCGTGCCGGCGGCGGGCGCATCCGGCAGGGATGCGGAGATTCGGCTAACATACCGGGAACTCACCGCACTGATTGAAGACGCGGTCAGGCAGTTGAAGTAGGTCTGGAGGCAGCTACATGGGCGAAGCACTCGGCATGGTCGAAACCAAGGGGCTGGTCGCGATGATCGAAGCGGCCGACGCCATGGTGAAGGCCGCCAAGGTGACGTTGGTCGGATGGGAGAAGATTGGCGCCGGCTACGTGACCGCCGTCGTGCGCGGGGACGTGGCGGCCGTGAAGGCGGCCACCGACGCGGGCGCCGCCGCCGCGCGGCGCGTGGGCGAGCTCGTCTCGGTACACGTCATTCCGCGCCCGCACGCCAACCTCGAAGACGTCCTGCCCATCGGCAAGGCCAACGCGAAGAGCTAGGCCCGGCGGGCCTCGGTCATGCTTCTCGCGCGCATCGTCGGCACGGTTGTCGCGACCCGAAAGGATCCGCGCCTGGTCAGCAACAAGCTGCTCCTGGCGCGGCCCGTGGATCCCGTCGGCAAGGCTGAAGGCAACTACCTCATCGCGGTCGATACCGTTGACGCCGGCGTCGGCGAAACCGTGCTCATCGTCAGCGGCAGCTCCGCGCGCATGGCCGCGGGCATGAAGGACTGCCCGGTGGACGCCGTCGTGGTCGGCATCATCGACCACGTGGACGTCCCGGAGTAACGGCATGCAGATCGCCCGCGTCATCGGCGACGTCGTCGCCACCCGCAAGGACCCGGCGTTCGAGGGCATCACGCTGCTGCTGGTGCAGCCGCTGGCCGCCGACGGCCAGCCGGTGGGCCGGCCGCTCGTCGCCGTGGACTCGGTGGGCGCGGGCGTCGGCGAGCACGTGTTCTTCGTGCGCGGCAAGGAAGCGAGCTTTCCCTTTCATCCCGTCGAGGTGCCGGCGGATGCCGGCATCGTGGGCATCGTGGACCACTGGACCATCCCATGATCCTTGCGCGCGTCGTCGGCCAGGTCGTCTCGACGATGAAGCGCCCGCAGTTCGCGGGCGCGACGCTGCTGCTCGTGCAGCCGGAGACGCCGTCGGGTGAGGCGCGCGGGGCGACACTGCTCGCCATCGACTCGGTGGGCGCGGGCGTCAGCGAGCGCGTCATCGTCGTGCTCGAGGGGCGTGCCGCCGGCGAGGCCCTCGGGCGGAAGCTCTCGCCCGTAGACGCCGCCATCGTGGGCATCGTGGATGAGGTGGAAGTGGAGGCAGGGCAGTAGGCCTGCCCTCGGCGCATCATGACGGACGAGGAGATTCGCCTGCTGGTTCGGACGGCCATCGCGAAGCACCTGGGCGCAGCCGCCGCGCCCGTCCCGGACCCACCCCCCGTCCCGGCTCCGATTGTTCCGCTCAGCTTTGCCCGCTACGCCATCGCGCGCGCGGCCGACGATGTGATGTGCGTGATCGAGCCGGAGGTGCGGTGCAACCATTGCGGCTATTGCCAGTGCCATGGCCACTAGGGCGGGTGCCAACGGGTGCGAACGGGTGTGGCTGAGGGGCGTTGAGTGAAGCCTGGCGTTCTCGTTACCCGAAAACTCCCATCGTCGGTCATCGCGCGCCTCGAGGAGTCGTGCGTGGTGGACCTGTGGACCGGGCGGGAGGCGATTCCGCGCGACGAGCTGCTCGCGCGCGTGACCGGCAAGCAGGCGCTCGTATGCCTGCTCACCGACACCATTGATGCCGCGGTACTCGACGCGGCCGGGCCGTCCCTCGCGATTGTCGCGAACGTCGCGGTCGGCTACAACAACATCGATGTCGCGGCGTGCCGCGCGCGTGGGGTGGTGGCCACCAACACGCCGGACGTGCTGACCAACGCCTGCGCCGATTTCACGTGGGGGCTCATCCTGGCCATCACTCGCCGGCTGGGCGAAGGCGAGCGCGTGGTGCGCGCGGGGAAGTGGGAGGGCTGGGGGCTGGATTACATGCTGGGCATGGAGCTTCGCGGCAAGCAGCTGGGCATCGTGGGCATGGGGCGCATCGGGCAGGCGGTGGCCGAGAAGGCGCCGGCGTTCGGCATGCGCGTGGCGTATGCCGCGCGGACGCCCGTGGACGTGGCGGGCGCCGAGCATATGGCGCTCGACAAGCTGCTGGCGACGTCGGACGTCGTCTCGCTGCACTGTCCGATCACCGACGAGACCAGGCACCTGATCGATCAGAAGGCGTTGCTGCGCATGAAGCGGACCGCCTACCTGATCAACACGGCGCGCGGCCCGGTGGTGGACGAGGCGGCGCTGGCGTGGGCGCTGGCGGAGGGCCGGCTCGCGGGCGCGGCACTGGATGTCTACGAGCGCGAGCCCATCGTGCACCCGGACCTGCTGCCCCTCGAGAACGTGCTGCTGATTCCGCACCTCGCAAGCGCGACCACCGAAACGCGGACGGCGATGGCCGACCTTGCCGTGTCGAACGCGCTGGCGGTGCTCGCGGGCCAGCCGCCCCTGACACCGGTGTGAAAAGAGACCACGGAGGCACGAAAGAACACGAAGTGCACGAAGGTTTTGGGTCGTGGGTCCTGCGTCTTGGGGCCTGAGGCCGTAAGCCCGGCTGACTCATGAGACGTCCCAGATCCGCGGTGGTCGAACACGTGATGCGCACGCTGGCGCGCGAGATTGACGGCATGGAGCTGCCGGCCATCGAGAAGATCTCCGAGAGCCAGCAGGAAGATCCCTTCCAGGTCCTGATCGCCACGCTGCTCTCGGCCCGCACCCAGGACGCCACCACGCACGCGGCCTCCACGCGGCTCTTCCGCCGCGCACGCACGCCGAAGACCATGGCGAAGCTCACGGGGGAGGAGATCGAGGAGCTCATCTATCCGGTGAGCTTTTACCGGAACAAGGCCCGCCACGTGAAGGCGACGGCCGAGGCGCTGGCGACCCGCTACGGCGGCCGCGTGCCCGGCACGCTGGACGAGCTCGTGACGCTGCCCGGCGTGGGGCGGAAGACCGCCACGCTGGTGCTGATCCTGGCCTTCCAGAGCCTGCGGCACATCTGCGTGGACACCCACGTGCATCGCATCTCGAACCGGATGGGCTGGGTGCAGACGAAGACACCCGAGCAGACCGAGCAGGCCCTCTACCGGCACACGGATCCGCGCTGGTGGCCCTACCTCAATCGCTACCTCGTCACCTGGGGGCAGAACGTGTGCCGCCCGGTGTATCCTCGATGCGGGGAATGCGCCATTGCCGACACGTGTCCGCGCCTGGACGCGCGCGCGCAGGCGGCGATCGAGACATCAATCAGGCGCCGGCCGACGCCGGCGCGACAGACCCGGATACGACGCACATGATGACCAAGGTGCTGGGATCGACCCTGTTCGCTCTCTTTTGTGGAATGCTCGTGCTGATGGGACCCTCGCGCGCGCGGGCGCAGGCGGCGCCGGCCGCCACTTCTCCGGGCGCCGGCCCGGTAGTCGTCGTCGAGACCGTGAAGGGCACGTTCGAGTTCGAAACCTACCCGAACGAGGCGCCGAAGACCGTGGCCCGTATCGTCGAGCTGGTGAACAAGCGGTTCTACAACGGCCAGCGCGTACACCGCGTGGTGCCGAACTTCGTGATGCAGTTGGGTGATCCGGCCACCCGCGACATGACCAAGCAGGCCGACTGGGGGCGCGGGGGCAGCGGCACGCCCATCGGCGTGGCCGAGATCACCAAGACCCGCACGCACGTGCGCGGCGCCGTCGCCATGGCGCACGCGGGCGACGCCAGCAAGGCCGACAGTCAGTGGTACGTCACGCTCAGCCCGCAGGCGAGGCTCGACGGTCAGTACACGGTATTCGGGAAGGTCATCTCCGGCATGGACGTGGTGGCCAAGCTCGCGGTGACCGACCGCATCGTCAGAGTAACCGTGCGGGGGGCAAAGTAGCGACCTTGCCCTCGAGCATCGGGTAGCGAGCCACGAGTTCGCCCGGCATCCTCGCGGTGACGGGCTGCCCGATGAGGTGACGCACCATCGTTGCGTCGGCCACGGCCTGCGCGGCGAAGTGGTTGTTCATGTAGAGATAGAGCTTTCGCACCTGGGCGCGCGCCGCTCGCAGCTTCTCGACGATCGGCGCCAGTTCCTTCTCGCCGTACAGGTAGTTGTAGCGGTCCTCGGGCTGCTCGTGGGTCCACCACTGGGCGGCGTTCCGGCCGTGCAGCCGCACGTACATGAGGCGCGGGGAGTTCGGTGCCAGGTCCTGCTGGATGGACGACTGGAACTTCGGCTCGTCGATCTGCACCCATGCCGTCCCGGCGTCAGCCAGCAAGCGCTCGGTCGCCTGCCGGGCGTCGCTCCACGAGCGATGGCGCAGCTCCACGGCGAGCGGGTAGTCGCCGAACGTGCGGAGCAGCCAGGCGAGGTACTCGCGTGCCTCGGCGGTGTCGTGGAATCGGGACGGGAACTGCGCCAGCAGGGCCCCCAGCCGTCCCGCCACCGCGAGGGGCTCGATGCCCGCCTTGAACGCGTCCACGTCGGCCTGTGACAGCGCCGAGGTGTCGGCTGCCGTGGCCGGATGCGTGAACTTCTGGAACAGCTTCACCGAGAACTCGAAGCCCGGCGGCGACCGGCGGACCCATCCCAGGCTGACCGCCGCCCGCGGCGGCCCGTAGAAGGTGCTGTTCACTTCCACCGTGGTGAAGCGCTCCGTGTAGAAGGCGAGCTCGTCGAACCCGCGCTGCCGGTCCTCGGGCCGGGGGTAGAAGATGCCGTCCCACGTCCCGAGCCCATCGGGATAGTGCCAGCCGGAGGTGCCGATCCGCAGGTCCATGGCGCGTTCTACAATTATGGATTCAGGTTGCGCCGGTGCTGACCATCAACGAGATCTTCCATTCGATCCAGGGCGAGTCCACCTATGCGGGCGAGCCGTGCGTGTTCGTGCGGCTCACGGCCTGTGACCTGCGCTGCCGCTGGTGCGACACGCCGTATGCCTTCCACGAAGGCCGCAAGATGTCGGTGGACGAGGTGGTGCGCGCCGTGGAGGCGTACGGGTGCCCGATGGTGGAGATCACTGGTGGTGAGCCGCTGCTGCAGCCCGACGTGGTGCCGCTCATGGAGCGCCTGCTCGCCTCGGGCAGGACGGTGCTGGTGGAAACCGGAGGCCACCGCAGCATCGCCGGCGTGCCCGCCGGCGTGATTCGCGTGATGGACGTCAAGTGCCCCGGGTCGGGCGAGGCCGGTCGAAACGACTGGTCGAACCTCGCGCTCCTGACGCGGAACGACCAGGTGAAGTTCGTCCTCGCGGATCGAGTGGACTACGAGTTCGCACGCGACGTCGTGACCCGCGAGCGCCTCGCCGAGCGATGCGGCGCCGTGCTGTTCTCGCCCGTCCACGGCGAGCTCCCTCCACGCCAGCTGGCCGAGTGGGTGCTGGCCGACCGCCTGCCGGTGCGCGTGCAGGTGCAGCTGCACAAGTACATCTGGGATCCTCAGACGCGGGGCGTGTAAGAAAGAAGTGAGAAGTGAGAACTGGGAAGTGAAAGGCCAGGGACGGTGTTCGCTCGCCCTGTTCACTTCCCACTTTCCATTTTTCACTTTGCGTACAATGTGACCCCATGACCCCAGCGGTGGTTCTGCTGAGCGGGGGGCTCGACTCCTACACGGCCGCCGCTGTTGCCCGTCGGGACGGATTCGACGTCCACGCGCTCAGCTTCCGGTACGGCCAGCGGCACCGGCTCGAAATCGACGCAGCACGCCGCGTGGCCTCGGCCCTCGGGGTGGCGCGACATCTCGTGCTCGATCTTGATCTGTCGGCCATCGGGGGATCGGCGCTCACTTCTCCGGACATTGCGGTGCCGAAGGACCGCCGTGTGGATGCCACCGATATCCCCTCCACCTACGTGCCCGCCCGGAACACCATCTTCCTGTCCGTCGCACTCGGCTGGGCCGAGGTGCTGGGCTCGGCCGACATCTTCATCGGCGTCAATGCCCTCGACTACTCGGGATATCCCGACTGCCGGCCCGAGTTCATCCACGCGTTCGAGCAGCTGGCGCGCGTGGCCACGCGCGCCGGAGTGGAGGGGCGCGCGCTCAGCGTTCACGCGCCGCTCATGCGGCTGACGAAGGCCGAGATCATCGGCCTCGGTGTCGGGCTCGGGCTCGATTACGGCCTGACGCTCAGCTGCTACGACCCGTCGCCCGACGGCGTCCCGTGCGGGCACTGCGACAGCTGCCAGCTGCGGGCCGCGGGCTTTGCCGCCGCTGGCGTCCCCGACCCCGGGGGCCGGCCGGTCGCGCGCTGATCATGGTGTTCTCGCTGCGACAACAGGTCCTCGCCATCTGCGCGGCGCTCACGCTCGTGGTCATCGGCGCGTTGCTCTATGCATCCCGGCTCACCTACCAGGAGCAGGTGCTGCAACTGCAGGGGGAGACGCTGGCGATGACCGCCACCGTGGTCGCCTACCTGGAGCGCAATATCCAGTCGGCCGACGCGGTGGCACAGACGGCCGCGCGCCACCCGGCCGTGCAGCAGCTGGATCCGGATGCGGCGGTCGAGGTCCTGCGACCTCTCACAATGAACGGCCGCGGGTTCCGCAACATCGTGGTGGCCGACCTCTCGGGCCGTCCCATCGCCTGGGTCTCTCCGCCCGCGGCAGAGGTCGAGGGACAGATGTCACTGGACTGGCTGGCCGGTGTGGGCGCCAGCGGGCGGCCCGGCATGAGCGCGGTGCTCGGTCCGCTCGCTCACGGCGCGCACGCCATCGTGTTCGCCTATCCGATTGGAGACGGCGCCGGGAAGCCGGTCGGCGTGCTGGGGCTCGTCGTGCACCTGGAGGCCCTCGAGGACGTCCTGACGAACATCCCGTTGCCCCAGGGATCGGTGATTACCGTGACCGATGAGCGAAGCGTGGTGGTGGCGCGCAGCCTCGACTCGGTGCGTTACGTGGGCCGGCCGGTCGAGGAGACGCAGCAGACGCTTCGTCCCATCCGGCAGGTGCCGCGCACCGCCCTGCGAACGGGCGTGGATGGGGTCGAGCGCGTCTACGGCAATGCCGTGGTGGAACGAGGGCCCTGGCTGGTGAGCGTGGGCATCCCGACCGCGGTGGCCGTGGCGCGGACCGCGCCGATCTACCGTCGCGACTTCGCCATCGTGCTCGGCGCCATGGGCATCATCCTCGCCCTTGCGCTGTACCTGGTGCACCGCTGGCTGGCGGCGCTGCACGAGGTGGGGCGCGCAACCGAGCGCGTGTCGAAAGGCGATCTCTCGCCCATCGAGGCGAAGAACCTCGGATCGGTCGAGATCAACCAGCTGCACACCGGCATCGCGGGCATGATCAACAGCCTGCGCGAGGCGCAGGAGGCGGTGGCGGCGCAGATGTCCGAAGAGCGGCGCGTGCGCGAGGAGAAGGAATCGCTGCAGCGGCAGCTCATCCGGCAGGAACGACTGGCGGCCATCGGCGTGCTCGTGTCGGGCGTTGCTCACGAGCTGAACAACCCGTTGCAGGCCATCATGGGTTTCGCCGAGCTGCTGCAACTGCAGCAGGACGTGCCCGAGCCGGTGCGGCAGGACCTCTCCCTGATCCGGCGTGAGAGCGCGCGGGCCAGCGGCATCATCCGCAACCTCCAGCGCTTCGGCCGCCAGACGTCCGAGCCCTCGCCCGTCAGGCTGAGCGATGTCGTGGCCTCGGTGCTCGAGCTGCGGCAGCGCAAGATCGAGTCGCAGGGCATCCGCCTCGACATCGAGGACCAGTCCGAGGCCATCGTCTCGGCGGTGTTCACCGAGCTGCAGCAGGTGGTGCTGAACTTCGTGATCAACGCCGAGCAGGCCGTCATGGCGCTCGACGCGCCACGCCGGCGCGTGAAGATCCGCACCAGCGACGCCCGGAACTCCGCGCGCCTCGAGGTGGAGGACCACGGCGACGGCGTGCCGCCCGCCGACGAGGCCAAGCTGTTCCAGCCGTTCTTCACCACCAAGCCCGTCGGCAAGGGCACGGGGCTGGGGCTGTCGGTGAGCTACGGCATCATCACCTCGCACGGCGGCGAGATCGGCTACCGTCGCTCCCACACCGGGGGCGCCATCTTCTACTTCGAGATGCCGACGAGATGAAGACCGAACGCCTTTACTACACCGATGCCTATCGCACCGCGTTCGACGCGCAGGTGCTCGCGTGCGCACCGCGCGCCCCCTCGACGCCAGGCGCGCCGACGGCATACGCCGTGGAGCTGGCCGCCTCGGCGTTCTACCCGACGTCGGGAGGCCAGCCATTCGATACCGGCACCCTCGGCGACGCGCGCGTGGTGGACGTGATCGACGAGGGCGATGGGCGTGTGGTGCACGTCACCGACCGTGCGCTGGGGCCGGGGACCGTCGTGGCCGGAACGGTGGACTGGGCGCGGCGTCTCGAGCACATGCAGCAGCACACCGGCCAACACGTGCTGTCGGCGGCGTTCGAGGCCCTGTTCTCGAACCGAACGGAGAGCTTCCACCTCGGCGCCGACTCGTGCTCGATCGATCTCGCCGGCGAGGTGTCGGCGCAGGACGTGTCGCGCGCCATCGACGAAGCCAACCGCATCGTGTGGGAGGACCGCCCGGTGACCGTGCGGTTCGTGTCCGAGCAGGAGGCCGCGTCGTTGCCGCTCAGGAAGGAGCCGGCCCGTGGCGGCACGCTGCGGCTCGTCGAGGTGGCCGACTACGACCTCTCGGCCTGTGGCGGCACGCACGTCGCCCGCACGGGCGCCATCGGCATCATCGCGGCCAGCGGGTGGGAGAAGTTCAGGGGCGGATCGCGCCTGCAGTTCCTCTGCGGCGTGCGTGTCCGGCGACGGTTCGATCTGTGGCGCGACGCCCTGGCTGCGACGATGACGCACCTGTCGGTGGCGCCGGAGGAACTGGCCGCGGGCGTGGAGCGGCTGCAGACCGAGAACAAGCTCGCGCAGCGCGCGCTTCGTACGGTCCAGGAGAAGCTGGCCGGTTACGAAGCGCGAGCGCTGGTCGCCCGTGGCACGCGCGTGGGGTCGCGTCTGGTGATTGTGGAAGCACGGCCGGACCTGGACGCGGTCGCGCTGAAGGCCATGGCCGTCGCCGCCGCGACCGAGCCCGGCGCGGCCGTGGCGCTGTTCAGCGCCACCTCGCCGTCGCTGGTCGTGGTCGCGTGTGGCCAGGGCGCGGGCGTGGACGCGGGCGCCATGCTGAAGGCGCTGGTGGCGCAGTTCGGCGGGAAGGGCGGCGGCAAGCCAGACCTGGCGCAGGGCGGGGGGTTGCAGGGCTCGTCAGACGCACTCGTCGCGGCTGCCCGCGAGTTGCTGTCACGGTAAAGAAACCACGAAGCCGCGAAGAACCACGAGGGACAGCACTTGGTGTCCTTCGTGCCTTCGTGGTTTCTCTATCAGCGCGGCGCCATGCGCAGGGCGCCGTCGATGCGGATGACCTCGCCGTTCAGCATCTCGTTCTCGATGATGTGTCGTGCGAGGGCCGCGTACTCGGCGGGGCGGCCCAGCCGCGACGGGAACGGGACCTGCTGGCCCAGCGACACGCGGGCCGCCTCGGGCAGCGCCGCCAGCAGCGGCGTGTCGAAGATGCCGGGCGCGATGGTGACGCAGCGGATGCCGATGCCGGCGAACTCTCGCGCCACGGGAAGGGTGAGCCCGACGATGCCGCCCTTGGATGCGGCGTAGGCGGGCTGGCCGATCTGGCCGTCGAAGGCGGCAATCGACGCGGTGTTGATGATGACGCCGCGCTCGCCGGTCTCGAGCGGCGCGTTCCGGGCCATCAACGCGGCCGCGAGGCGGATGACGTTGAACGTGCCCACCAGGTTGATGCGGATGGTCTTCTCGAACAGGTCCAGCGGATGGGGGCCGTTCTTGCCGAGGACCTTGGCGGCCGGCCCGATGCCGGCTGCGTTGACCACGCCGTAGAGGTTGCCGAAGGCAGAGACCGCGAGGTCCACGGCGGCCTTTACCTGCTCCTCGCTGGTGACATCGGCCTGCGCGAACCGCGCCTTCGCTCCCAGCGCCTGTTCGGCGGCCTGGCCCGTTTCGGCGTTGACGTCCAGCAGCACGGCGTTGCCGCCAGCCCCGAGGATGGCCTCGGCCGCCGCGCGGCCCAACCCCGATGCGCCCCCGGTCACGATGAAGGTATGTCCTGAAATGTTCATGATGAGACAATGATGTAGTCCCATGACTTCATACGACAAGCACTACTACGACGGCGCCTGGCAGTCTCCCTCCGGCGCCGAGACGATCGATGTCGTCTCCTCGGCCACTGAGGCGGCGATAGGCCGCGTGCCGCGCGGAACCGCGGAGGACGTGGACCGCGCGGTGAAGGCCGCGCGTTGCGAGTTCGAGTCGTGGAGCCGGGTCCCTCTCGAGGAGCGTGCCGCGTGGCTCGAGAAGCTCGCCGCGGCGATGAAGCCGCGCGTCCCGCAGGTCGCGGAGGCCATCTCGCACGAAGTGGGCACGGCGCTCGGCTACTCGAAGAAGGTGCAGGTCGAGTTCCCGGTGATGATGATCGGGATGAACGCGCGGTTCATCCGCAGCGCGAAGCTCGAAGAGGAGCTGGGCAACTCGCTGGTCGTGAAGGAACCGGTGGGCGTGATCGGGTGCATCACGCCGTGGAACTACCCGCTGCACCAGGTGGTCTGCAAGATCGCGCCGGCGCTGGCGGCAGGGTGCACGGTGGTGCTGAAGCCCGCGGAGGTGGCGCCGCTCAGCGCCTTCATGCTGGCGGAGGCCGCGCACGAGATTGGCCTTCCCGCGGGCGTCCTCAACATCGTCTCGGGCGAAGGCCGGGTCGTGGGCGAAGCCATCGTCGGGCATCCGGACGTGGACATGGTGAGCTTCACCGGCTCGCTCCAGGCGGGCCGGCGCGTGGCGTCGCTCGCGGGCGACGGCATCAAGAAGGTGTGCCTCGAGCTCGGCGGCAAGTCCGCGTTCATCGTCCTGGACGATGCGCCGTTCGACAAGGCAATCCCGGCGGGCGTGAACAACTGCATGCAGAACTCCGGGCAGACCTGCTCGGCGTGGACGCGCATGCTGGTGCCGCGCGCGCGGCACGACGAGGCGGTGGAGATGGCGAAGGCCCAGCTCGCGAAGCTGACACTGGGCGATCCGTTCGATCCCAACACCAGGCTCGGGCCGCTGTCGTCGGCGAAGCAGCGTGACACGGTGCTGGGCTACATCGAGCAGGGCCGCATGGAAGGCGCGACGCTGGTGGCGGGCGGCGGCCGGCCCTCGTCGCTCCCAACCGGCTACTACGTCGAGCCGACCATCTTCGCGAACGTGGCGCCCTCGATGACCATCGCCCAGGAAGAGATCTTCGGCCCCGTGCTGGCCATCATCCCGTACGACACCGAAGCCGATGCCATTGGCATCGCGAACGACTCCATCTACGGACTGGCCGGCGGGGTGTGGTCGGAGACGAAGGAACGCGCGATGGCCGTGGCCCGACAGCTGCGCACGGGCCAGGTAGACATCAACGGTGGTCGCTTCAACCCGCTGGCGCCGTTCGGGGGCTACAAGAAGTCGGGCGTTGGCCGCGAGATAGGCCCGCTGGCCCTGGACGAGTTCTTCCAGCTGAAGGCCATTCAGCAGTAGGAGCCCGCGCCCACGTGATCAAGAACCTGCCCGGCATCGTCGCGGCCGTGGTCGTGATGCTCGCCGGATTCTGGCTGGCCGATCAGATCGGTCATGCCATCCTCGCCGCGCAGGGCCTCAGCGGCAGCAGCCCGGTGTCCGGCGTCCCGGTGGCCATTGTCCTGGGCCTGCTGCTCCGCAATACCCTCCCGCTACCCGCATCGCTCACACCGGGCCTGAAGTTTGCCACGACCACCGTGCTGCGCCTGGGCATCGTGCTGGTCGGGATCCGGCTGAGCTTCTTCGATGTGCTGAAGCTCGGGCTTGCAGGGCTGCCGGTGGTGATGGCCGCCATTGCCACCGGTCTCATCTTCGTCACCTGGTTCAATCGCAAGCTCGGGCTGCCGCCGCGCCTCGGCACGCTCATCGCCGCGGGCACGAGCATCTGCGGCGTCACCGCGATTGTGTCCACGGCGCCCGCCATCGAGGCCGACGAGCGAGAGGTGGCGTATGCCGTGGCCAACGTCGTCGCTTTCGGGCTCTTCGGGATGCTCGTCTATCCGTACCTGGCGCACGCCCTGCTCACGGGCTCCGAGACGATTGGCCTCTTCCTCGGTACCGCCGTGCACGACACCTCGCAGGTGGTGGGCGCGGCGCTCACCTACAAGCAGATCTACGCGGACGACGTGGTGTTGAGGACGGCGACGGTGACCAAGCTCACGCGCAACATCTTCCTGGCGGCGGTGATCCCGATTCTCACGTGGATGCACGTGCGGTCCGCGCACGGCCATCGACGCGCGATGCAGATGTCGTGGACGCAGTTCGTGCCGGGCTTCGTCGTTGGCTTCCTGGGGATGGCCGTGGTGCGTTCCGTCGGCGATGCCACGCTCGGGTCGTCCGGCGCGGCCTACGGGCTGCTGGACGCGCAGAGCTGGCGCTGGCTGACGACGTGGGTGGGCGACTTCTGGGCCTCGCAGCTGTTCCTGGGCACCGCGATGGCCGCCGTGGGCCTGAACACCAGCTTCAAGGTGTTTCAGGGGGTGGGCCTCAAGCCCTTTGCCGTGGGCCTGGCTGGCGCGCTGGCGGTGGGAGCGGTGGGGATGGGGATGGCCGTGTTGCTGGGCCGCTTCGTGACCCTGTGATGCGGTCACTCCGTGCCGCGGCGTGCACCGCCGTGCGCCTCGTGCCAGAATTCACGACACCCCGAGGGGCGCCCGCCCTATACTTCCCGAACGTGTCGGGGAACACATGAGACAGCTTCTGGCGGTAGCGGTTGTCGTCGGCGGGTTTGGCCTCGGGTTGACAGCCTGGGAACAGGCGCCGGCCACGCCTGCCGGGGGCGTTCCTGCGGCGAGCGCCCCGGCACCGGCCACGCCGGCACCTGGCGCCCGTGCGCGGCTGCCGCCGGCACCCGGGCACCCCACCGCGATGCCGGCCGCGGCCCAGGCCGAACTGGTGGGGCAGTACTGCGCGACCTGCCACAACGACCGGGCGAAGGCCGGAGGGCTGACGATGCAGGGCTGGACGCCGGCCCGCGCGGACGAGGCGCCCGAGTCTACCGAGAAGATGATCCGCAAGCTCCGGGCCGGGATGATGCCGCCCGCTGGGGCGAGGCGCCCGCCGGAGACCGAGCTCGGACGGCTCGCCGCGGCGCTGGAGCAGCGGATGGACCTGCTGGCCGGCGCGACGCCGGATCCCGGCTGGCGCCCGTTCCAGCGGTTGAACCGCGCGGAGTACGCGCGCTCGGTGAAGAAGCTGGTGGGCCTCGACGTGGACGTCACCGCGTTCCTGCCCGCCGACACCGTCAGCAACGGCTTCGACAACGTGGCCGACGTGCAGACCTTCTCGCCGGCCCTGATGGAGGGCTACCTGCGCGCGGCCAGCCGCGTGGCGATGCTGGCCGTGGGCGACCCCGAGAGCTCCGCCACGCAGGCGACGTTCAAGCTGCCGAAGACGGCTTCGCAGCTCGAGCGGGCCGACGGCGCACCCTTGGGCACGCGCGGCGGCCTCTCGGTTGAGCACGCGTTTGCCGCCGACGGCGACTACGTGTTCAGCATGGATTTCTACGCCGAGCCGCTGGGGCTGCTCTACGGCAGTACCGCGGCCGACGAGAAGATCGAGGTCTCCATCGACGGCTCGCGCGTGGCCATCTTCGACATCGACCCGCGGATGAGCGAGGAGAAGACGGGGCTCACCGTGAAGACCGTGCCCATCCACGTGCGTGCCGGCACGCACCGCGTGACCGCGGCCTTCATCCAGCGCTACGAGGGCCTCGTCAACGATCTCATCGCGCCCGTCGAGCACACGATGGCCGACACCGAGATCGGCACCGCCTTCGGTATCACCACCCTGCCTCACCTGCGCAGCCTCAGCATCCTCGGTCCGCACCGGGTGACGGGCGTGTCCGACACGCCCAGCCGCCGGATGATCTTCACGTGCCGGCCCACCGCGCTCGACGAGGAGACGCCGTGCGCCGCCACCATCGTCCGGCAACTGGCGACGCAGGCGTTCCGCCGCCCGGTGAGCGACCGCGATTTCGAACGACTGATGGCGTTCTACGCGCGCGGCCGCCGCGACAAGAGCTTCGAGTACGGCGTGACGAAGGCGCTTGAAGCCATCCTTGCGAGCCCGCAGTTCCTCTTCCGCGTGGAGGAGGCGCCCGCGCGCCTCGCCGGGGCCACCTACCGGCTGGGCGACTACGAGCTGGCCACGCGTCTGTCGTTCTTCCTCTGGGGCAGCGGCCCGGATGCGGAGTTGCTCAAGGTGGCCGGACAGGGCCGGCTGAGCTCGCCGGCTGTGCTGCTCTCGCAGGCTCGTCGCATGATTGCGGACCCGAAGTCCGACGCGCTCTCCACGCGGTTTGCCGCGCAGTGGCTGCGCCTGCAGGACCTCGAGCGCACGACGCCGGATCCCATCCTGTTCCCCTATGCGGACCAGACGCTGGCGACGGCGCTGAAGCGCGAGACCGAGCTGTTCTTCGACAGCCTCGTGCGCGCGGACCGGAGTCTCCTCGAGTTCCTGACCGCCGACTACACGTTCGTGAACGATCGCGTCGCGCGGCACTACGGCATCCCGAACGTCACCGGCCAAACGTTCCGGCGCGTCACGGTGCCCGCCTACCGGAGCGGCATCCTCGGCCACGGCAGCATCCTGACCTTGACCTCCATCGCCGACCGCACGTCGCCCGTCATGCGTGGCAAATGGGTGATGGAGGTGCTGCTGGGCACGCCGCCGCCCCCGCCGCCGCCCAACGTGCCGGCCCTGGAAGAAACCAAGGGCACCAACGCCTCCGGGCGTCAGCTCACGGTGCGCGAGCGGATGGAGCAGCACCGCAGCAACCCCGCGTGCACGTCGTGCCACCGGGTGATCGATCCGATGGGGCTGGCGCTCGAGAACTTCGACGCCACCGGGCGGTGGCGCCTCAAGGACGGCACGGCGCCGGTGGACGCCGCGGGGACGCTCTTCGACGGCAGCACGGTGGACGGGCCCGGCGGACTGCGGGATGCGGTGCTGCGGCACAAGGACGCGTTCCTCCAGAGCTTCACCGAGAGCCTGATGACCTACGCGCTCGGACGCCGGGTCGAGGCCTCGGACATGCCGACGGTGCGCCGGATCATCCGCGATGCCGCGGCGAAGGACTATCGCATCAGCGCGTTCCTGGCGGGGGTCATCGAGAGCCCCGCCTTTCAGCGCGCGCGGGTGCCGGAGACGGCGCCCGGCCTGACGACGACGGCGGCGGGCAGGCAGTGACGGGATCGGGGATTCGAACATGTTCATGACGCGTCAGCACCTGTCCCGCCGCATGATGCTCCGGGGCCTCGGGGTCGCCATCGCGCTCCCGTTCCTCGACGCGATGGTGCCTGCAGGCGCCGTGCGAGCGCAGGCGCGCCGCAAGCCCGTGCGCCTGATTGCCATGGAGATGGTCCATGGCGCGGCCGGCAGCACCGCGTACGGCCTCAAGCAGCACATGTGGTCGCCCGCGGCGACCGGCAGCGCCTTCGACCTCTCGCCGACCAGCCTCCGGTCGCTCGAGCCGTATCGCGACTATCTGACCATCGTCAGCAACATCGACTGCCGCAACGCGGAGGCGTTCCTGCCCCCGGAGATCGGCGCGGACCACTTCCGCTCGGCCGCCGTGTTCCTCACGCAGGCCCGCCCGAAGCAGACGCAGGGCTCGGACGTCTACGCGGGCACTTCGTTCGATCAGATCTATGCGGAGAAGTTTGGTGGCGAGACGCCGATCCCGTCCATGCAGCTCTGCATCGAGAACGTGGACCAGGCGGGCGGCTGCTCGTACAACTACTCGTGCGTCTACACCGACACCATCAGCTGGGCGTCGCCCACCGACCCGCTGCCGATGATCCGCGAC
>DAIRFN010000028.1:0-25827 GCA_036795065.1 Vicinamibacterales bacterium
ATCGCGGGTGTAGAGCGAGGCGAGTTCGGTGGCGAGCATGGCGGCATTCTAAGGCCCGGCCTGGGTGCGGATACACTTCGAGCATGACCACTCCAGCCGCGTCCCGCACCGCTGGCATCCTCGTCATCGCAGGCGTCATCGCTGCCGTGGCTGCACCGCCCGTCGCACGTGGCCAGGCGCCAGATGCGACGCCGGCGCAGTCGTCGGCGCCCGCCGCCGCGCCGCTGACCGATCTGCGCGTGCCGCCGGGGTTCAACATCACGGTCTTCGCCGCCGACCTCCAGGGAGCACGGATGATGGCGGTGAGCCCCGAGGGCACGCTGCACCTCGCGCGCCGCGGCGACGTGGTGGCGCTGCCGGATGCGGACCACGACGGCCGCGCGGAGCCGCGGGTCGTGTTGAGCGGCCTGACCAACGCGCACACCCTCGCGTTCCGGGACGGATACCTCTACGTCGGAACGACCCCCGCCGTCGTTCGCGTGCGCTGGACGAACGGGGCGCCGGTTGGGCAGCCAGAGAACTTCGTCGAGCTGCCGACCTCGATGCCCGCGATGCACGTCTCCCGATCCATCCTGTTCGGCAAGGACGGCCGCCTGTACGTCGGCATCGGCTCGTCGTGCAATGTGTGCATCGAAGGCGACCCGCGCCGGACCACCATCCAGGTGTTCGACGCCGACGGCCGCAACGGCCGCACCTTCGCGGCGGGATTGCACAACGCGGTGGGCCTCGACTGGGATCCCCGCACGGGCAGGCTGTGGGCCACCGACACCGGGCAGGAGCAGCTCGGCGACGATGTGCCGCCCGAGGAAATCAACCTCATCGAAGACGGCCGGCACTACGGCTTCCCGTTCTTTTACGGACGGACCGTGGAGAGCCACGTGCCCGAGATCGCGGGCGCGCCACGCGCGGTCGATGCCGCCACCGCCGTGCCTCCGGCGCTCGAGCTCCCCGCGCACACCACGCCTCTCGGGCTGACGTTCTACACGGGCACCAGCTTTCCCGAGGAATACCGGACGATGTACGTCACGCTGCACGGCTCGTCGGCACGTTCGGTGAAGAGCGGCTACAAGGTGATCCGCGTGCGCATGGAAGACGGGAAGCCGGTCGCAAGCGACGACTTCGCCACGGGCTGGCTGAAGGACGGCGTGGTGTCGGGACGGCCGCGCGGGATCATCACGGGACCCGATGGCGCACTCTACGTGTCGGACGACAACAAGGGCTTCATCTATCGGATGGCGTACCGTCGGTGATGGACGGCACACCCGCCGCGTCGAGCTGAAGTATCTGCGCGTCCCCCAGGCGAATCATGCGCGTGAAGACGCTCACCAGATCGGAGTCGAACTCCGTGCCGGCTCGCTCCTCGAGGTACGCCAGGGTTTTATCCTGGGCCCAGGCATCGCGATACGGCCGCTTCGTGCTGAGCGCGTCGTACACGTCGCACACGTGGACCAGGCGGCTCCCGAAGGCGCAACCGCGGTCGAAGTGCAGTCGCGGGTAGCCTCCGCCATCCAGCATGACGTGGTGCTCGTAGGCCACGACGGCGGCCAGCTCGAGGTCGGCGTGTCCCTGCATGATGAGCCGCGCGCCGTCGACAGGGTGACGGTTCATGATCGCCCGCTCCTCGTCGTTGAGCCTGCCGGGCTTGGTGAGCAGTTCCAGCGGAATCGAGGTCTTGCCCACGTCGTGCAGCAGGCCCGATACGCCCATGGCCCGGACCTCACGCGGCGTGAGGCCGAGCGACTGCGCCAGCGCCATGGCCAGCACCGACACGTTGACGGAGTGCGTGGTCGTGTACTGGTCGAACTCCTTCAGCTGCAGCAGCGGCACCAGCAGTCCGCTGTCGGCACGCATGGCGATCGACAGCGAGCGCACGACCGCTTCGGCTTCGAGCATCGGGATCCCGCGACCCGCGCCGACCTCCGACTGCATCCAGTGCAGCGTGTCCACCTCGTCGGTCAGCTCCCGCGGAGCGGCCAGGATCCGTTCGGGTATCGGCACCGGTTCGACGTCGAGGCCGACGGCGCCGAAACGCACGCCAAGGTGGCGCATCTGGCGCCTGGCAGACGTCTCGCCTGTCGATGGGGTGAGCCGCGCCTGAATCTCCTCGAGGAGGCCGTCGAATTCGTCGCGGGACAGCGGCCGTTCGAACTCGAGCCGTCCGACGCCGACCTCCGCCAGCCGGGCCGCCCATTCCCAACCGCGCATGTCGCGCAGCCGTTGGTGCCCCAGGATCACCTCGTCTTCGAGGAACGTGAAGCAGGGCAGCGGGCCGCCAGAGCACAGCGTGTCGAGCTCCTCGAAAGCCACGTCGACGACCCGCTCGCGTGACGGGTGTCCCTCGGGATAGAGCGTCATCACCGACAGGGCCTGCGCGAAGGCGTGCAGGAAGCGGACCGGATCGCTCATCAGGCCTCCGGCGCCACCGTCGAGCGCACGCCCTCGATGGAGGAAGAACGCGCGAGCTTCAGGTACGGCTCGGCCGTGCTGTCCTTCGGGAACTGTCGCGCGAGGGCGCGAAGCGCGGCGAGGCACAGGGGAGAGGCCGGCGCGAGCCGGGGCCGTCCGAGCAGGGTGTGCCCGCCATCCACCAGGGCCACCAGCGTCGAAAGCGCCGCCGGATGGGGGCAGGCCCCGAGCGCTCCTGCGGCCAGCACGCGCATCTCCTCGGTCCGGGACGGGTCGGCTGCAATCGTGGCCACGAGGTCGGCCAGGTCTGCCGGACACGACTGCTGAAGCGCGCCCAGGCCCAGCCCGATCACCCGAGGCTGGCCATCGGCCAGCGCCGACCGGATAGCCGCATCGCACAGGTCGGGATTGGCCAGGTCGAGGCGGACGGCCTCGTAGCGCACGCGCCAGTCGGTGTGAGTCATCCAGGGCGCCGCCGAGAATCCGGCCGGCACGCGCCCGGTGCGCTCGAGCAGCAGCAGCATGTTCCGTTGCACGAACCAACGCTCATCCGAGAGCCTGGTGACGATCATCGAAGAGAGATCCTGGGGCGCCCGCACCAGCCGATCGAGCAGGCGACGGCGGGTCACGCGGCTCCCGGCGTTGGCCAGCGCATCGAGCAGCGGCTCGAAGCCCTCGGCCTCCAGCCAGGGCAGCAGCTGATCGAGCGTGGCGAAATCCACAGGCTCGTTGGCGAGCAGGCGCGCCAGCGTGCCCGGCGCGGCGAGGCGCTTCCGGACCGCCAGGGCGGCGGCGCCAGCCTCCGCCGGTGCCTGCGCGACCAGCGCGACCAGCGCGCCGATGGCGCCCGCGTCGATCTGGCGCTGGAGCGCCTTCGCGGCTAGCGGCCCCATCTCGCCCAGTTCCAGCGCCATCTGCACCAGCCGCAACGACGGGTCCAGCTCGCCCTCGTCGACCGGGCGCTCGCCTTCCTGATCGGAGGTGGCCAGCTGCAGCAACAGTCGCCCGTACGACTCGGGATTGGGATCCGCGAGCTTCCAGTCGGCCAGCAGCCGGATCACCTGGCTCCGCACGGCATCGTCGGCTTCCAGGCGCACTGCCTGGGCGCTCGATTCGGCGTGGGCGGCCAGCTTCGTCAGCATCCGGATGAGGCCATGCGAGATCGTCTCGCCGCTCACGTCGGCCGTGGCCTTGAGGATCTCGAGCACGGCCTCGACATGAAGACCGTGGACCGCATCGCGCACGAACTCGTGCGGCCCGCTCTCCGCGCGGCTGGTCCGGACGAGTCGCCTGAGGGTGGAGGGTTGCAGTGCCGCGATCAGCTGCGACGTGCGAGCGCGCAGCACGTCGACCTCCGTGCCGCTGGCGGTTCTGAGGGCCTGCGCGATTTGCAGCAGGTACCCGGCGATCACCTGGTCGTAGGCCTGGGCGCCGGCGCGCTCGTCGATGGCGCGCGCGAGCACTTCAGGGTTGGCATCCAACGTGTCGGTCTCCGCCTGCGGACCGGCCAGCGCGGCTTGCGCCAGGCCGAGCCACAGCTCGGCGCCCAGCGCGCGGTCGCCGGACGACTTCCCGTCGTCGGTGTCTGACCTGACGATGGCCAGGCGGTCGAACGTGAGGGGATGAAGGCGCACGTGCGGCCACGCTGGCCGCTGCTCCGCGGGCGCGAGGCCGATGGCGCCGCCCTGTTCGGGGTCCACGGCCAGCAGGAGCAGCAGCTCGCCGAGCTCGTCCGCGTGGAGCCCCCGCAGCAGGCTCACCGCGCCCAGGTGGTGTGCGTGCAGGCATTCGGCCAGGCGGCACAGCACGGGGTTGGCCGGGTCGCTGGCCACGCCTTCGATGATCAGCTGCCGCCGCGCTACCCCGATCGCCAGTTGCTCGCGTTCGGCGAACAGCGGCGCCGTGCGCTGCAGGACACCCGTCGCGACCGAGGCGAGCGCGGGATGGCCCCTGGGGTACATGGCGTGCTTGTGCACCGCCACCGAGAGATCCAGCAGCAGGTTGCTGAGCGCTCTCGAAGGGTCCCGACCCTCGTCCTCATGGTGGGGGGTGTCCGCCACGTTCCCGGGAGGGTAGCGTAAGAGCACGGGCCAGGCAACGGGCCGGTTGAGTGCGGTGGCCGTGGGGGCGGTGCGGCCGTTGCGGTGGCGGTAAGGCTCGCGCCGGACAAAACACTGCCGGGTCGCGTCCGCGGGCTGCTAGAATCTGGGACCGCCGTGCCCGGAGCGCGGCCATTCACACAGGGTTCGGGAGGCAACTCATGAGACGAGGAATGACCATCGGCCTGATCTCCGCCATTGGCGGGTTCTCGATAGCCGTTGCCGCCTCCCAGGCGCCGCCCGCGTCGCCGTCGGCGGCCGCGCTGGCCGCGACGAAGATCGAGAAGGTCAAGGACAACCTCTACATCATCACCGGCGCAACCCCGTTGCCGCGCGAGACCTTTGCCGGCGGCCACACGGGCGTGTTCGTCACCGACACGGGCGTGGTCGTCGTGGACACCAAGCTGGCGGGGTGGGGCCAGGCGCTTCTGGACCGCATCAAGACCGTGACCGACAAGCCCGTCACCACCATCATCAACACGCACACGCACGGCGACCACACCGGCAGCAACGAGTTCTTCGGCGCCTCTGTCGACAGCGTGGTGCACGAGAACACCAAGGCGAACATGGCGCGCATGGACGCCTTCAAGGGGGACAAGGCGCAGTTCCTGCCGAAGCGCACCTACAAGGACAAGCTGACGCTCGGGTCGGGCAAGGATCAGATCGACCTCTATTACTTCGGCCCCGGCCACACGAACGGCGACACGTTCGTCGTCTATACCGCGCTCAGGACCATGCAGGCGGGGGACATGTTCCCGTGGAAGGACGCGCCGTTCATCGACAGGGGCAACGGCGGCAGCGGCCGCGAGTGGCCGCAGTCGCTGAAGAAGGTCCTCGACACCGTGAAGAACGTGGACACGGTCATCGGCGGGCACCAGCCGGTGGCCGCATGGAAGGATCTGGCGTTGTTCCAGCAATTCACGGCCGAACTGTTCACCCAGACGGCGGCGGCTCACAAGGCGGGGAAGACGGTGGACCAGGCCGCGGCCGAGACCGCGTGGATGAGCAAGTACCAGGGCTACGAGGCCACGCGCCTGAAGGCGGCGGTGCAGGCCATCTACGACGAGCTGAGCGGGAAGTAGACCGACGGCGCCGCGCGAGGTTCTCGACCCGGCGATAGTCAGACCGAGTCGGTCTGTGGCGGCGTGCGCGGTACCCTCGCCAGACGCACTCACTTGGGCTGGCGCGCGTCCACCTTCGCCGGCCGCCGGTCTTTCTCAGTTCACCTTCGAAAGAGCCGACTCCCGGCGGGACCGGACGTAGATGAGCAGATCCGTGAATTCCTGGCGGCGCCGAGCGGGCTCCAGCAGGGGGTCGCGTTCGAACCACGGAAGGCACGGGAATCCGGTGTCGGCGGCGGTCCTCAGCCATCGAACCGCTTCGTCGATGTTGCCGAGCTGCATGTACGCCGCGCCGAGGCTGTACGCGACGTGATGGTCGCGGTACTCGCGAGCCAGGACGCGGTCCACGTGCGCCCGGGCGGCGTCGGTGTCTCCCTGGGCGGCCAGGATGCCAGCCAGCGCGGCGCCCGAGCGCGACGCCGTGGATGGCGAAGTGTGCGTCGCGAGTGCCTCGAGCATCTTCCGCCCACGCTCCACGCTCCCCGAGTAGTAGTCCGCCAGCGCGAGGTAGGTGTCGCCGATCGCCTGGCTGCTCAGGCGGCTCACCTCCGCGAGGTGCACCCGGGCGGGAACGAAGTTTCCGCTGAACAACGCGACCAGCGCCTCGATGCGCAGAGGTTCCACAACGTCGGCCCCGTGAAGGCTTCGGCCCTTCCTCATCTCGATGAGGGCCTCTTCCATGTAGCCGAGGTGATAGTAGGCGGCGGCCATGAAGAAGCGCGCTTGGTCGAGGTTCGGGTTCAACACCAGTGCACGCCGGCTGGCCTCCATGGTGGCGTTCCAGTCGAACTCACGTTTGCGCGCGACCGCGGCCCGGGCGAGGTGCGCCTCCGCGAGGTCGGGATCGAGATCGAGGGCTGCGCGCGCCTCCGACTCGGTACGTGCTCCCCATCGCTCGACAGCAGAAGGGCATGCTCCGCGCTCGGGATCTCCTGTCACACAAGGCGCAACTCGCCGAAGCCGGGAATCTCGTCGCGAAGGATCTCGCTCAGTCCATCGTGGACTGTGAGGGGGGCGGCAGCGCACCGACCGCACAGCCCGGTGAGGCGAACGCTGGCCACGCCCGCGCGGACGTCCACCAGCTCGATGTCGACGCCGTCGGCCTGGAGGATAGGGCGAAAGCGGTTGAGAACCGCCTGAATGCGTGCGTGTTTGATCATGGTCTGTCTCCGTCGGTCGCCGAAGTGTGGATTCGACGGCACGCGGAAGGCTGTTCACTTTTGAACAAGGTGGTCGGTCGAGCCGGGAGGGGCTCCATTCCCCTCACGTCCTAAGGGGAACAATCCCCCGCGCGGTGTCGTCCAAACCGCAACGTGAGCCACACCACATTGAGCCTGCTGCAGGGCACCGTGGATCTCCTCATCCTCCGGGCCCTCCAGCAGGGTCCCGCCCACGGCTATGCCGTATCCCGATGGGTCCGCGGGCGCACCGACGGCGTGCTGTCCATGGAGGACGCCGCCCTCTATCAGGCGCTGCACCGTCTCGAGGCGCGGGGCTGGATCGCCTCGGAGTGGGGACTCTCGGAGAACAACCGGCGCGCCAAGTTCTACGCGCTCACGCCGGTGGGCCGCCGGCAGCTGCGCACCGAGGTGTCGGCGTGGCGTCAATACGCGGAAGCGGTCTTCAAGGTCATCGAGACCGCCTGAGGTGAGCCCGTGCATCGTTCCCGCATCAAGCGCGTCTTCCGCTTCCCGTTCCGCACGCGCGACCAGGTGAGGTCGGACGTCCACGAGGAGTTCCAGTTTCATCTCGACATGCGGACCGCGGAGCTCGTGGAGAGAGGCATGACCGAAGCCGCCGCGCGCGCTCAGGCCGCGCGCGAGTTCGGCGACCGGACCGCGGGCGCCCTGGTGTGTGTCCGCGTAGATGCCGCGATCGAGCGGCGTTACCGCCTGGCGGTGTGGGCCGAGGACCTCAGGCGCGATCTCGCCTTCGGGTGGAGGCTGCTCTGGCGCAGCCCTGGCCTCTCGCTCGTCGCCATCCTCACGCTCGCGTTAGGTATTGGCGCCAACACCGCCATCTTCTCGATGTTCGAGCAGACGCTGATGCGTCCCCTGCCCGTACCCGACGCCCGCGCGCTGGTCAACCTGGGCGCGCCAGGCCCCAAGCCCGGCGGCGACAACTGCAACCGGGCCGGGGGCTGCGCCGAGGTGTTCAGCTACCCGATGTACCGGGACCTCGAGCGCCTCACCGCCGACACCGTAACCATGGCGGCGCACCGTGCCGTGGACGTGACGATCGTCTCGCCAGGCCGCCCGGCCGGCGCCTGGGCCACGGCGATGTTCGTGTCGGGCAGCTATTTCCCCGTGCTTCGGCTCGTTCCCGCGATCGGCCGGCTCATCGTTCCTGCAGACGATGATGTCGTCGCCGGGACGGAAGTCGCGATCCTCAGCGACGACTACTGGCGCAACGAGCTGGGCGCGGACCCAGGCGTCCTCGGCCAGTCGTTGCTCGTGAATGACCATGCGGTGACGATTGTCGGCGTGGCGCCGCGCGGCTTCGCCGGCACGACCCTCGGCATCCGCCCATCCGTCTTCCTGCCCATCACCCTCCGCGACCGCCTCCAGCCGGGGTCCCAGTCGTGGGCGAACTCGCTCGAGAACCGCCGCCGATACTGGGTGTACGCCTTTGCCCGGCTGAAGCCAGGAGTGACAATCGAGCACGCGCGGACGGCGATCAACGTGCCATACACGCGGATCCTCAACGAGGTCGAAGCCCCGCTTCAGCTCGGCGTCAGCGACCTGGTGATGTCGCGCTTCCGCTCGAGGCTCGTGACGGTGGCCGAGGGCGCGCGGGGGCAGAGCGGCATGCACGCCGTGATGTCTGCGCCCCTCACGCTCCTGCTGGCCGTCACGGCCGTCGTGCTGCTGATTGCCTGCGCCAACATCGCGAACCTGCTGCTGGTGCGGTCCGCGGGGCGCGCGGGCGAAATGGCCGTGCGCCTTTCGATCGGCGGCAGCCGCTGGCAGCTCGTTCGCCAGCTGCTGACCGAATCGAGCGTGCTGGCCGTGCTGGGCGGATTGGGCGGGCTGCTGGTGGCCCGGTGGACATTGGCGACCGTGGCACTCTTCATGCCGACGCAGGCGTCCGAAACCGTGGTGGCCTTCGCGCTCGACTGGCGGGCGTTGCTGTTCTCCGGGGGCCTGGCGCTGGCGGCCGCGCTCCTGTTCGGGCTGGCGCCGGCGCTGCACAGCACGCGGCCCGACGTCCTCTCCACGCTCAAGGACCAGTCCGGCCAACCGAGCGGCGCCCGGAAGGCCGCCTGGTTTCGCACGGGCCTCGCGACGGCGCAGATTGCGCTGGCCATGGCCCTGCTGGTGTCGGCCGGCCTCTTCGTCCGCAGCCTCGCGAACGTGAGCCGCGTGGACCTCGGTTTGAGTACCGAGCAAGTCGTCAGTTTTGCCGTGGCGCCGGGGATGAAAGGCTATTCGCCCGAGCGCACGCGGGCCTTCCTCGAGCAGCTCGAGGACCGGCTGGGCGCGCTGCCGGGGGTTACCTCCGCGTCGGCGTCGCTCGTGCGTGTGCTTTCGGGCCAGACCACCGGCGGTGACGTGGCGGTGCAGGGATTTGGCGGCGGCCCCGACGCGGACGTCAACGTGCGCTTCCACCAGATTGGCCCGGCATTCTTCAGGACGATGGGCATGACGATGCTGGTGGGGCGCGACTTCACGGCGGCCGACAACGCCACGGCGGCGAAGGTTGCCATCGTGAACGAAGCCTTCGTGCGGAAGTTCAACCTGGGATCGTCAGCGGTCGGCGTGCACATCGGCGACGGGAGAAGCGGCCCCACGGACACCGAGATCGTCGGCGTCGTGCGCGACGCGAAGTACAACGACGTCAAGGGCGAGGTGCCCGCGCTGGTCTATCGGCCCTATCGTCAGAACGCGGCGCTGTTCGCCGCGTACTTCTACGTGCGCAGCGCCCAGCCCCCCGAGGCGCTGCTCGCGGCGCTTCCGCGCGTGGTGGCCGAGCAGGATCCGGCTGTCCCGGTGCGCGACTTGATGACCATGCCGGAACAGGTCCGCGACAACGTGTTCCTGGATCGGATGATCAGCCTCCTCTCCGCCTCGTTCGCGGTGCTCGCCACGCTCATGGCGGCGCTTGGCCTTTACGGCGTGCTGGCGTACACCACGGCACAACGCACGCGCGAGTTCGGCCTTCGGATGGCGCTTGGCGCCGCCCCCGGGCAGGTCCGGGCCTTGATCCTGTGGCAGGTCGCGCGCATGACGATGGTCGGCGGTGTCCTCGGCCTGGCGGCGGCAATGGCGCTCGGCACGGCCGTGCGGTCCTTGCTCTTCGGCCTCGACGGCTACGATCCCGTCGTCGTCGGACTCTCCGTGGTCCTGCTTGCCGCCGTGGCCGTTGGCGCGGGCCTGCTGCCGGCCATGCGGGCGGCCCGCACCGATCCCATGCAGGCCCTTCGCTCGCAGTAGGCGGGAGGCGTTATCCTGATGCCTTCCCATGCCGCGATCGAACACCAGTGCCACGACGAGGGCCGCCACTCTTCCCGGGGACCGCTCCACGCTCGCGCTGCTGGGCACCGGCCAGATGGTCCACAGCGTCGAATCGCGACTGTCGTATCGCATCGGGCGGATGCTCGGGCAGGGCGGCTTCGGCCAGGTGTTCCTCGCCACCCGCGTGGGGCCGTCGACGACCGTGCCCGACACCGTGTGCGTGAAGGTGAGCACGCGCCTCGATGGCTGGCTGCGTGAAGCGTACTTCGGCCAGCTCCTGCAGGATCACGCGCGCGCCGTTCGCGTGTTCGACCCGTTCCCGGTGATGGATGGCGCCGGCCGCGCCCTGTACTGCCTGGCCATGGAATACGCCCCCCACGGCGATCTGAGCGCCTATCTCGCGCGACACCGGAAACCGTGGCGCGAGGCCACGGTACGGAAGGAGATCGCCGGCATCCTGCACGTGCTCGGCAAGCTGCATCGTGGCCAGCTGCTGCACCGCGATCTCACCCCCTTGAACGTCTTCGTCTGCGAGGGCTATCGCCTCAAGCTCGGCGACTTCGGCATCGTCCGGCAGCAGAGCGATCAGCGTGGCATCACCGCGCGGACGCTCAATCCGTTGATGGCGCCGAGCGACATCTTCGACGGCGCGGTGCCGAAATGGCAGGCGAGGGACGATGTCTACCAGGTGGGCCAGCTCCTGGGGATGCTCGTGAAGGGCGACGCCACCCGTCGCGTGCGCACGCCCGAGGTGCGCACGCTCGACTGCAGCGACCAGCTGAAGGAGATCGTGTACCGGTGCATCGGTGAGCGCCGCAAGCGCTACGAGAGCGCGGACGAGTTGATCCACGCACTCGAGCAGGCGCCCGTCCGGATGCGGGTGGGCGCGGTGAAGTCGCTGAAGGGCGTGCACCTGGCCTTCACCGGCATCCTCAGCGTGCCCAGGGCGGACGCCGCAAAGGCCGCGCGGCGGGCCGGCGCCATCGTCCACACCGGCACGTCGGCCCAGACGACGGTCCTGGTGCGAGGCCGGCCGAACCCGCGGCAGGCCGCGGGGAGGGACGGCGGCCTCAAGCTGATGGAGATCAAGCGCCTGCGCGAGAAGGGCGTGCGCATCACGCTGCTCAGCGAGGCGCAGTTCTGGCGCCTGGCCGGCAAGCGTGTGACGAAGAAGCGCTGACGCGCGAGCCGACAGGCGCGGCCTCCGGAAGAGGCCTGCTGGAACCAAGTCTCGTTGCCACGTCGCCCGGCGTCGCGCCTCGCCGGGCCATCGACCCGTGCCGCGCTTGAAGGCCCGGGCGAGGGCGGCTCCGACTCGTACCAAGCTGATCGGCGAGTGCCGCGACGGTGATCCGGCCGTCCCCCAAGGCGGCGCACGCCACGTTCATCCGCCACCGCGCCACCCACCGCATGGCGGGCTCGCCGACGAGCGCCGTGAAGCGGGCGGAGAACGCCGAGCGCGACAGGTTCGCTTCGCGCGCCATCGAGGCCACGGTCCACGGATGGCCGGGCTCGCGATGCACAGTCCGGATCACCCGGCCGATCTGTGGGTCGCGTAGCGCGCCGAGCCATCCCGCCTGCGCGCCCGGGTCGCGTGCCATCCAGCATCGCACCGCCTGGATCACCAGGATGTCGGCCAGACGCGTGATGACGGTCTCGCCACCCGCTCGCAGCTCTCACGCCTCGGCGGCCATGAAGCGCAGCGTGGTCTGCACCGATTCCATCTCCGGATCGCGCCAGGCATCGACCGTGATCACCGGAGAAAGGAGCCGCACCAAGGTCGGCCGCGGCCGGGTGATCGAAGCGGACCGCGCCGCAGGTGAGCGTCGCGGGTTTGACCGCCGGCCCCCGTGCCTCAGGATCTCGCAGCGCTCGCTCACGCGCTCGGTCGGCGCATCGAACAGGCCGATGGGCGCCGGCCTCGCTGGCCAGGCGGACCGCGGCCGTGCGGCACCAGCGCGAAGCTTCCCGTCTGCAGCCGGCACGGGTCCACCCCCGCAACCTCCAGCCAGCACTCGCCGGCCGTGACGACGTGGAACATGAGGCAGTCGGTGAACGGGCAAGTCGAGGCCCCACGGGGCAGTGAACTCCGAGCGGCAGTACAGCGTGCCGCTCATGCGAAGGACGCCAAGTTCCTGGCCGACGCCGTCGAGGGGGCAGCCTACGATCGCCGGGTGGTGGCGTTGTCCTGATCGGCTGGCACACGCGCGGCAGCGTCGCTTCGACGCGACCCATGGTGGCTCGCGTACACGAAGGTGAACTCGGCACCGAACAGCACGAGCTGCGACGAGTAATACACCCAGGCCAGGAGTGCGAGAAGGGATCCGGCTGCGCTGTACGCGGAATCGCCGCCCTCTCGGCCGAGGTACCAGCCGAGCGCCAACCGGCCCACGGTGAAGAGCACGGCCGTGAACACCGCGCCCACCCAGACGTCGTTCCAGCGCACATCGGCGTCGGGCACGGCCTTGAAGATGACGGCGAAGATAGCGGTGGCCAGCGCGAGCCCCACCAGGCCGTCGATGACGATCCACAGTCCGTCGGGGCCCGCCAGCCAGGATCGGAGCCCAGCCGTCATCGCGCCGATGGTGGCCGAGACGATCAGCGAGACGAGCAGCAGGAAGCCGGTGGCGAGCACCAGCGCGAAGTTGCCCAGGTATTGACTCGCCATCTCGGACCATGACAGCCTGCCGGTCTCCACGTTCCACACGGTGTTGAGCGCCGACTTCAGCTGCGCGAGCACGCCCACCGCGCCGACGAGCAGCGTCGCGAATCCCAGGATCGTGCTGACGAAGCCGCGCCGCTGTGCCTCGTCGCCGTCGCCCATCATCCGTTCAACGGTCCCCGCACTGCGCTCGCCCACGAGCGCCGTGGCCTGCGACAAGATCTGCGCGCGCGCATTGTCTTCACCGAGCACCAGGCCCGCGATGCCGATGGCAATCAGCAGCAGCGGCGCGATGGAGAAGACCGTGTAGTACGCCAGGGCCGCCGCAGTCTGGGGAATGCGGTCGGCGGTCCAGTGTCCGTATGCTTCAGACAGTAGACGCGCGACATGCATGACCGCTTGGAGACTGCAAGGGCTCTGCCACAGCCCATCGTGGCACGCACGCGCCATGAAATGAGCAGCCGGATACCACATCCACCTGGTACGAGTTCTGAACTACAGGCCACCGACACTACTGGAGGTGGCCATGCGATTCATTCTTCTTACTGCGGCGATGTTCGCCGCCGGATGTTCCGGTTCTCCCACGTCACCCACGCCGGTGGCGGAGGCGCGCGTCTCGGAGTCTCGCGCCTCACAATCTCCTGTTGGCGGAGCGCCTGATGACGGCGCGCCCGGTGGCGAGGCGCCGTCCGAGGGGACGCCGAGCCGTCCCGCGATTCGTTGGGACGTGATCGCTCCAGGCTGTTCGCCGCCGCCGGCGCCGTCGCCGCTTCCCGATCCCAACGCCGCGACTTTTGCGCCGGCGAGGAACGGTATGACATCGGCGACCTGGCCGTGGACGTCCGCGGGTCGCTCGGTGTTGCTCATCGCGTACTTCATCGAAGACGACGGGATGCTCAAGTTGTGCTCGTGGGATACCTCGGACCTCTGAGCCAGCACCGACGGCCGCTCGCGCCTGCCGCGGGCGGCCGTTACGGCACGGTTGATGCGTAGTGGCTGGCGGAGCGTACCGATGAAGAAGACGAGGAAGACGACGACCCAGACTGGGCACGCGCGGGCCCAAGATCGCGAGCCTGCCAAGCGCGACCGCAAGGGCGCGGAGGTGCGCCGCAGCCGGGCGACGGTCAGTGGGGCGGCCGCCTCGGCGCCCCCTGGAGGCAGCGGTGACGACCTCGCCACGAAGGTAGCCGCCGCTGGCGAGCTGGCGGCGGGCATGCCGTTCAACCCAATCAAGGCCAATGAATATGGTGCGGATGCGGCCCATCCGCCTGAAGGCCCGTGTATCGAGCCGAGCGACGCCCTGGCTGGCGCCAGCACCGTCACCGAGGCGAACCGGTCCGACAAGGTGGGAAGCAGCGCGCCGGCGGGAGAGAACAGCACCATCGGCTCGCTCGACCGCGTGCGCGCGGACGCATCGGGTCGCCGCCTCACGACCAACCAGGGCGTGCTCGTGGCCGACAACCAGAGCTCTCTCAAGGCTGGCCTGCGGGGTCCCACGCTCCTCGAGGACTTCATCCTCCGCGAGAAGATCACGCACTTCGACCACGAAAGGATCCCGGAGCGTATCGTGCACGCCCGCGGATCGGCCGCGCACGGGTTCTTCGAGTGCCTGGCGCCGCTCGATCGCTACACGCGGGCATCGGTGTTCGGCGAGGCTGGCAAGCAGACGCCAGTCTTCGTCCGGTTCTCCACGGTGCTGGGCGAGCGCGGCTCCACTGACACCGCGCGCGACGTGCGGGGGTTCGCGGTCAAGTTCTACACGGACGAGGGCAACTGGGACCTGGTGGGCAATAACATCCCCATCTTCTTCATCCAGGACGCGATGAAGTTCCCCGACCTGGTGCACGCCGCCAAGCCCGAGCCGCACTTCGCGATGCCGCAGGCGGCGTCGGCTCACGATACCTTCTGGGACTTCGTGTCGCTGATGCCCGAGAGCACCGCGATGCTGATGTGGGCGATGTCCGACCGGGCCATCCCGCGCAGCTATCGCACGATGCAGGGCTTCGGCGTGCACACCTACCGTCTGGTGAACGAACACGGCGAGTCGCACTTCGTCAAGTTCCACTGGACGCCGAAAGCCGGCACCCACTCGTTGGTGTGGGATGAAGCGGTGAAGATATCGGGTGCCGACCCGGATTTCCACCGGCGCGATCTGTGGGAGGCCATCGAGGCCGGCGCCTATCCCGAGTGGGAGTTGGGTGTCCAGATCTTCACGGAAGAGCAGGCCGAAGGCTTCACGTTCGACGTGCTCGACGCGACGAAGCTGGTGCCGGAAGAGCTCGTGCCGATCACGCCGGTTGGCCGGCTCGTGCTCAACCGCAACCCCGACAACTTCTTTGCCGAGACCGAGCAGGTGGCGTTCTGCGTCGCCAACATCGTGCCCGGCATCGATTTCACGAACGACCCGCTCCTCGCAGGGCGCATCCACTCGTACGCGGACACGCAGATCTCGCGACTCGGAGGGCCGAACTTCCACGAGATTCCCGTCAACGCGCCGATCGCGCCCGTGCACAACCACCAGCGTGACGGCATGCACCGGCAGACGATTCACCGCGGTCGGGTGTCGTACGAGCCGAACTCGCTCGGTGGCGGGTGCCCGTTCCAGGCGGGCGCCGCCGGCTTCGTGTCGCTGCGGGAGCCCCTCGAAGCGATGGAGCACAAGGTGCGCGGCAAAGCCGAACGCTTTGCCGACCACTACACGCAGGCCACGCTCTTCTGGCAGAGCCAGACACCTGTCGAGCAGGCGCACATCGTCAACGCGTTCCGCTTCGAGTTGTCGCGCGTGCAGACCCCGGCCATTCGCGAGCGCATGGTGGCCTCGCTCAGGAACGTGGCCGAGGAGCTGGCCCAGGCCGTCGCGCGCGGTCTCGGCATTGACGAGTTGCCCGAGCCCATGCCGAAGGTCCAGGCTGCACCCATCGAGCCCGAGGTTGCGGTGTCGCCCGCCTTGTCGCTGTTCGCCCGGAGGGGCGATGGGTCGGTGAAGGCGCGGCGCGTGGCCATCCTGGTGGCCGACGGCGTGGAAGCCGACCGGCTGATGGCGCTCGCCGACGAGTTGCAGGGGGTGGGAGCGGTGCCCCGCTTCCTCGGTATCAACCTCTCGGCTGTCACGACTGCGGGTGGGAAGCGATTGCCGGTGGACAGCAGCGTCGAGGCCACGCCCTCCGTGCTCTTCGACGCGGTGGTGCTGCCCGATGGCCGGGCCGCCACCGACCGCCTAGCCACCGACGGGCGCGTGCTCGAGTTCATCAGGGACCAGTACCGGCACTGCAAGCCAATGCTCGTGTTCGGCTCGGGAGAGCAGCTCATGAGCACGGCCGACGTGCCGGTCACACTGTCATCGGGGACCCCGGACCCCGGCATCGTCGTCGCAGCGGCGGGGGAGGCGGCGGCCGACGACTTCCTGCGGCTGCTGGCGGCTCATCGGCAGTTCGAGCGTGAAACCGACCCGCCTCTGGTGTGACACCAGGATGGACAGGGTCAGGCGACGTCTACGGATGGGTAACGCGATGCCACAACGCGGCAGGACATTGCCCGCCCTCGTGCTCTGTATCGGTGCTCCCGCGCGTTACCTGCTGGCACGTTCCATGCGAAATGCCTATACCAGGAGCGTTCAATGCCTGTGGATCTAGCGAGAGTTGAATGGGCCCTGGTGGCGATGGCGGTGGCGGCCAGCCTTCAGACGATGCTGCTGATCGGGATGGTCGTCGGGGCCTACATCGCGTGGCAACGCACGCGGCAACTGGCCGACGAGCAGCTCGCGGTACTGCACAACCGGATCGACGAGGTGGCGCGCGACGTGAAGACGGCCGCGCGCGCGGTCGACCGCGTGGCCGAGCGCACCGGCAACCTCGTGCTCGACACGGGCAACGCCGTGCGCACAGTGGCCACCGCCGTGGCACAGCCGCAGACCGTGCTCCTGGCCGGCGCCGCCAAGCTGGCGGGACGCGCCCTCGCACACTGGAAGCGCCGCGACCCGCGGCCCAACAACCCTATGAAGACTGCATCACTGGAGGATCGTCATGTTTCATCACGATAAGAGCACATCGTCTGGTTTCGCCACGGGCCTGCTGGCCGGGGCCGTCGTCGGCGCGGGGCTGGCACTGCTCTACGCGCCGAAGGCGGGCGCGGAGTTGAGAGGGGAGCTCGGCGAGTCGGTGGGCGCGCTGCGCGACCAGGTGACGGACCGGTACCGTGACCTGGCCGACCGCGTGGCCAGCCGACTCGAGACCCTGCTCGCGCGCGTCGAACGCGCGGCAGACAACCTCGAGGCCGAGGCGCGGGACCTGGTCGACGCGGGCGCGGAGGCCATCCCTTCCCCTCGCCGCACCAACGGCTGAACGGTTGTAGAGAAATCGACACCAACACGAGGACCCCATGCTGACCACGATTCTCGTCCTGCTCGTCGTCCTGTGGCTGCTTGGAATGGTGAGATCCTACACGCTCGGTGGGTTCATCCCACATCCTGCTCGTCCTCCCGATCGCCGTGGTTCTGATCCGCGTGCTCCAGGGCCGCACCCCCGTATGAGCCACGCATGAGCCAACGGCGGCGGGGTGTCCATGCGACCGGCGCGGTGACGGACGCTACGCAGCCTTCGCCAGTTCCGCGGGTTCCAGCGCGAGCGCCAGGACCTGATCGACGGAGCCGACGACGTGGAAGCGCATGTGGTCGCGCACCTCTGCCGGCACGTCGTCCAGATCGGGCTCGTTGCGCTCGGGGATGATCACCTCGGTGAGGCCCGCCGCGTGTGCGGCCAGCACCTTCTGCTTCACGCCGCCGATCGGAAGCACCCGGCCCTGCAGCGTGACTTCGCCGGTCATGCCGATGGAGTTCTTGACAGGCCGCCGCGTCAGCAGCGACGCAATCGCGGTGACCATCGTGACACCGGCGCTCGGCCCATCCTTCGGGATCGCGCCTGCCGGCACGTGCACGTGCAGCTCGCGCCCATCGAGGGCCCGCTCGTCGATGCCCAGCGCCGGGGCGTGGCTCTTCACGTACGTGAGCGCGATCCGCGCCGATTCCTTCATCACGTCGCCGAGCTGGCCCGTCAGCACGAGCCCGCCCTGACCGGGCATCGAGGCTGCCTCGACGAACAGCACGTCACCGCCCACGCCGGTCACCGCGAGACCGGTGGCCACGCCGGGCACTGACGTGCGAACCGCCGCCTCGTGGAAGAACTTCGTGCGGCCCAGCGCGTCGCGCACCGCAGCCGTGTCGATCGCCACCGGCGCGCCGTGGCTTGCCGAGGCAATCTGGGTGGCGGTCTTCCTGAGCAGCGTCCCGAGCTCGCGCTCGAGCTGCCGGACGCCGGCTTCCCGCGTGTAATCGGTGACGATGAGACGCAGCACGGCCTCGTCTATCGTCACTTCGTCGGCGCGGAGGCCGTTGCGCTCGAGCTGGTGCGGCCACAGGTGCCCGCGGGCAATGGCCACCTTTTCCTCGGTGGTGTAGCCGTCGAAGCGGATCACTTCCATCCGGTCGAAGAGCGCCGGGGGAATGGTGTCGGCCACGTTGGCGGTGGCGATGAACAGCACCTGCGACAGGTCGAGCTCGACGTCGAGGTAATGATCCCGGAATGCGTGGTTCTGCGCGGGGTCGAGCACCTCGAGCAGCGCCGCGGACGGATCGCCGCGCCAGTCGGCGCCGATCTTGTCCACTTCATCCAGCATGATCACGGGGTTCATGGTGCCGGCGTCGCGAAGCGCGCGCACCAGCCGCCCCGGCATCGCGCCGATGTACGTCCGGCGATGCCCGCGGATCTCCGCCTCGTCTCGAACGCCACCGAGCGCCATCCGGACGAACTGCCGCCCCGTGGCGCGGGCAATCGACTCGCCAATCGAGGTCTTGCCCGTTCCAGGCGGCCCGATCAGGGTGAGGATGACGCCGGAGCGGCGGGTGTCGGTCATGCCCCGCTCGCTCCGCAGCTTGCGGACCGCCAGGTACTCGGTGATGCGACGCTTCACGTCGTCCAGGCCCTCGTGGTCGGCGTCCAGCACCTCGCGAGCATGCACCGGGTCCAGCCGCTCGTCCGAGCGCTTTGCCCACGGCACGGCCAGCAGCCAGTCGAGATAGGTCCGGATGGTGGCCGCCTCGGCGTTCGAGTCGCCCATCTGCGAGAGGCGCGCCAGCTCGCGCTCGGCGTGCTGCCGCACGGACTCCGGCATGCCGGCGTTCTCGATCTTCTGGCGGTATTCGTCCGCAACCGGGCCCTCGGTCTCGCCCAGCTCCTTGCGAATCGCGTCCATCTGCCGGCGCAGGAAGTACTCGCGCTGCTGCTTCTGCGCGCCGTCCTCGACGTCGTCGCGGATGCGCTTGCGCACCTGGAGCTCCGCCAGGCGCTCGCGTTGGAACTGGAGCGCCAGGCTCAATCGCTCGACCACGTCGAAGGTCTCGAGCAGCTGCAGTTTCTGGGCGTAGTTGAGATCCGGGCTGTAGCCGGCCGTGTCGGCCAGCGGCCCCGGCTCGGTGATCGAGCGAACGAACGCCCGGATGCGCCCATCGTCGCCCCTCAGCTCGAGCATCTCGTCGACCACAGCGCGGTATTCCCGTTCGAGCTCGCGGGTGAGCATCCCTGCCGGGACGGTGTCGGGCCGCGCCTCGACGTCGGCGCGGAGCACTCCGTCCGCGTCCGCCGCGGCGGCGCCGGGGATGGCCCGGTGCAGCGGCATCAGCGTCACGGCGATCCCGCGTCCGGCGAGTCGAACCCGGTCGGACACGTCGGCCACGACGCCGGCCTTCGCGTAGGTGCCGTCCTGCCGCGGCACGAGCAGCACCTGGGTGTCGGTGCCTACGTCCACCGGCAGCGTCACCGGCATGCCGGGGAAGGCCACCTGGTCGTCCAGCGGGATGATGCGCAACCTGTTCATGGTCGAATCATCATCGGGCGTTTAGTTGAGAATGTCAACTATTGTGTTCATGAAGTATAATCACCGCCGTGACGCGAGCGGAACAGGATGCCCGCAGGGCCTGGCAGCTTCTGATGAGGGTCTTCTTCGCCCAGCGGGGACACCTGCCGTCGCGGGGCGACGCGTTCGGGCTGTCTCCCGTCCAGTGCCACGTGCTCCACCTGATCGAGCCCGGCCAGCCGCTGCCGATGAGCCGGCTCGCCTCGGCGCTGTCGTGCGACGCGTCGAACGTCACCGGCCTCGTGGATCGCCTGGAAGCGCGCGGCCTCGTCGCGCGGCGTCCATCCCCCGACGACCGCCGCGTGAAGGTGCTGGATCTCACGTCCACCGGCTCGCGCCTTCGCGCGCAGCTGCTGCGGCGGATGACGGGGCAGCCGCTGCCGTTGTCCCGGTTGTCGGCACAGGAGCAGCGCGCCTTGATCAGGCTCCTCGAGCGGCTCGTGGACGACGAGACCGCGTGACCGCCCCGGGCCCGTCTCGTCGTAAGATGCGCGCATGGTCTTCCCGATCAGCGACGACAACACCGGGCGGATCCGCACGCCCTACGTCACCTACACCCTCATCGCGCTGAACGTCCTCGTGTTCGTGCTGCTGCAGGGCATGGGCACCAACGACCGGTTCACCTATGCCTTCTCCATGGTCCCGCAGGAGATTCGCACGGGCGAGGACATCGCACGCGACGTGCCGGTGGAACTGGGCGACCAGCGGGGCACGATTCCCCTCCAGCCCACGCCCGGCAGCGTGTACCTCACCCTGCTGATCTCGATGTTCATGCACGGCGGCCTGATGCACCTGCTGGGCAACATGCTGTTCCTGTGGATCTTCGGCGACAACGTGGAGGACGACCTCTCACACGTCCGCTTCACGGCCTTCTACCTCGTCACGGGCGTCGCGGCCTCGCTGGCGCACGTCTGGTTCACGTTCGCGCTGGGCGACAACCCGTTCATCCCCAGCCTGGGCGCCTCGGGCGCCATCTCGGGCGTGATGGGCGGCTACCTCGTTCTCCACCCGCACCGGCGCGTGCGCGTCATCATGCTGCGGATGCTCACCGAGGTGCCCGGTTACGTCGCGGTGGGCCTCTGGTTCGTGCTCCAGCTGGTCAGCGCGTTCGGCGTGATTGGCCTGGGCCCGCAGGCGGGCGGGGGCGTGGCGTTCATGGCGCACATCGGCGGGTTCATCGCCGGCGTCGTGCTCGTCAAGCTGTTCGCGATGGGGCGCCAGCCGGCGGCACGCCGCCCGGCCGCGTGGTGATTGATGCACGCATGCGCGCATGCATGAGGCCGTCAGGGCCGTGCTTCGGACGTGACCTCGAGCAACACCGACGCCGCGTCTGAGTAGACCACGGCTCCGAGTAGTGACAGCTCAGGCACGACAGCCAGGTACGGCTCGGTGACCAGGATCTTCGACACGTGGTCGCGGTCGACAATCCTGGCACGATCGGCTGGCGAAGTCCCAACCGTCAGGAAGCGCTCGACGTCTTCCGCTCATTTCGCATAGTCGGGCACGCGATACGCAAATGGTGACACGACGACCCTGGCGCCGGTGATCGAAGGCACATCGAAGGCGAGCGCCCCCGGAGCCACCAGCACGATGTCATCTCGCGTGAACTGCGCCTTGGGCACGGGCAACGACGAATAATAGATGTCGTGATACGAGGGGGCGGCCATCAGGGTGCCTCCCCCCGCCAGGGGCCTGCCTTCCTTCGCCTCGGCTCGCATGAGGGGCGTGGTGATCGTCAGCGCGAGTGCAGCGGCGGCCAGCCTGCGCGAAGAACGCCTGGAAGAACGCGAACCGGTTTCCGTACGAATAGTCGAGGACGCGAAACACCTGGAGCGCGGCGAAGGTGACCGGGAACCCGCCTATGAGGAAGCCGTGCCGGCGGTGCCACAGGAACACCATCGCCGCGGGGAACGCGAGCACGTACATCCGTCCCATGTCACGAAACGGATGGTCGCCGAACTCCGACCCTTCGGGGTAGAGCCGCAGCGCGGGCGATGCGGTGATGTCGAAGTAGGGCCAGAGCCAAGTCATGAGTACGCCGCAGGCGGTGGCGCCTCCAACGGCCAGCGCGCTCCTCATGGCGTGTCGCCTCGCGGCGGCGTTCCCGTAACCGGCGAGGTGTGCCAACACTCTGCAGCCGATGATCCCGATCACCCAGCCCGCCGTGAGGCTGTGGCTGAGCAGCAGGAACCAGACCAGCGCTGCCACGACCACCAGGGCTGACGCCGTGCTGCCGCAGATGCCGCCGATGTGGACGAAGATGGGCGCCGACGAAGAGAAACGCAGCGCTGATAAGGATCAGGGGGGCTCGGCTGGAGGACGACACGAACTTGCTCATCAGTTGCGGCTCTAGGGTCGAGGTACCGCTGTCGGTGCCGCAGCACCTCGCCTTGCCCGTTCCTCCTCGTCCCGCATCAGGTTGTCGATCCGTTGCCTTAACGGCTCGGGTTCGTCGTACGACCGGGGTACGAGTTTCATGGCACGGAGGTAAGCGCTGAGAGCTTCTTTCGTGCTGCGCTGCAAGGCGAGCGCGTCACCGAGGAGGACATGTGATCGTGCGCGCTCCGGTTCTAATGTGGCCAGTTCCTGCGCGAATCGCAGGGCTTCCGCGCTCCGGCCCGCCGACAGATAGTGACGGGTCGCTCCCGCCAGGCGTTCCGACTCGAGTGATCGCACTTGCTCTGGCCCACTGGCTGGACGACGCACGGTCACGCGCGCAGGAGCAGAGATCGTCCGACCGTGCCATCCCCAACGGAGCCAGAAAGGCGTTTCGAGGACTGCGCGTACGAGGTAATCGCCCGGCGCGACGCTTGTCGTGTCTTCTGGTGAAGCGGAGAACGCGACCGTGTGCACGCTCCGGCCGCCTCCGAGCTGCGCAATCGCACCAGACGGCGTGCTAAGGCTCGACCGGCCCTCCGAGTCGCGTTCGACTTTCAGCGAGCGGGGTTCGCCGACCGGCTGCAGCCGCCACGGAGGCAGCTCGTCCCCGCCGAGGCGCTCCAAGCGGACGAGGCGGTGCCACGCCCTCCAGCGGCTTCCGATCTGCAGCGGAGGATCGTTTGGCCCGTCACTGATCGAGATCTCGAAGAGAAGAGGCGCACCAGGCGCTACCTCCACCCGGGTTGAGTGGTTGACAAGCAGCGTCACGCCGGGCCTGCGTTCCGACGGTCGGACGTTGATGGCGACGAGGTAGACGCCCAGCAGAGCGGCCGAAACGCCGAGTGTCGACAGCCCAATACGGCGAAGAGGCTTCACCGCACTCCCCGCGCGGCGACGTCATTGACGACCAAATAGCTGGAGCACGGCTTGTCGCGGCCTGCGTCCCCTGCATGGTTCCGGTCGCCGGGCAGATCGTTGATGCCCGTTCCATTCACCTTGGTGCAGAAGCGATCGAGTTGGTCCCGCTCAGCATCGATCCGATAGCGCAGGAACCGGCCGCCCCAGGCGTCAACGTAGACGCGGCCCCGCTCGACCATCCCTCCTGCGTAGTTGCTATAACCCATCTCCACGACTTCGTTGCTCCACAAGTACCGCGCGGTCGATTCAGGTGCCTCATAGAAGTCGCCGTCGGCGCCTCCGTATCGCATGGGACACGCATCGTCACCGCTGTTCTGCTGACCTCGCCGAACAATTGTCTGGGTGAGGCAGCCGGCGAACGCCCCGTCTCGATAAACGGCGTTCGAGTCCTCTTCGCGGCACTCCGGACCGGGCTCAACCAGCAACCAATCAGGGGGTGGGATGTCGCCGAGTTCGAACTCGGGAGGGCCGCCCTCTGTCTGGAAAGGCGACAGCCTGGTCGTGACATTGAGACGGCCCGCTCCAATGCGCCAATCGGTGATCGTGTCGGAATGATGGGGAACTCCTACGGCATGGCCGAGCTCGTGACGAAGCACGGCATCAAGTTGTCTAGGATTCGGCCCGCGCCGGCTCAGGTAGGCGGCGATCCGTGGATCCATTCCCTCCGGCGGTGTCACCGGCGCGGGCTTCAAAATCTCGATGACCGTGGTCAGCTTCGGCGGACCCATGAGATCCGCGCGAACGGGACGCGCGATGCCGGCCAATTCCTCCTCGAGCTCCTCGACGGGCTTCACCCACAGGCCGTGCTGTGGCTCGACCTGCGAGATCGTGAGGCCACGCCACGTGCGCAAACCGGCCTCTTGGAGCGTGAAGTTGACGACTCGAGTGTCGTTGTTGACGTAATGGGACTCGCAGATCGTGTGTACCGAGAGCCCGGTCGACCAGGCGAAGTTGTCGAGCATCGCGATGAGCTCTGGATCGAGCGTATGGACGAACAGATTCTTATGGTGGGGCGCAGACCTCATGTGCTCGTCGGACCAGCCTGAAGGGGTCGACGCGGCAGGATCTGTCACGTCGCCGCACGCGGCACCGCGGATGACGAAGCCCCGGTACTCCTCGAACGCGGTCAGCCCATCTCCTGCCATCCCGTTGCCTTTGGGTTCGGCATCGTCATCGGCGCCGGAATCGCGCCCCCGATAAGCGTCCACCGCATCGGCCATCAGGTTGTTGTCATCGTCCACCGGAATCGCGACAGCATCTCGCGTCTCCGCACCAATACGGATCGGGATGGGTAGCCAATCGCCGCATTCTTCTGACCTCACGAACGCGCGGAGTGTGCCGACGGCCCCATAGTCCATCGCGGTGACCGTGACGACGGCTCCGCCCTGCGCGATGCGCGTCTCGACGACGAGCGGCTCGATACGGGACCATTCCTGTGCACCAAAGTGCTCCGCGTCGAACATCATGTCCGGGCCGTCGTTCGCGTATCGGCCACGCAGGTGGCCCAAGTTGTACTTCACGAAGAACACGTCGTCGACATGGGCGTTGGTGGCGTAGCCCGGGAAATGTGACGTTCCCTCCGGGTCGAGCTCGAATCGGAAACGGGCGGTGCCGGACGGTACGCTGGCGGTGAAGGTCAGCGTCCCGCCGGGAGATGGGACGAAGCGGGCGTAGGCGCTGCCTGGAGCCGAATCGACCTGCATGACCGCCTCGACGGCCGGGGCGCGGGTGACGTGGGCCGATCCCTCGTAATAGCTGTCGGCCAAGTCCCGCCGCCACGATTCGTTGTATTGACACCCTTCGAACTCTTCGTCGCCAGGAATTCCCGGAAACCCGACGCGGTCGCCCTTCGAGGTCGTGCGGGTCGTGACGCCGGTGTCCCTGTTGGTGGTATCGATGACGCACGTCGGCGCCAGCTGCGCCTCTTGATCGGGCTTTGGAATCAGGAGCCGATCCGTCGTGAAACTGGAGCCCAGCTCGACCGAGCCAGCGCTCGTGCACGTTGTCAGTCGGTCCTGACGAAAACGGAACATCGTGAACCCGCGCTCGTCCGGTGGCCGTTCCTCGAGCGCAACGGAGTTGAAGGACGCAGATTCCGAGCGGTACGACCATTGCACCGAACGAGATGTCCAGATCGCCAGGCCGTTGGTGTCATGGCCTTCGGTGAGCCTGTAGGTCACCTGCATCTGCGTCCGGGTGAATCCGAAGTTCTGCTCGTCGAAGAAATGTTCTTCCCACGTTCCCGTCCACACACGCGGGGCAGCATCCGGCGTCTGCGCACGCGGCATGGTCGGGCTCGTGGAAACCGCGAGCAGGACGATTCCCCCAGCCAGGATCGGTCGCATCCTCAACTCTCCTTCCGGAAGCCCACGCGGATCTCTTCGCGGCCGCCCCGCCGACTCGTCACGAACCAGGCGAACAGGCCACCGGTGTCGGCAATCGCGGTCGCACCGGTGATGCGTCCGCTGACATCGCCCAGCCTGCCGCCGTCGCTGTCGATTCTCACGACGCTGGCCGGATCAATGGTCCACTCATTGCCGTTTGCGGACGTCAGGTCCGCCCACCGCTCGTCGAGCCTCGCGAAGGCGGTCGCGTGAAACGCGGTGGCTGTCGCTTCAACCGTCACCCGGACGCGGCCGAGGCCGGTCGGTCCAAGAGGATGACGGCCTTCCTCGTGCCACTGCCGTCCGTCGATCGACGTGAAGTGTCTGAGGAAGGGTGCCCCGTCGTGCTCTGCGTAGTTGTCCCTCTCGAGGCGGTGCAGGCTGTCGACGAACCAGAGATGAAGTGTGCCGGCGCCGTCGAGCACCGACGGCTCGATCGGGTAGGGCAGCTGTTCGGTCGCCTCCACCACCTCGCCGGCCGCTTCCCAGCCCAAGCCG
>DAIRFN010000250.1:0-8657 GCA_036795065.1 Vicinamibacterales bacterium
AGTCTGGGCCGTGTCTCAGTCCCAGTGTGGCCGTCCGCCCTCTCAGGCCGGCTACTGATCGTCGCCTTGGTGGGCCGTTACCCCGCCAACTAGCTAATCAGACGCGGGCCCCTCTCCAAGCGCCAGGCCTTGCGGTCCCCGGCTTTGGTTTCCAGATGTTCAAATCCAGAACTTCATGCGGTATTAGCGTTCCTTTCGGAACGTTATCCCCCACTCGAAGGTAGGTCACCCACGCGTTACTCACCCGTTCGCCACTCTACTCAGGGCCGAAGCCCCTTTCGCGTTCGACTTGCATGTGTTAGGCACGCCGCCAGCGTTGATTCTGAGCCAGGATCAAACTCTCAAGTTAAATGCTTGAGAGAGCGATTAGGCTCTCATTACTTGTTACTTCTGTCTTGTGTTCGACGGTTCACCCACCTCCGCTCTCGCTTGCGCTCGAGCTTCGGCAGGCGCCGCCGGCTGACACTCGACGGGCTGGTCTGTCCGACTTCACCCGCGCTTGCGCGCGAGGGTCATCGAACGTGTGCACGCTCTATCTAGTTTTCAAAGAACCAAGGCTTCCGGCGGCTCTCACCGTCCGGCGCCCCCGCTGCGGCCCCACCTTACCGGCCACTCGCGCCCATCAGGGGCAGACTTCCAAGCTTACGACACGCTACCGGCTGTGTCAACCCCTTTTTCGTTCGCCGATGGGCCGTTTCAGGGCCGTGCGAGCAGCTTCCGGGGCTTCCAGGGAGCTTACCTTGCAGCGCGGGCCCTAGACCGAGGACACCGCGTCAAGCGCGTCTCTCCAATATACGAACACCACCTCCCGATGTCAACATGCCGCAGCCGGAAATCGCGCGTCGCTCGAAAATCCTCTGCGCCGCCTCGGCCGCCGCGCCGCTTACTCTCCCTCGATCCGCACCAGGCGCCGCTCGCGTTGCCCCTTCTGCCACACCACCAGCGTCCCGCCCAGCGTGTCGGCCATGGTCATCAGGCGACGATCGTCAGTCACCCGTTCGCCGTTCAGGTAGACGCCGCCCTGCTTGACCAGCCGAGCCGCCTCGCCCTTCGATCCGGCCAACCCCGCCTCGAACACCGCGTGCGCCACCGTCGAGCTCACGAACGTCGACTTCGCCGTCGTCTTCGATGGCACGTCCGCGAAGACCAGCAGCAGATCGTCCGGCTCGGCGTCCCGCAGCGACCCGCCGAAGAGCACGGCCGATGCCCGCTCCGCACGGTCGAGCTCACCATCGCCGTGCACCATGCGCGTCACCTCGCGGGCCAGCGTGCGCTGCGCCGCGCGCGCCTCCGGCGCCTCCACGACGGCGCGCTCGAGCTCTTCGATCGTGGCGCGATCGAGCCACGTGAAGAACTTCAGGTACCTGGCCACGTCGCGGTCGTCGGTGTTCAGCCAAAACTGGTAGAAGCGGAACGGCGAGGTCCGCTCCGGGGCCAGCCAGACCGTGCCCGCCTCGGTCTTGCCGAACTTCGTCCCCGCCGACGTCGTCACCAGCGGCAGCACCAGACCGTGCGCCTTCCCCCCGACGACCCGGCGGATGAGGTCGCACCCGGCGGTGATGTTGCCCCACTGGTCCGAACCGCCCATCTGAAGCGTGCACCCGAAACGCTCGTGCAGTACGAGGTAGTCGTAGGACTGCAGCAGCAGGTAGCTGAACTCGGTGAACGAGATCCCCTCGTCGCCGCCCAGCCGCCGCTTTACCGACTCCTTCGCCAGCATGTAGTTCACGGTGAAGTGCTTGCCCGTGTCGCGGAGGAACTCGAGCAGCGTGAGGGGCCGGAGCCAGTCGGCGTTGTTGACCATCCGCGCCGCGTTGGGCTGCGCGTCGAAGTCGAGGAATCGCTCGAGCTGAGACCGCATGCCGCGGACGTTGGTGTCGACGTCCTCGATCGACAGCAGCGTGCGCTCCTGGCTCTTGCCGCTCGGGTCGCCGATGAGGCCGGTCCCGCCGCCAACCAGCGCGATGGGGCTGTGGCCGGCACGCTGCAGACGGGCCAGGGCCATGATCGGCAGCAGCGATCCGACATGCAGACTCGACGCCGTCGGATCGAAGCCCACGTAAGCCGTCACGCGCTCGCGCGCGAACGTCTCGCGCGTGCCCTCCGTGACGTCGTACACCATGCCGCGCCACTCGAGCTCGTCCAGGACATTCATCGGATTAACTATACTGCCCTCGATGGGCATCACGCGGCGCGGCGCACTCCGCGCCCTCGTCGCCTCCAGCGTCGGCTTCGGCACCGGCGCGATCGCCTACGGCATGGCGTACGAGCGCCACCGCGTCGACCGCCTGGCCCTCGACCTGAAGATCACGGGCCTGCCGTCCGAGCTCGAAGGCATCCGCATCGGCCTCATCACCGACATCCATCACAGCGAGACCGTACCCGCCGACGACGTCGCGCGCGCTGTGTCGCTGTTGCTCGAGGCGCGCCCCGACATCGTCGTGCTCGGCGGCGACTACGTGACGTTCGGTGACCGGAAGTACGTCTCGCCGGTCGCCGAGCTGCTGTCGCCGCTGGCCGGCGCGCCCCTGGGTTCGTTCGCCGTCCTCGGCAATCACGATGACGACCGGGACATGCCCGCGGCCCTTGCCGCCCAGCGCTTCACCGTGCTGAAGGATCAGCGCACCCGCCTCACGGTCAAGGGGGAAGCGCTCGACATCGCCGGCATCCGCTTCTGGACGCGACGCACCGCCGACCTGGCGCGCGTCCTGAACGGCGCCGGCGCCACGACCATCCTCCTGGCGCACGATCCGCGCCGTCTCGCCGAGGCCGCCAAGTTCGATGTGCAGCTCGTGTTGTCGGGACACACACACGGCGGGCAGGTGGTCGTGCCGGGCGTGGGGGCCATCGCGGGGCGCAAGTTCCCCGTGCTGGCCGGCGTGGGCACCGAGGCGAATGCCACCGTCTTCGTCAGCCGCGGCGTGGGTACGGTGTACGTGCCGGTCCGCATCAACTGTCCACCGGACGTGGCGGTGCTCACGCTGCGGCGAGGATCCGACCGACTCTGAAGGCGGGCGTGGCAGCCGGCCGGCTCAGGCCGGCGCGGGCAGGAACCGGCGGCCCTCGATGCGCCAGCCGCCGTCGAGCACCCGGGCGATCGCCTCGGGATAGAGCCGATGTTCTTCAACGAGAATGCGCGCCGAGAGGGTCTCCACGGTGTCGTCGTCGCGCACGGGCACCGTCGCCTGCCGGACGATGGGGCCGGCATCGAGCTCTGCGGTCACCAGGTGCACCGTGCAGCCAGACACCTTCACCCCGTGGTCGAGCGCCTGCCGCTGGGCGTCGACGCCCGGAAACGCCGGCAGCAATGACGGGTGCACGTTGAGGATGGCGCCTGGAAAGGCATCGACGAACACCGGGCTCAGCCGGCGCATGAAGCCCGCGAGACAGACCAGCCGGGCATCGTACCGGCGGAGCTCAGTGACCAGCGCAGCATCGTAGGCCTCCCGCGAGCCAAAAGCGCCGTGCTCCAGCACCACCGTCTCGATACCAGCCGCGCGCGCTCTCTCGAGCCCCCTGGCGCCGGGCCGGTTGGAGATGACCACGGCAATCGCCGCATCGAGCCGGCCGGCGGCGACGGCGTCGATGATGGCCTGCAGGTTCGATCCGCGCCCGGAAATCAGTACGCCCAGCCTCCGCTTCACGCGTATCGCACTTCCTGGATGCCGGCCTCGATGCCGCCAATCACCACGGCGTTTGCCTCGCCGGCGTCCAGCAGCGTCGCCTGCACGGCGTCCACGCGGTCGGCGGCCACCACGAGGATGAGGCCGATGCCCATGTTGAACGATCGACGCAGGTCCATCTCGGGCACCGATCCGGCCTCGCCGAGCCACCGGAAGAGGGGCGGGGTCCGCCAGGCGCGCCGATCCACCCGCGCCGCGGTGCCATCGGGCAAGACGCGCGGGAGGTTGTCCGTGATCCCGCCGCCGGTGATATGCGCCATGCCCTTCACGAGTCCCCGGCCGAGCAGCGGCCGGATCACCGGCAGGTAACTGCGATGCGATCGCAGGAGCGCCTCGCCCACCGTTTCGCCGAGCTCGGGCACGTGGCTGTCGACCGATAGCTTCAGCACGTCGAAGACGATGCGCCGGGCCAGCGAGTAGCCATTGGTGTGAAGGCCGGACGACGGCAGCCCGAGCAGCACGTCACCGGGAGCAATGGTTCTGCCGGTGATCAGGTGATCGCGCTCGACGGCACCCACGATGAACCCGGCCACGTCGTACTCGCCCTCGGCGTAGAAGCCGGGCATCTCGGCCGTCTCTCCCCCCAGGAGCGCGCAGCCGTTGTCGGTGCACGCCCGCGCCAGGCCCTTCACCACCTGCTCGGCCACGTCGGGCGACAGGCGGCCCGTGGCCAGGTAGTCGAGGAAGAACAGCGGGACCGCCCCCTGCACCAGGATGTCATTGACGCAGTGGTTCACGAGGTCGACGCCGATGGTGTCGTGGCGCCCGGTCATGAACGCGATCTTGAGCTTCGTGCCCACGCCATCGGCGCTCGACACCAGGACGGGGTCGAGCCAGGCGGCCCGGTCGAGACTGAACAGGCCGCCGAACGACCCGATCTCCGACAGCACGCCGGGAGTGAACGTCGCCCGCGCCAGGCCCTTGATGCGGCGAACCGTTTCGTGGCCGGCGTCGATGTCGACGCCGGATGCCTTGTAATCCATGGGTTGTGTCATCAAAAATCGAGCTTCGTGATCAGCCGCTCGCAGAGCGCGCGGCGGGGCGATGCGTCGGGAGCGGCCCAGTACGCGCGCCGGACGGCGGCGAAGAAGCGCTCCTCCTCGAGATCTTCCTCGAGCATATCGAAGCCTTCCGCCACCAGCGAGAGGGCGTCGGCCTGGTCCGAGCGCCCCTCGAGCACCTCGAGCAGCAGGGACGTGTTGCGAAGCGCGACCAGGCCCAGGGCGAGCGCCACGGGTGCTCTCACCGGATCCTGCGAGGGTACGCCCACGTCGAGCAGCATCGTCACCGCCTCGCCGTTGCCGCGCGCGCCGATGGCGGCCAGACCGGCGGCGGCGCCCCGCAGCAGCTCCTGGTAGCCGGGGAAATCCTCGGCGAAGCCCAGCGTCTTCAGCAGGAAACCCATGTGCGACGAGCAGTTCTGCCCGAGCAGGCAGATGCCTGCGGCCACGGACGGCTGCAGCGTCTGTGCGCCGGTGCGCTGGAGCTCGGCGAGCACGCCCAGCGACGCCTTGTCGCCAATCTTTCCCAACGCCAGCACGGCGTCGTCCTGGAGCGGCCCTTCCAGCTTCGCGATCTCGGTGATCCGCGCCGTGGCCGCGGCCACCCGGTAGTCCCCCAGCGCTTCGATGACCGAGCTCCGGAAGTAGTCCACGCCTCGGGCCGCATCGCGAATGAGGGCGTTCCGCACTTCGGTATTCGCGGCGGCGAGCGGCGCCAGCGCGCGAACCAGCGAGGGCCGGACGAACTCGCCCGTCTCCTTCTCGAGCGCCGCCAGAAGCCGCGCCGCGAGCGCGGGCGCCGGGTGATGCTCGAAGTAGCCATAGGCCACTTCCCGCAGGCGGTCGTTCGGGGAGTCGAGCGCTTCTTCCATGGCATCGACCGTGCGCGGGTCGCTGAAGCCGGTCAGGAGCACCAGGGCCTTGAAGCGCACATAGCCATCGGCGTGCTCGCGCACGGCCTGAAGCAGCGCCGGAACCGCCACGGTGCCCGGCGCGCGCCGTACCGCGCGGCCCGCTTTCATCCGCGTGGGGTAATCGAGATCGCCCAGCTTGTCGATGGCCGCCTGGAGCTCCGCGGGCGACATCGGCGTCGGGCCGCGCTCCTGCGCGTGCGCGTCGGCCGGGGCGGCCACGAGGGCCAGGCCGAGCGCAAGCGTGGCGGCAAGCGCGCGCCCGCGGTCAGGCCACCGATTCGGGCTCTTCCTGGGGCTGTGTGGCCGGTTGGTCATTGAGCTTCAGCGTGAGTTGGAGGTAGGCCGACTGGTCCTGGGGGAAGGCTACCGGGTACTTGCCGGTGTAGCACGAGGTGCAGTACGACCGCCCCCCGCCGCGCACCGACTGCACGAGGCCGTCGAGGCTGAGATACCCCAACGAGTCGGCGCCGAGATAGCGGCGGATCTCCTCAATCGTGTGAGTGGCGGCAATCAGCTCGCTCCGGCGCGGCGTGTCCACCCCGTAGAAGCACGGCGAGATGGTCGGCGGGCAGCTGATGCGCACGTGCACCTCCCTGGCCCCGGCCGCGCGCACCATCTTCACGATCTTCCGGCTGGTCGTGCCCCGGACAATCGAGTCGTCGATGAGCACCACGCGCTGACCGGCCAGGATGCTCTTCACGGGGTTGAGCTTCACTTTCACCCCGAAATGGCGGATCGACTGGGCCGGCTCGATGAACGTGCGCCCGACGTAGTGGTTGCGGATGAGGCCGAACCGGAGCGGCAGGTGCGTCTCCTCCGCATATCCGGTGGCGGCGCACACGCCGGAGTCGGGAATGGGCACCACGACGTCGGCGGGCACTGCCGTCTCGCGGGCGAGCCGGCGTCCGAGCTCGGTGCGAACCTCGTTGACGCTCTCGCCGAAGACCTCGCTGTCCGGCCGCGCGAAGTAGACGTGCTCGAAGATGCAGTGCGACAGCGGAAGCGGCGGGAACGGCTTGATGGACCGCAACCCTTCGGCGCCAATGATGACCACCTCGCCCGGCTCGACGTCGCGAACATAGGTGGCGCCAATCAGGTCCAGGGCGCACGTCTCGGAGCACACCACCCAGGCGTCGCCCAGCTTCCCCAGCGCCAGGGGCCGGAACCCGTGCGGATCGCGCACGGCGATGAGATGGTCGCGGGTGATCAGCGCCAGGGAGAACGCCCCGGTGAGCTGCGTGATCGATTCGACGATCGCATCCTCGAAGGTGCCCGCCTGCGACCGCGCATAGAGATGCAGCACGACCTCGGTGTCGCTGTTGCTCTGGAAGATGGAACCCGCGCGCACGAGCCGCTCGCGAATCTCATTCGCGTTGACGATGTTGCCGTTGTGACAGACGCCGATCTGCCCGTGCACGCAGTCGATGAGGATGGGCTGCGCGTTCGAGAGCTTGCTCTCGCCCGCGGTGGAGTATCGCGTGTGCCCGATGGCGATGTGCCCGGGCAGCTCGGCGAGCGTAGCCTCGTCGAAGATGTCGGCCACGTGGCCCATCTTGCGCATCACGCGCACGCGCGTGCCATCGGCCGAGGCAATGCCCGCGCTCTCCTGGCCCCGGTGCTGCAGGGAGTAGAGCCCGAGGTAGGCCAGCTTCGACGCCTCGGTATGGCCGAAAATGCCGAACACGCCACAGGCTTCGTGAAGCTTGTCGAACATCTCGCCTCCGGGACGGCCCTGTCGGGCCGCCGCTCGCCGCCCCCGACGGGGGGTGCGCCCCTAACGACCTCGGTCCCCGCTCCCAGCCATCGTGCGCTCGATGGTCGTCGCCCACGCCAACTCGGCATCGGCAACCGCGCAGTTCACCGCGCCCGCCCCGCCCACCGCGATCCGAATCCGGTCGCCGCCGGTCACGCCGATGACGCTGGCCGGCACGCCGGCGGCCTGGGCGGCCGCGAGCACCGCGTCGCGCTGGTCTGGCGAAGTCGACACCACGATGCGCGACGCCGATTCACCGAACAGCGTCGCGGCCCCCTCCAGGGGTCCGGCATTCCCCGCTGGCGGCAAGTCGGCCGTCACGCCCAGCCCGCCCGTGTCGAACGTGCACTCGGCCAGCGCGATGGCCAGCCCGCCCTCGGCGCAATCGTGCGCCGACTGCACGGTGCCGCCCTGGATCAGCTGGACGATGAGGCGCTGCAGCGCCCGCTCCCGCTCGAGGTCCAGGGCCGGCGGCATGCCCTGCACGGTCCCGTGCAGCCGGGCCAGGTATTCGCTGCCGCCGAGCTCTCCTCGATTATCGCCCAGCAGGATGACGGCGTCGCCAGGCTGCTTGAAGGTCCGCGAGCAGGTGCGCAAGGCGTCCTCGATGAGCCCGACGACGCCGAGCACGGGCGTCGGGAAGATGGCCCGGCCCTCGGTCTCGTTGTACAGGCTGACGTTGCCGCCGGTGATCGGCACGCCGAGGGCGCGGCAGGCGTCGCCGATGCCCCGCACCGCCTCGCCGAACTGCCACATAATCTCCGGCCGTTCGGGGTTGCCGAAGTTCAGGTTGTTGGTGGCGCCAATCGGCTCGGCGCCCGCGCAGGCGACGTTGCGCGCGGCCTCTGCGACCGCCAGCATCCCACCAAGATGCGGATCGAGGTAGCAGAATCGCCCGTTGCCGTCGACCGAGAGCGCGAGGGCACGCGGCGTGTCCTTGACGCGCACCACTGCCGCCGTCATCCCGGGCTGGGCAATCGTGTTCGTGCCGACGGTGTGGTCGTACTGTCGATACGCCCAGCGCTTGCTGGCAATGGTCGGCGTCGCGAGCAGCCGGTCGAAGGCCTGCTGCGGACCGGGCGGCGGGCCCAGCGAGCCGAGGTCGAGCCGCTGCACCTGCTTCTGCCACGCCGGTTCCTGCATGGGGCGCCGATACACCGGCGCCTCGTCCGTCAGCGCCCGGTTCGGCATGTCCGCCACGAGAACGCCGCGTTGGTACACCTTCAGGCGGTCGCCGGACGTGACCTCGCCCACCTTCACGGCGTGCAGGTCCCACTTCTCGCAGACCGCCTCCACCTCGTGCTCG
>DAIRFN010000251.1:0-8654 GCA_036795065.1 Vicinamibacterales bacterium
GTTGCGCAGCGGCGTGCGATCGAAGTTGCCCACCCACACCCCCACCGTGACCCGGCGGGAATAGCCGACGGTCCAATTGTCGTGGAACGCCTGCGACGTGCCGGTCTTCACCGCGACGGGAAACGGCAGCTCCAGGCTGCCGCCGCGGCCGAAGACGAACTCGCGCGCCTCGGGGTCGGCGAGGATGTCGGTGATCCAGAAGGCGCTGCGGGGCGACACGAGCCGCGCGGTGACTGGCGCGACACCCGCCTCACGCGGCACGAAGGTAGGCGCGATCCACTCACCCGCGCGCGCAAACGCCGCATAGGCGGTCACCAGCTCGTCGAGGCGCACCTCGGCGTTGCCCAGGGTGACGCCGAGACCGTAGTGCGCGGCGGTCTGGTCCAGCGTGCTGAAGCCCGCGCCCGTGAGGAAGCGCAGGAGTTTCGGCACGCCCAGCTCGGAGGCCAGCACCACGGCGGGCACGTTCTCCGAGCCCGCCAGCGCGAACCGCGCGAGCATCGGGCCGCGATACACCCCGTCGTAGTTACGAGGCGTGTACACCACGCCGGGTTCGGCGGTGGGAAAGCTGGAGGGCACGTCGGCGAGCACGCTGGCCGGATCGAAGCCCTCGTCGAACGCCAGCGCGTAGGTGAACGGCTTCAGTGCCGAGCCGGGTTGGCGGGCGCTCAGCGGGCCATTGATCGTGCCGCCATGCTCGGCATCGAAGTAATCGCCAGACCCCTCCCACGCCAGCCATTCGCCGCGCGCGTTGTCGAGCACCACGACGGCGACGTTGCGCGCCCCGTGACGACGCAACACGTCGCGCTGGCTCTCGAGCACGCCGGCCACGTCGGCCTGCAGGCCCGCGTCGAGCGTGGTGGTGATTTGCTCCGGGCGGCGCGTGCCCGCCGCCGCGAGCACCATCTCCACGAAGTGGGGCGCCAGCAGGTGCGACCGCTGCGGGGTGAACGCCAGATCGTCGTCCAGGGCCTGGCGCGACTCTTCTTCGGTCAGCAGGCCTTCCGCCTGCATGCGGCGCAGCACCACGCGCTGGCGCGCAAGGGCGGCGTCCGTCCTTCGATACGGGTTGAAGCCCGATGGCCGCTGCGGCAAGCCGGCGAGAAACGCTGCCTGCGCGGGCGTGAGCATGGCCGCGGGCACGCCGAAGTAGGCGCGGCTCGCGCGCTCGGCTCCCGCAATCTGGTTGCCGTAGGGCGCCAGGTTCAGGTAGAGCGCCAGCAACTCGCGCTTGCTGAAGCGATGCTCGAGACGCACGGCCACGAGCGCCTCTCGCAGCTTCTCGACCACGCCGCGGGTGCGGGTGGACTCGCGCCGATTCAGCAGGTGCTGGGCCACCTGCTGCGAGAGCGTGGACCCGCCCTCCACCACGCGCCCTTCCGCCAGGTTCACGCGCGCCGCGCGAAGAATCGCCACGGGGTCGAGGCCCGGGTGTCGCCAGAACCGGCGGTCCTCCACCGCCACGGTGGCGGCGACCAGCATCGGCGGCAGCGTGTCGGCCGTGAGCCGCCTGCTGCGCGTGGCGTCGCCAGACAGGGCCTCGTAGAGCGGCTCGCCGCGCCGGTCCACGACGAGCGTCGATGTCCCGGCGGTCTCGTCCAGCAGGCCGTCGGGCAGCGGCCCCAACCTGACCCATGCGAGCAGCACGACGGCGCCCGCGGCGGCGCCGAGCACGGACGGGCGGCGCGCCGCACGCGCGAGCCGCGCGAGGCCGCTCGTCACCGCTTCACCTCGATGGTGGTCGTGGCCGTGCGTCCGAACACCTCGGGCTCGTACATCTCCTCGGCCCTCGCGGGGGCCGTGCGGAACGTGCCCGCGGTCGTCGCGCGCGCGATGTAACTGAACCGGTGCTCGCCCTCGCCGAGACGCGTCGCGAACAGCTGGATGCGATCGTCGTGGCGCTCCACGCGATCGAACCCGCTGTGGCGCCACCAGTTGAGCCAGCTCGTGGCCTCGTCTCCCTCGTTCGACTGCCGGTCCTGCTGCGCCGCCAGGTCGGACGCGGTGGTCGCGAACCACGACTCCACCGCCTCGAATCCCGCGGGCAGCGGATCGGTGACGGCCACGAACCGCCGCTCCTTGGTGAGGCGGAACGTGAGCGTCACGCGCACGAGGTCGCCGGCGGCGTACGACGTGGCCGCGGGGCTCGTGCCGCCCTCGACGAACGGCTCGTAGCGCCGCTCGACGTTGAAGCCGGCATCGAGGCCGTCCTGGTGCAGCGTGTCGGCCGCATACCGAAGCCGGGTGGCATAGAAGAGCGTGCCCGCGCCGTCGCGCGTGAACGTGAGGGGCGTGGTGGCGCCGGAGGGCCCGGCCGCCAGCACCTGCGCCATCGGCACGCGGGTGGTGCTGGCCTCGCTGGTGCGCCCGCGGAACTCGTCGCGCGCCAGCTCGCGCGCGCCGAGCCTCACGGTGGCGCGGAAGTCCGGCACGGTCGCCTCGTACTTCCGGTAGTACGACACGAGCGCCTCCATGGCGTAGGCATTCTCCTGCGTGTTGCCCCAGCGGCCGTTCCTGCGGCTGGCCATCATCCAGCGCACCATCTCCCGCATCGGCGCCTCGGTCACGCTGGCCCTCACGAACGAGTTGAGCACGATGGCCGTCGAGCGCACGTTCGAGTTCCAGAACCAGAGCAGGTACGGATCGGCCAGCTCGCCCACATGGGCACTGCCGCCCTCGGGCAGGATCGCATTCGACATCCGCCGCCGCACGTCACCCGCCCGATCGCTGGCAGGCTCACCTCTGGCGAGCATCGCGTCGTGCAGATACGCCAGCGCGAACACCGGCATCCGCTCGCGATAGCCGTAGAGGCGCGTGAGGTGCGCGTCCACCGGACGACCACCCTCGGCCAGCACCTTCACCGCAAACGCCTGCCACGCGGTGTAGGACGGCCACCACTCCTCGTTGCCAGCCGGTTCCTTCGCCGCCATCTCGCGCTGCAGGTAGTCGTAGGCCCGATCGCGCACGCCCGGCATGACGGTGTACTTCAGGTCGGTGGCCGTCTTGAGCACGTGCAGCACGTAGGCCGTCAGGTAGGGAGAGACGGTGTGGCACGCACCGGGCCAGTACGCGAAGCCGCCACTGTCGCACTGGAACGTCTCGATCTCCTTCAGCGTCCGTTGCGCCACCGGGCGCATCTCGGCCGGCGTCATGCCGGGCAGCGCGAACGCATCGCCGAGGTCGGCCGCCAGCACCAGCGCCAGTGACGACGAGGCCTTCTGCTCCACGCAGCCGTAGGGGTACTCGACGAGGTAGCGGGCGCCCTCGCCGAGGCCCACCATCGCCGTGGACGAGAGCTCCACGTCGAGCCCGCCGAAGCCCGGCACGACGCCCGCGGGTATCGTGACGGTCTCGCGCGCGGTGGCGGTCGCATCGGCGGCCTCGCCATAGGCCGCCACGGTGTCCGGTGACGCGAGCACCTCGACGGGCAGCACGTCCTCGAAAGCGTCGGTCTCACTGCCCAGGCGCGCGGTCATCCGGAGGCGCGCGCGTCCCACGCTCCTGGCGGCGCCCGAGAAGCGCACCTCCACGGTGCTGCCAGCGCCTACGGTCACGCTCTGCTCCGCTGGCCCCTGCAGCGTGAACACCTCGGGGTCGAGCGACGTCATCGTGACCACGGCCGACCCGCTCGCCGGCAGCTGGCTGCCCACCACGGCGCCGAAGTGCGCGGTGTCCCCGACCGCCAGGAAGCGGGGGAACGCGGACGTGAGGGTGAGAGGCTTGTTGGTGCGCACCTCGGCGCTGCCCGATCCGAAGCGCGAGCGCCGGTCGCCGGCCACCGCCATGATGCGGTAGGTCGTGAGCGACTCGGGTAACGTGATGTCCACGCTCGCGCGCCCGTCGGCGCCGGTCACGACCGAGCCCACCCAGAACGCCAGGACGCGGAAGTCCGTGCGCAGCGTGCCCGCCCCCGCGTCGCCGCCGCCACCGCCGCCGTCGGTGCCGCCCTTCGGCGTCAGCACGCGCCTGGACACGATCCGCTGGCGGCTGTCGGCATTGAACACCTGCAGCGACTTGTGGACGTACACCGATCCCGACACGTCGGGCGGCTGGTAGCCGGTGAGCGAGAGCACGCCGTAGTCCACCGCCCAGAGCGTCACTTCGCTCGCCGCGCCGACGCCGGCCATGTCCTTCACGTCCACCCGCACGGTGGCCTTCGAGGCGGGCCGATATTCCTGCCGATCGGCGGTCACCGACACCGTGAGGCGCTTGGCCCGATCCTCCACCTTCAGCTCCACGTAACCCAGCCGGAAGGACGGCTTGCCCGGATCGCTCGTGTCGGCGTTGGCGGCGGTCGCCGACGCGTTGGTGGGCGCGGCGTTGGTGCGGCCCTTCACGAGCAGCACCGACACGAACGCGTTGGGGATGTCGTCTTCGGTGATGGGCACCGAGATCGACTGCTGGGTGGAGGTGAGGGCGAACTGCCGGTGGCTGCGCACGCCCTCGCGCTCGGTGGTGACGAGCGCGGTGGCCTGTTCCCACGGCGACTGGATCATGATGCGCGCCGTGTCGCCGGGCCGGTAGGTCTGCCGCTCGGGCACGAGGTCGATGCGGTTGTGGTCGAAGCGCTGCCAGGCGGTATAGCCCTCGCCCAGCACGTAGAACGACGTCCGCGTCATGGCGAAGCGCCCATCGTCCCCGCGGCCGCGCGCCTCGAGGATGAAGTAGCCGCCGGTCGTGAACGGAATGGCGAGCGGCACGGGCTCGGCCCCGGTCGTCACGCTCCACGAGCCGGCCGGCACCTCTCGGCGCTGGGTGTCCCACGTGTAGAACCCGTTGCCTTCGGCGCGACGCACGCTCGTCCACTGCACCTGCGTGAGCGTGACGTCCACGGGCACGCCGGCGACGGGCGCGCCGGCGAGCCCCACCGCCACGATCTCGGTCGCGAGGCCGGTCTTCTGCTCGAGGAAGTACGACGGCCGTCGCACGCCCACGTACCACGGCGCCGGATGCACGGTGAGGCTGGCGCGATTGGCGATGTGCTGGCGCGACACGTCCTCCACGTCGCCTTCGAGCGAGTAGACGTACGGGATGCCCGCCTCGCGCTCGGTGTCGAGCGTGAGCGGAAGGTCGCCGGTGGCAGTCAGCGTACCTTCTTCGCGTCGAAGCTCGACGCGGCGGAGGTATCCGCCTTCGCGCGACGTCTGTCCCACGAACACCCAGCGATCGTTCCCGTACTTGTCGGCGATGGCGTCCGGCGCGCCCTGGCCCGGCGTCTTCGTGTAGCCCCATGTCACGGGCCTGGCGCCCATGGGCGGGCCGAAGAGATAGCGCGCCGTCACGACGCCGCGCAGGGGCTCGCCCGCGATCGGACCCGTGCCCGTGAGCGTGACATCCACGCGGAAGTCGGGCCGGCGATAGGCCGCCACGAGGAACGACCCGTGGACGGCGCGCTCGTAGCGCACGTAGTCGTCGTTCTCGGGGCTGGGCTCCGCGCCGGGCCTGCGCTGGTCCGGCGTGGGAGGCCGCGGCCGATCGGACTCGAGAATCGCGCGGATCGAGTAGGTGCCGAGCGTGCCCCCGGCCGGCAGCGTGAGGGTCCACTCGGCGCTGCTCCACGCCGTGAGCGGCACGGTGCGCTCGTCCACCAGGCGGTTCTGTCCGTCGCGCACGCTGATGAGCACCGGCGTACCTTCGGGCAGCAACCGGACGCCGGCCGGGGTGTTCTGCCTGAGGATGGTCTTGAACTGCACCGCTTCGCCCAGGCGGTACACGCCGCGATCGGTGAAGACGCTGCCGCGCAGCAGCGGATCGCGCTCGCGCAGGTTGACACCGGTGCCGAAATCCCACGGCAGGATGCCCTCGTTCCAGTCGCTCCCCACGTACGAGATGTCGCCGTCCTTCTCGGCCGTGACGATGAAGGCGAACTCGTACCAGTCGTCCGGCTCCCGAAGCGGCGTGTCGGGCGCCAGCGCGACGCCGTCGGGTCCGGTGGTGCCGCGCCAGAAGGTGGTGTTGTCGAGGCGCACGATCGACACGGCGGCGCCCGCCACCGGCGCGCCCGTGTCGAGCCGCGTGACGAACACGAGGGTGTTCTGCGGGCTGTCCTTCACCGTGATGCCCAGGTTGGTCACCTGGACGATGGACGCGCGCGTCGTCGGGCTGTCGGTGCGCAGGCGCGTCCGCGTGAGCAGGTCGCCGTGGCGAACGGCGGCCCACACCAGGCCGGTGCCGCCCGGCGCAATCGCGCCGGACACGTCGAGCCCATGCGACTGCACGCGATCGGCCGTCACCGTGAGGCGCCGCGCCGTGCCGGTGACCGGCGGGGCCAGGGTGAAGCGGTTCGCGAGCTGCGCCCGCAGCGTGGGCATCAGCTCGGCCGGGTCGAGCCTGGACACCCACTGCGTGAGGGTGCGCAGGTTGCGAGCGTAGAACGGCAGTTGCGGCCCGGAGTCCTTCTCCCAGACGCCGTGGCCGTCGCCGAAGCTCGTGAAGGCCGTGGCGTGCCAGTTGTCCACGATGCCCACCCACGGGTACCCGAGCATCTGGCCATCGGCCGACCTGAGCGTGGCCGGCGCCGAGACCGCGTACTTGCGATTGGGGGGCTGCGCGGCAAAGCCCGCGTCCTCGAGCGTCAGATGGCGGTCCGCGTCCTCCGCGTAGTCGCCCCGCGAGGGCGGCGTGGCGGGCTTGCGTACGGGTTGCGGCGCCGCCGTGATGTCCGTCACGCGAAGCGCCGCCGCGAAATCGGTCACCTTGATGTCGCTCCGGCTCCGGACCGGGTTGCGGTCGTCGCCGTTGCACGCGGCGCGGCACTCGAAGCCGTCCAGGAAGAAGGCCGGCTCGGCCTCGATGGTGTACTCCTGCGCCGTACCGGGAGTGGCCGGGCCCGCGGGCGAGGGCACGCGCGGTCCCACCGCCACTTTCACCCAGCTCTCCGGCTGCACCGGCGACGTCGTTTCGAACACCACCAGGTCGGGCGACGGAGGAAACCGCACCTGATCCCACGTGGTGGCGAGGCGCAGGGCCACGGGCCCGGTGCCGGACGCCACCTGCTGCACGGCCGCGACCTTGGCGGCAAACGCCGTGAGGGCGTCGGGATTCTGAGCGGTGAGCCGCGCCTCTTCGTCGGTGGTGAACGACGGCGGCGTGAACGCGTGCGGCTCCAGCGCGGCGGTCACATGCGCGGCGATGTCACTCCGGCGCACCGGCTGGTTGAAGCGCAACAGCACCACCATGGGGCTCGTCACCGTGCCGCCCGGGCGGTACCAGTTGGTCCGCAGCAGCTTCACCGTGGGCGTGGTGAAGCGAAACGTCACCGCGAGCGCGAGCCGGCGCGCGCTCACGGCCGTGGCCGTGGTATCGACCGTGACCTCGTAGGTCGTGGCGTAGGGCAACGGCTGCTTCGGGTCTGGCGTGAAGATGAGGATCGTGGTGCCCGACCAGCGGAACGTCCCGGGGATGGCCGGGCTGATGCGCACGAAGGGCGCGGTGACCGGCGAGGGGATGCGGCCCAGCGTGACCATCGGCTCCGAGAACACGATGCGGATTTCGTTCGCCTCGGCCCGGGAGGCCAGCTCGCCGTCCGGGCCGGTGCTGACGACAGTGAGCGCCGGGGGCTGCGCGGCGGCGGACGCCGCGAGCACGAGCGATGCGCAGAGGGCAGGCAACCACGACCGGACATGCGTCATGAAGACCATTTAATACGATCTCGGTTCGGGCCGACTCGCGCGCCAACCGTCCCGCCCGCCAACAGGCGTAATATGGCGGGCGCAATCGCCACCGGACGTCCGTCCAACCGAAACGGGGGGAGTCGCCATGACATCGCATGGGACCTGGTCGCTCGCGGTGTTCGTCCTGTCGGTCGCCATCGCCGGCCTGGCTCACGGACAGGGTGGACCCGCCCGCTCCACGCCTGGCGGCACCGTCACCGAGAACGAGATCGTCGAGGCCTTCACGGCGCTCCAGGACGCGGACGGGTACAACAGCATCGTGCAGGCGGTCACTCAGCACGAGCGCGTCATCGCCAGCGAGCAGATGCTCGCCCTGGTCAACGATCGGCTGGAGAACGCTGCCCTCGACGAGAACACGCGCGGCCTGGTGCTCCTCGTGCGCCAGCTCTCGCTGGACTGCCGCAAGAGCGGCTCGCAATCGGCCGCCCGCCTCATGGCCGTCCGACTGGTCGCGAGCTACGCCCTGTCCGCGGACACACCGCAACAGTTCGCGACCATCCTGGAACAGTTCTCGCCGCTCGAGGAGGAGATGAGTCCAACGGTGGTGCGGGACGCGCTGGACACGCCCGGCAACACCTGGCCGGCCGGGCTCCTGCCCCTGATGCAGCAACTCGCCACCGACTGGCCGCAGAAGGGCGCCCTTGCCGCCGCCACGGCCATGGCCGGCGGTGCCAGGAGCGGCGGCACAGCGGGCGGCGGGAACACGGGTGGCGGCAGCGCGGGCGGGACCACCGGCCCGGTGGCGCGGCGCGCTGACCAGCCGCTCGTCGGGCACTGGCGCAGCACCCGCATCGTCTTCGAGATGGCCAAGGACGAACACCTGGTGCTCCACGCCGATGGTCGGGCCGAAACCTGGATTGTCACGGCGTTCGAACGCTCCGGCGCCCGGACCGGGCGCTGGACCGGCCAGGGCTCGTCCCTCCGCGTCGCGTGGACGGACGGAGACGAGTGGTCGTGGCCTTACACGTTCTTCGAGGCACA
>DAIRFN010000252.1:0-8577 GCA_036795065.1 Vicinamibacterales bacterium
GACGTGCACGACATCGGCAAGAACATCGTCGGCGTGGTGCTCGGCTGCAACAGCTACGAGGTGGTGGATCTGGGGGTGATGGTGCCGTGCGACAGGATTCTGCACGAGGCCGTCGAGCGCAAGGTGGACATCGTCGGGCTGAGCGGCCTCATCACGCCCTCGCTGGACGAGATGGCGTACGTGGCCTCGGAGATGGAGCGCCGGGGCCTGCGCCTGCCCTTGCTCATCGGCGGCGCCACCACGAGCCGTCAGCACACCGCGGTGAAGATCGCGCCGCAGTACGGCCACGCCACCGTGCACGTGCCCGACGCCTCGCGGGTGACCGACGTCGTGTCCAGCCTGCTGAGCGCCGACCAGCGCGAGGGCTTCGTGGCGGCGAACCGCGCCGAGCAGGCCAGGCTCCGCGAGCAGTACGCCACACGGGCCGAGCGGCCCACGCTCACCTACGAACGGGCTCGCGCCAACCGCCTCCAGCTCGACTTCGCCGACGCGCCGACGCCGGCGTTCCTCGGCGCCCGGCAGGTGGACGTGGACCTGTCAGAACTGGTGCCCTTCATCGACTGGACGTTCTTCTTCACGGCCTGGGAGTTGAAGGGCCGCTTCCCCGCCATCCTCGACGACCCGACTCACGGCCCGGTGGCGCGCGACCTCTACCAGCACGCCCAGGCGCTGCTGAAGCGCATCGTGGACGGCAAGCTCCTCCGTGCACGCGGCGTATACGGCTTCTGGCCCGCCTGCGCGGACGGCGACGACATCGTCATATACGCGCCTGGCGGGAGTCGGGAGTCGGGAGTCGGGAGTCGGAGCGAGTCGTGCAGGTTCCCGATGCTGCGCCAGCAGGAAGTCATCGCCGACGACAAGCCCAACCGCTCGCTGGCCGACTTCGTCGCGCCGTGCGGTGGCGGCGTGCAGGATTCCGTCGGCGCGTTTGCCGTGACGGCCGGCCTTGGCGCCAGCGACCTGGTGAAGAAGTACGAGGCCGCGCACGACGACTACTCGGCCATCCTCGTCAAGGCGCTCGCCGATCGGCTGGCGGAGGCATTTGCGGAGTACCTGCACGCCCGCGCTCGGGCCGACTGGGGCATCCGCGAATCGCTCACGAGGGACCAGATCATCGGGGAGCAGTTCCAGGGCATCCGGCCGGCCTTCGGCTACCCGGCCTGTCCGGATCACAGCCTGAAGACGCGCCTGTTCGACCTGCTCGGCGCCAGGGCCATCGGCATGGACCTCACCGAGTCGTGCGCGATGACCCCCGCCGCCAGCGTGAGCGGCCTCTACTTCTGGCACCCGCGCGCGAGGTACTTCGTCATCCAGCGCGTGAAGGCCGACCAGGTGGAGGACTACGCCCGTCGGATGCGGGTGACGACGGAGGAGGCCGAGAAGTGGCTCCGCCCCGTGCTGGCGTACGATCCGGCCACCGTCAACGCGTAGGTCGAGGCCGTTCGTGCTTCCCTTCGTGGCTTCGTGGTTTCGTTTCGCGCCGCGATGGTGTTTTGCGCATGCGCTGAATCCATCCGTCACGCCGCGTAGGATGCCTGCCATCCCGCGCGCCGTCGCGCCGGGTGGAGGACCGACATGTTCGACGCCATGCTCGATCATCGAAAGCGCCACTGGTTGTCAGGACCGGCTGCCGTCGTCGTGACCTCGCCCGCCCTGCCGCTCCTCCCCTCCTCGCGCCAGCCCGCCCTGCAATCCTGTTCCCAGCGGACCCGCCAGCAGCAGTCCCGGCAGCAGTAACTCCCACACCGGTTTCCTGAAATCACGCCGCTGACCTCCGTCGCCTACGAGCGCGGGCACCGCCAGTCCGCGCGCTTCCGCGCGCTCGTGACCGAACTGGCCGCGTCCGACCTCATCGTCCACATCGTGACGACGGCGACCCTGCCGCCCGGCGTCTCGGGCACGACGCGCCTGGTGACGCACCTCGGTGGCGCGCGCCACCTGCGCGTCGAGCTGGCTTCGTCACTCACCTTGAAGATGCGGGTGGCCATCCTGGCTCATGAGCTCCAGCACGCGTGTGAGCTCGCACGGTCGGGCGCCAGGACCCCGAACGCGGTGCGGGCCCTCTACCAGACCATCGGGCGAATGGCCGACGGCCGAGCGGAGCGGTTCGAAACAGGCGATGCCGAGCGCGTCGGCCGCCTCGTCTGGGTGGAACTGGGCGAGCGCCGCGCCCGCGCACGCACCGTGGAGCGTTAGCGCCGGCGTGGGAGAGCCGACGCGCATCGCCGGAATCCCAGCATCCGCTGCAGCGGTGTGGCGTATCTCCGCGGTTTACCGGCTGGCCCGGATGGCAAGCCCCTTGAATGGATCAATTCAGGCACGGCATGAGAACGCTCTCCCTGCTCGTCATGTGCACGCTGGCCGGCAGCGCCACCGTTGCTGCCCAGGAGTCGAGTGTCCGTCCCGTCGACCGGCTGGCCCTGGCCGCCTACGAATTCGGGCAGCGGCGGTCCGACCACTTCCGGGACCTCGTCGCCGAGCTGGACAGGTCCGACGTCATCGTCCACGTGGTGACCACGCACGAGCTGCCACCTGGTGTCGCGGGCACGACACGCTTCGTCGTCCTGATCGAGGGCTCACGCTACGTTCGCGTGCACCTGGCCCAGTCACTCACGCCGAAGCTCCGCGTCGCCATGCTCGCGCACGAGCTGCAGCACGCCTGCGAGCTGGCCCGGTCCGATGCGACCTCTCCCAGCGCGGTCCGCGACTTGTATCTGAGCATCGGGAGGGCTGCCACCTCGATCGAGGACCAATTCGAGACCGCGGTTGCCGAGCAGTCGGGCCGGACGGTGTGGGAGGAGCTGGGCAGGGGCCAGCTCCGCGCTTACACCGACATTCGGTAAGCCTCTCGCGGGTGCCGCACGAGAGAAGCCACGAAGTCACGAAGAAGCACGAGGGTAGGGCCTGAAAACCCAAGACCCAAGACTCAAGACCCAAGACCCAAGACGTCACGAACTGGGGACCCTCAGACGCAACGGCACCGCTCAGTGCCCAAGAACCCTGTGAGGCCGATACGGCTCCTCGACGGACTTCACCTCGTCCTCTGACAGGCTGACGCCGAGGCCTGCCACGAGCTGGTCGAGCTGCTCCAGCTTCGACGCGCCAATGATGGGCGCCGTGACTCCTGGTTGCCGGAGCACCCACGCCAGCGCTACCTGGATGGGCAGCACGTCCCTGGCCTGCGCCACCTGCGCCACCCGATCGACGACGTCGTGGTCGGCGTCAGTGTAGTACAGCGTGTGCCCGTACTCGTCGTGCTGATCGCGGCGCGTGGCGTCCTTCCGGCCGCGCTGGCGGTTGCCGGCCAGGAACCCGCGCGCGAGTGGGCTCCAGGGAATGAGCCCCACCCCCTCCTCGCGACACAGGGGCATCATCTCGCGCTCCTCTTCGCGGTACACCAGGTTGTAGTGATTCTGCATCGACACGAACCGCGTCCACCCGTGGCACTGTTGCGTGTAGAGCATCTTCGCGAACTGCCAGGCGTGCATGCTCGACGCACCGATATAGCGGGCCTTCCCCGCCTTCACCACGTCGTGCAGCGCCTCCAGCGTCTCGTCGATGGGCGTCTCCTGATCGAAGCGGTGAATCTGGTACAGGTCCACGAAGTCGGTGCCCAGGCGGCGGAGCGACCCATCGATGGCCTCGAAGATGTGCTTGCGCGACAGCCCGCGGCCGTTGGGGTGATCCGTTACGGGATAGAACACCTTGGTCGCGATGACGATCTCGTGTCGCGATGCCATGTCCCTGAGCGCCCGCCCTACCACCTCTTCGCTGACGCCCCTCGAGTACATGTCGGCGGTGTCGAAGAAGGTGATGCCGTGCTCCAGCGCCCGCTTGATGAACGGGCGGCTCTCCTGTTCGTCGAGCACCCACGGCCGCCAGGACGGCGTGCCGTAGGTCATGGTGCCGAGGCAGAGGCGCGAGACCCTCAGGCCGGTCGTGCCGAGCCGGACGTAATCCATGAGCGCTTCTCCATGAAGTAGTAATAGGGAATCGACAGGGCCGCCAGCGAAGCGGCCACGGCGAAGGCGCGGCCCAGGCCGTAGCGATCGCCCAGCCAGCCTATCGCGATCGAGCCGGTGCCGATGCCGGTATCGAACGCCCCGATGAGCGCGCCGAACGTGGCGCCGCGGCGCTGCTGGTCCACGCGCTTCATCAGATGGGCGACGAAGATCGGATAGGCCGATCCGAAGCCCGTGCCGAACACGAACGCCGACACCAGGAACCCCGCCCGCGTGGTCGCCATCGACAGCAGCGCCACACCCGCCGCCACCGCGACCAGGCACGGGATGATCACGCGACGATGGCCCGCCTGGTCGGCATAGCGGGCGATGAAGGGTCGCGTGAGGATGATCGCCGTGGCAAACGCCGTGAAGTACAACGCGCGCGGCGTGACGCCCTGTTGCTCGGCGTGCAGCGCCGCGAAGCTGGTGATGCCGCCGTAGCTGAACGCATAGAGGAACAGCGTGATTCCGAGCACCAGCACACGCCATTCGACGAGGTCATGCAGGCGGCGCGGCAGCGCGTGCGGACGGGGCACGTCCGGCGGCAACCGCCAGGCGATGACCGCCATCAGCACGTTCAGCACCGTGGCTTCGATGCACAGCAACCGCCAGCCGCCGCGGTCGAACACCCACAGCCCGATGGACGGCGCCATCGCCACCGCGATGATGCTGGCGAAGCCCCAGTAGCTGAGCCCCTCGGCGCGGCGCGAGGGCGGGACCGCGTCGGTGACGTACGCCCCCGAGGCCGAGAGCAGCCCCGACCAGAACATGCCGTGGACGATGGCCAGGCCGAGCATCCACTGGTAGGCCGGGACCACTGCGTAGAGGGCCGAGAAGACCGCGATGACCGACGAGCACACCAGCAGCACGCGGCGCTTGCCGAGCCGGTCGGCCACCGCACCCGTGAGCGGCGCCGACACCGCCGACGCATAGGTGAGCAGCCCGAGGAACAATCCGGCCTCGCTCTGCGATCCGCCGAGCGACAGGATGTGGAACGGCGCGGTCGGGAACAGCTGGAACGCCGACAGGAAGACCGTGAAGCTGAACCCGAACATCAGCGCGAAGCGCGCCGAGAAGAGTCGCTCAGCCGCGGACATCGAGAACCAGCTTTCCCACGTGCGCGCCGGCTTCCATCCGGCGATGCGCGTCGGCCACGCCCGCAAGCGGGAACACCATGTCGATGACGGGGGCCACGCGTCGCTGCTCCAGGAGAGGCCAGACGTGGGCCTCGAGCTCGCGGCCGATGGCACCTTTTTCGGCAGGCGTGCGCGGCCGGAGCGTCGAGCCGGTGATCCACAACCGCCGGCGCATCACCTGCGACAGGTCGAGCTCCACGCGCGGGCTCTTCAGGAACGCGATCTGCACCAGACGTCCCTCCTGGGCGAGCGCATCGAGGTTGCGGGCCGTGTAGTCGCCGCCCACCATGTCGAGCACGACGTCGGCCCCGTGGCCATCGGTCGCGTCACGGATGGCCTCTACCCACTCGGTGGTGCGGTAGTTCCAGGCGTGCGTGGCTCCGAGGCGCCGGCATGCCTCACACTTCTCGTCGCTGCCGGCCGTCGCCGCCACGCGGGCGCCACGCGCGCTCGCCAGCTGGATAGCCGTGGTGCCGATGCCGCTGGTGCCGCCGTGCACGAGCAGCCACTCGCCTGCCGCCAGCCGCCCGCGCTGGAACACGTTGGTCCAGACGGTGAAGAACGTCTCCGGGATGGCCGCCGCCTCGACCATCGAGAAGCCCGCTGGGATGGGCAGGCACTGCTCCTCCGGTGCCACGCACCGCTCGGCGTAGCCGCCACCCGACACGAGCGCGCAGACGGCATCCCCCTTGCGCCAGCGCCGCACGCCCTCGCCCACCGCCCGGACAGTCCCCGCCACCTCAAGACCGGGAACATCGGACGCTCCCGGCGGCGGCGGATACTTGCCGTAGCGTTGAATCACATCCGGACGGTTCACGCCGGCGGCGTGCACGTCGATGAGCACCTCGCCCTGAGCCGGAACCGGGTCCGGCCGCTCGACGACGCGCATCCCTTCAGGCGGCCCAAACGAGGCGATCTCAACACAGCGCATGCCGACTCCAGCCACAAGACACCACGCAGAAGCGAAGATCACGAAGGACTCGTTGAAGCCTTCGTGTTCTCCGTGATTCCTTCGTGTCTTCGTGGTCTCTTTTCACTTCAACCCCGACGGCAGGCGTGGCGAAGACAGCAGCGCCGCGAACTCCCGCCAGCGGCGTTCGGGCGTGGCGCCCCGACCGGCGCGCGCGTCCACGTACTGGCGCACGAGGTCCTTGCCCAGGTTGTAGTTGATCACGTAGCTGCGGTACTGGTCGATGAACCGGACCCGCTGTTCGGCGCGCGGCTTCGGGTACAGGGCGTACCGCTCGAGCCATGCCGCCGCCGCGTCCCGGTCGATGGTTCCGTTCAGGTACCGGCGCGCCGCCTCGTTGCCGGCATACGACAACCGCTCCACCAGCGCCAGCACCTCGTAGTACTCCCGCGCGCGGGCGCCGTCGAGGCCCGCCAGCGGGAACAGCACGTCGCGCTCGAACGACAGGCGGTCTTCCCGGGAGAACGCCACCTCGATGCCGAAGTTGGCCGTGCCCTCCGCGATGAGCGACTGCGGCGAGAAGAGCGGATACACGCTGTACTCCACCCACCCGCGGTCGCGCATCAGGTGCTTCTCGAGCAGCACGTTATAGACGTGATGGCCCGGATAGCCCTCGTGGCAGGCGAGGTCCACCGCCCGGTCGATGTAGATGGGCAGATCCGTGTTCACCTGGATGAGGCTGCGGTAGTTCCCCTGGTACCAGTTGTAGCCGCTCCACGACTTGTCGGTGACGTACTCCACCGTGAAGCGCTCCTCGGCCGGCAGCTCGACGTACTTCCGCGTGCGCTCTCGGCAGGCGCGAATGGCCTCCTGGAACACCCGGTCCAGCCGCGCTGGCGGGATCACGAACGCCTGCTTGTAGCGATCGTACCGCTCGATCAGGGTCCCGTTGCCCGGCAGCCGCCCGTCCAGCTCCTTCAGGATTGCCTCGAACTCGGATTCGGTGTGCGTCGGGGCCACGGCGTCGTACAGGGCCCGCGACTCCTCATCGAAGGTGAACGTCGTGCCCTGCAGCATGGCCAGTTTCGCGCGGATGGCCGAGAGCTGCCTGACGAGGTACTGCCGGCGAAGCCCCCACAACTCGGCATCCCCTGCCGCCGCCGGTGCGAGGCCCGTCGAGGCGAGATCGCGCTCAATCGCGGCCGCCTGCGCGTCGAGCGTCGCCATCGGCACCTTCGACGCCTCGGCCTCCCTTCGCCACTCGGGGGGGCCGTAATACGCGTCCACGTAGTCGCCGTCGTGCTGCCCGACCGCCAGCACGAGGCGCACGTACTGCTCGGCAATCGGCCGAAGCGGATCGACCGGCGGCGCCTGCGCGCTCACGCCCACCACCCCGGCCACGAGCGCACCCAAGGCAAGGAACCCACCCGAATTGACGCGACCCATTCCTGACCTCCCACGACCACCTCAACGCCTCGCCGGCTGGAACCAACCTCAGAACCTAATGGCCATACCGTCTCCTGATCATCGGGATCAGGTACTCCTGGAACGCTCGCGTGAAGTCGTAGGCCGGCGCGAAGCCCCAGTCACGACGCGCCGCCGCGTCGTCCACGTCCTCGGGCCACGAGTCCACGATGCCCTGCCGCTTCTCGTCGGTCTTCCAGGTGATGGCCGCGCCCGGGAACGCCCGCAGCACCTCGGCGCGCACTTCGTCGGCCGACGGGTTGAACGCCGTCACGTTGTACGCCGTCCGGGTGAGTCCCTCCCGAGGCACGGCCGCAAGGCGAAGCAGCGCCTCGACCCCGTCGGGCATGGCCATGAAGGGGATGCGCGTATCGGGTCTCACGAAGCACGCATAGGGTTCGCCTTTGGCCGCCGCGTGGATCATCTCGGGCGCATAGTCCGAGGTGCCGCCCGAGGGCACGGTGACGGCCGAGATCAGGCCGGGGAATCGCACGCAGCGGAAGTCTACCTTGCCGGCCTGGGAGGCAGCCGAGAGCTGCTTGTAGAAGCGCGCGTAATAGCGGCCCAGCTGCTCGCAATAGAGCTTGTTGCAGCCGTACATCGTCGAGGGCGTGTTGTAGGCATCCTCGGCGATGCGGCCGGCCCTGCGCTTCTCCTCGAGACTCGGCAACCCGTAGGCCGCGATGGACGAGGGATAGAGGAAGACCACCGGCCGCCCGTGCGACTCGGCTTCGCGCTGCGAGAACTCGAGCAGCCCGAGCGTCCCTTCCACGTTCACCTGGTGCGCGGTGAGAGGCGTGAACTCGGACCGGGTGGACAGCAGTGCCGCCAGGTGGAACACCGCGTCCGCCTCATCGACCAGCTCCGCGAGGAGCGGGGCGTTGAGCATGGTGTCGATGACGTATTTGAACCGCTGCTGCCCGCGAAGATGGGCGATGTTCCGTATCGACCCCGTGGACAGGTCGTCGAGAACGGTCACCGAGTCGCCCTGCGCGAGCAGCGCATCGGCCAGATGGGATCCGATGAAACCTGCCCCGCCGGTTATCAGGTAGTGCATGTCGAG
>DAIRFN010000253.1:0-8568 GCA_036795065.1 Vicinamibacterales bacterium
GAAATGATGCGCATCGTCCACGGCGATCCCGTAGAGCATCCGGCCGCTGGAGAGGATGCGATCCCAGACCTCTTCGAGCCCGGGCACCCCGCCGCCACCGAGGTTGTTCACCTGCGGGTGTCCGTTGTAGACCTCGAACAGCCGCGTCCGCTGCACCGATGCCAGCTCGTCGGCCGTGATCGCCCAGCCGAAGTTGGGATGGTTGATGCTCGGCACGCCTCGCGCGTCCCGGATGGCGTCAACCATGCCCTGCACCATCTCGACGACGGTGGCGGCCTGCGGCGGCTCGACGAGGCGATCGACGTCGAGACCGTTCACGTGAATCGGCTTCGTCCCCACGGCACTGGTCACCTCCTCGCCCTTCACGACGAGGAACCTGCCGGGCGCGCCCTGCATGGCGTTCAGTCCATCGACACCGGTGAGGAAGTTGTGATCGGTGAGCACGAGGAAGTCGTACCCGTGCTCGCGATACCAGCGCACCACCTCTTCGGGTGTCGAGTCGCCGTCGCTGTTGAGCGTGTGGGCGTGCAGGTTGCCCTTGAACCAGCGGGCGCGTGCGGCCGGCTGCAGGGCTCTCGCCTCGTGCGCGAGCCGCCGGCCTTCGAGCACGTCGCGCCCCGCGGCCAGCGCGATGCCGGCAGCAACGAGCAGCGCAAGGAGAGCGAATCGTCTATGTGACCGGAGCCACGAACGGGAGCGATGTGACGACTGCGGGCCTGCGCTGGGCGCCATCGATGACCTCTACCTGGGTGCCGGGGTTGACGAAGTCGCGATGAACATACCCCAGCGCGATGACGCGGCCAAGACGAGGTGAGAACGCCGCGCTCGTGAGGTGGCCGATGGCGCGATCGCCAGCCTGGATGGGAGCCCCTGACGCCGGGGCTGAAGCCCCGGCGGTCTGTTCGGAGGCTCCGGCGCTCTGTTCGGACGCCCCAGCGGTCGGGTCGCCGTCGAGCGTCAGGCCGACCAGCTTCTTCGCCACGCGCCCGCCCCCACGCTGGGTCACCCTGACGATGAGCTCCTGGCCGACGTAGCAGCCCTTCGTGAACGAGATGGCGCGATGTTCGATGCCGGCTTCGAGCGGGATGGTGTCTCCGGTCATGTCGACGAGGAATTTCGGCACCCCGGCCTCGATGCGGACCACGTCGAACGTGTCCAGGTCCACCCATGGTGATTCGCGCAGCCGCGACAGCCCGTGGGCGCCGAGCAGTGCGTCGAGGTCGCCGTACGCGACCAGCGCGGGCACGCCGTAGGTGTCATCGGGCACAACTACCCCCGCACTCTGCCCCGCTGCACCCTGCACCGCACCCTGCACTGCAGCACTCTGCACCCCTGCACTCAGGATGTGCGTGCACGCCATCTCCGCACTCACGTCCTCCACCTGCACGTCCTCGGCGAAGATGAGCGAGTCGAGCCTGGTGGCCAGACCCGCGGCCAGTGGCGCCGGCACGTCCAGCAGCAGGGCATCGTCGGTGGCGACGATCCAGACGTCGGTGATCATCCGTCCCTGCGGTGTGAGGTACGCGCTGTAGAGCCGCTGCCCTGGGGCCAGGGCCCGCACGTCGTTGGTGACCAGCCCCTGCAGCCACGTGGCCCGGTCCGCGCCGCGCAGGCGGATGACGCCCCGATCCGTCCGGCGGACGAAGGCCGCCCCGGACCGGAGCGCGTCGTATCCCGAGATGGAGAACATGCACTACGATCTTACCGTGCTGAAACGACTGGCCATATCGCTCGTTCTGGCTTCAACGTCTGTCGGGGCGCGTGCGCAAGAGCGCCCCTTGCAGGTGCCGTCCGACCCGGGGAGCACCTCCTATCTCGTCTTCCTGCGCCAGCAGCCCATCGGGCGCGAGGAGGTGGCGGTGGTGCGCAACGCCGAGGGCTGGACCGTGCGCGGCACCAGCCAGCTCGGGGTGCCCGTCGACATCACCACCCGGCGCGCGGAGATCCGCTACGACGCGGAGTGGCGCCCCGTCTCGGTGCTGGTCAACAGCATCGCCCGCGGCCAGGAGATCGAGCTGCGCACGACCTTCGCGGACGGCAAGGCCTCGAACGAGATCGTCACGCAGGGCAACGTCACCCCGAAGGTGGACACCGTGTCGGCCGACGCCGTGGTGCTTCCGAATACCTTCCTCGGTTCGTACGCCGCGCTCGCGCAGCGCCTGCAGGGCCTCGCCGTGGGGGCGGAGCTGCGCGCGTACGTGGCGCCGCAGCTCGAAGTACCGGTTCGTGTCGCGGCCATGGCCGGCGAGCGGATCGAGACGCCGAAGGAGGCCATCGCGGCCACCCGCTTCTCGCTGAAAATCGTGAACCCTCCCCCGGTCGGCGAGCTGGACGTGGTCATCTGGACTGACGGTCAGGGCCGCCTGCTCCGGATGAGCATCCCCGGCCAGGCCCTCGAGATGGCGCGCGAGGACATCGCGTCGGCCGCCACGCGCACGGCCTCGTTCTCCATTCCGGGCGACGAGCGCGTGTCGATCCCGACGATGGGATTCAACCTCGCGGGCACCATGACGAGGCCGTCCGGCGCCTCGGGCCCGCAGCCCGCGGTGGTGCTGATTGGCGGGTCGGGGCCCACGGATCGTGACGAGACCGTGTTCGGCATCCCGGTGTTCGGACACCTCGCGAAGGGCCTGGTCGAGGCGGGCTTCACGGTGGTGCGCTACGACAAGCGCGGCGTGGGCCAGAGCGGTGGCCGCGCCGAATCGGCCACGCTGAACGACTACGCCGAGGACGCCCGCGCCGTCGTCCGGTGGCTCGAGCGGCGGAAGGACGTGGACCGGAACCGCATCGCCGTCGTCGGGCACAGCGAGGGTGCCGCGGTGGCGATGATCCTGGCCACGCGCGAGGACCGCGTGAAGGCCGTGGTCCTCATCGCGGGCACCGGCACCACCGGCGCCGAGCTCGTGTTCGAGCAGCAGCGGCATCAACTGGATCTGATGAAGGTGGACGCCTCGGAGCGCGCTGCGAAGATCGCCCTGCAGGAGCAGATCCAGGCGGCGGTGCTGAAGGGCACGGGCTGGGAGGGCGTGCCGGACGGCGTGCGCAAGGTCGCCGACACGCCGTGGTTCCAGAGCATGCTCTCGTTCGACCCGGCCCGGGTGATGAAGGACGTGGATCAGCCCGTCCTCATCGTGCAGGGCGAGCTGGACGTGCAGGTGCCGCCGCACCATGCCGACAAGCTGCTGGCGCTGGCCCAGGCGCGGAAGCGGAACGTGGACGAGCAGCTGCTGAAGGTGCCGGGCGTGAACCACCTGCTGGTGCCGGCGAAGACCGGCGAGGTGTCAGAATACGCTTCGCTCGGGGGTGCCGAGGTGGCCGCGGCCATCCCAGCCGGCATCGGGTCGTGGCTGGCAAAGACGCTGGGGGCGGGCAGGAAGTAGGTTCTGGGGTTCTCGGGTTCTCGGGCTCTCGGGTTCTGGGGTTCTGTTCTCGCCCCGCCAGGGGCGACACCGGGCTTTGCGGGACTCACCTCCGTCACCGTCTGATGTTCCCCGCGATTCAGGCCTATTGCGGGCTGCCTTGCCTGGCAGATCTCGACAATCTGCCGTAGGGGCGCACACTCCTCCAGGCGGCGCTGGCCGTGTGGCCGGTAGGCCTGCCGCTGTTCGACGCGCGCGCCTCGACGGTCGTGTATCACGACGGCGGCCACCCGCCGTCCCACCCGCCATCCACCGCGGCTCGCGGAAGAACCTGGGCAGTTCGGGGTCGGCATACTCGTCCGCCGCGGCGCGGATGCGCGCGGCCAGGTGCTGGCGCTCGCGGCGCAATGCGCCGACCCCGTAGCCCAGGCACACGGCTCGCAGCAGCCCGAGCGTGGAACCGAGCAGCTGTGCCTGCGCCTCGAGGATTCTGAGCGTCGCGAAGAAGCTGAGGGGGAGGAACGCGGCTCCCACGAGGGCCCACCACGGCCCGAACCGCCATGCCACGACAGCCGCCAGGGCGGCGTAAGGGCCGAAGGGCACGCACCCTGGGCCGGTGCCCCCGGGCCTTCAAGGCATGCCAGAGATCCCACTTCGCTTGGAGCGTCAGCCAGATCTCGGCATCCCAATGTGTCGGCGCTTCGAACAACAGCGCCGTGTCCGCACTGACGCCGCGACGTCCCCTGACGATCGCGTTGAGGCGCTGGAACGGAATGTTCATCCGATGAGCAGCCTCGACTTGAGACACTCCCAACGGCTCGAGGAACTCCTTGAGGAGCACCTCACCGGGGTGCGTCGGCGGGCGATGGGTCGGGAGCATGTCGGTTTCCTCAGTGGTGGTCAATGCAGCGCACGTCGAATGCGTCGGATCCTTCGAACCGGAACACCATTCGGTACTGGAAGCGGGTCAGGTGTGCGGCTCGCAAGCGTCGAGCCGGCTCGCCGACAACCTTTGGGTGATGAGCCCTACGGCAACACGGTCACCGAACTGCTGGTGAATGGGACGCTGACGTTGACGCTCGTTGGAACACCGGCACCCGAGAAGCATTGCGCCCCAATGCCCAGCACATGGGCGCCGGCGGAAATGGGATTCAGCGTGACGCCACTCAGCACTCCGCTGAAGCCGGCCGGACCCGCATACACCACGCTATTTCGAATCGGCACTCCGTCGACCGTGATGAAAAGCATGCCCTGGTTCTCTCCGACGCAGGCGATCACGGAGAGGGGCAGCAGCTTGTTAATCGACCAGCGCCCGGCTCTGGGCGTGACGATGGTCTCGTTCAACGCCGTGACCTGCCGCTGCAATTCAGTCGTTACGGGGAGACCGACGCCGGGACCTTCGATAACGACCGTGGACGACGGCGCCGGCCGCGCATCTGCCGGGTGCCCCGGTCCTGGGGTGAACACCCACGGGCCCGTGGCATTTGTGTCGCTCCGCCAGGTCCCGCTCAACGTGCTGATGCTGAACGTGGCGTCCAAATGCATAGACTGTCCGCTCGGGGTGATGACGGTGAGTCCCATGCCGATGCTACCGTCGGGATTCTGAAACGCGGTGCCGTTCGCGGCGCTTCTGGCGGGGGCACCGCACTCGTCGTCAAACCCGGTCAGTTGGTACACGCCGCCGTTCTGCACGACGTTCAGGGTGAGGACGTTGCAATACGGCTCCTGCTGCCATCGAAACGTGCCCAGAGGCTGCGCCTGAACGGTGTCCGCTGCAGCCAGCACGCCGGCCATCAGGACGGCCAGGGCAATTCCCACTTTCGTCATGGTGCCACCCCCGCTTGATAGAACACGCATTAGCCTCCCGCGCGCAACAACGGCGCGCTGAGCTGGCCATTCTGCCACGACCGGAGCCGGAGGGCGCGTGGACGCATCACCATCGGCCGCGAGGACACGAAACTGATCAATAGAGGCCACCAGGACGGCGCAGACGGCAGCTGACGTCCGGCCACCGCCGTGCAGAGGTCGTGGCGCCACCCCAACACGTAGCGCACCCGCGGCGGCAGAGCGAGCACCCATTGTCAGACCGTAACCTCCGCCCACACGTGATCCACGAGAGGGGGCGGCGCGTTCGGTCATCCGCCGACCCCAGGTCCGCAGGTTCCGCGTGCTGCGTGCACGCCGGCCCCGCGTGTCCTCTCGAGTGATGGCGTCGACCGTTCACGTCGGGCGGCGCTCCTCGAACGCGAGCGGGGCGCAACGGTGCTACCGCGGCTCGCGGAAGAACCTGGGCAGTTCGGGGTCGGCGTGCTCGTCCACCGCGGCGCGGATGCGGTCAACCAGCTGCTCACGCTCGCGGCGCAGCGCGCCGACCTCGTGTCCGAGGCGCACGGCTCGCAGCAGCCCGAGCATCGAACCGAGCAGCTGTGCCTGCGCCTCGAGGATCCTGAGCGTCGCAAAGAAGCTGAGGGGGAGGAACGCGGCTGCGGCCAGGGCCCACCACGGGCCGAGCCGCCATGCCACGACAGCCGCCAGGGCGGCGTAGACCACGGGCAGCAGCACCACCGCCGTCATCACCTTGAGCGTCGCCTCATCGTCGGTGTCCTCGCTCAGGCCACGGCCGCTGGCCGCCGCCACCCAGCCCACCGGCAGGTGAATCAGCGCGCCCGGCGCGGCCAACGGGACGAGCGCCGCGAACCTCGCGCTCCTCCACAGGATGCGTCCCCAGGCACGCGGCCAGGAGATGGGCCTGCGCAGCTGGTGATCGCGCAGGCCGAAGGCGTCGAGCCGCGCCTGGTAGCGCTCGAGGTCGGCTCGCAGCGCGACCATCTCCGGTTCCGCGGCCGCCACGAGATAGCGCTCGATGAAGCGTCGGCTCAGCTCCACCCATTCGTCGGGCGACAACCGCACGTCGTCCGGCTTGTAGAGCCGGCGCGCCGCGTGCGCGACGCGAATCGTCTCCCAGTCCGGCGCATTGAGCGTGACCTTTCGCAGCTCCTCGCGCAGCCGCTCAGTGAGCCGCGTCACCGTCCGGACCTCGTCGGCCGCGTACTCGCGCAACCAGTCCTCGGCGACCGTCATTGGGGGGCCGTACTGGACGAGGGCCTGGCTGCGAAAGCGATGCCGGTGCACGTAGGTGAGCCCGCACGGCACGATGACGATGGGCACGCGGCGGCGGGCGGCGACGCCGAGCGCGATGCGGGCGGCGCCGGTCTTGAGCCGCGTCATCTGGCTGGCCGCGTGGCTGACGCCCTCGGGGAAGATGCCGATCGACACGCCCGACTCGAGCGACTCGAACAACCGATCGAACGTGGCGCGGTTGTCCACGGGGCCCTTGTGCTCCTCCGCGCGCCGCACGGGCACGCCGCCCAGGCATTCGAGCACCCGCGGCAGCAGCGGGTAGCGCCACAGTTTCGCGTTGCACATGAAGTGCACGGGGCTGCGGCCGCACGTCGTCAGGAGCAGGGCGCCGTCGACCAGGGCATTGGGGTGGTTCGCCACGAAGATGACGGGACCGTTGGTCGGGACGCGGTCGGCTCCGACGACCTCGATGCGGCGAAAGAACGTGGCGACGACGAGGCGGAAGAACGCCAGGAGCAGGCGCTGGCCGAAGGTTGGAGCAGGCCCGCGCATGGCGGAATCGATCGGCCCGGGAACGGCATCGCGGATCAGGTCCGGCTGTCCCCTCACGCGGCCGATTCTATGCCGGGTCGGCTGTCGCTTGGGCTCTGCGTCCGTCGGGTGTATAAGGGCCGCATGTCCGTCATCGCTCAGCCGGCTGCCGCCAGGCCCGTCGCCCGGGCGGCGCGAAGCGGCTCGATTCACCTGCAGCTGGCCTATGCGTGCGCAGCGGTCGGCGTGCTGGGGTTCGCGCCCAGCTTCTGGTTCCCCCTCCTGACCGGCCGCGTCACACTCGCTCCCATCCTGTACCTGCACGCCCTCGTGTTCTACGGCTGGCTCGCGCTCTTCGTGGTGCAGGCGCGGCTGGTCGCGACGGGGCGAACGGCGCGCCATCGGGAGCTGGGTGTCCTCGGCGTATCCGTGGCGACGGCCATGTGTTTCGTGGGCGTGGCCGCGGCCGTCGGCAGCATGCGCCAGACCGCGGCCGCCGGCTTCACCGAGCAGGCGCTCGGCTTCTCGGTGGTTCCCCTGACGGGGATTGCCTTCTTCGCGGTGCTGTTCGCGCTGGCGGTGATCAACGTGCGCCGCCCGGACGTGCACAAGCGCCTGATGCTCGTGGCGACGGTGTCGCTGCTGAACGCGGCGGTGGGCCGGCTGTTCCTCCTCGCGGTGGGAGGGCCTCCGCCGGCGGCCGGTGTCGAGCCCCCTCCGGTCCTGTTCACCGTGCCGGCTGGCCTGCTGACCGACCTGCTGCTGGTTCCTGCCCTGGTGCACGACCGGAAGACGCTGGGCCGCGTGCACCCGACCTACTGGATCGCGGGCGCGGCGCTGGTGGCGAGCCAGCTGCTGCGCGTGCCGCTCGCGGCGTCACCCGCCTGGCACGCATTCGCGGGTTGGGTGTCGGCGGTCCTTCCCTGATCGGTCCTGGCGCCATCGCGCAACTCGCGCTGATGCGGCCGGCGCCGGCCGCCTTCGCCGCGTGACCGGCGACCGCGGCGTCCTCGGGCTCACGCGACCCCGCGCGACGTGGCTGGATATACTCACGACGTGGACTTCGCCTCCGTCAAATCGGTGTTGGCGGCCTTCGAGCGGGAGGGCGTCCGCTATGCCATCTTTGGCGCGGCTGCCCTGAACCTTCACGGCCTGGCGCGGTTCACAGAAGATCTCGACGTGTTTCTGGAGCCGACCGCGGACAACGTCGCGCGCCTTCGTCGCGCATTGGCCAGCGTGTTCGATGACCCGAGCATCGAGGAGATCACGGCGGAGGACCTCCTCGGAGAGTACCCCGCAGTTCAGTACGTTCCTCCCGCAGGCACCTTCCATGTAGACCTATTGACGCGGCTGGGGCAGGCGTTCGCCTATGACGACCTCGAGGTCATCCGCGCGCCCTTCGAGGATCTCACCGTGAGCGTCGTCAGCCCGCGCACGCTGTACCGGATGAAGCGCGACACGGTGCGGCTGAAGGACAAGGCCGATGCTCAACTGCTGAAGGAGCGCTTCAACCTGGAGGACCCCTGATGCCAGTCCGAAAGTTCCGCTCGGTCGAAGAGATGAACCAGCCCGTCTGGCGCGATCCTGGCGATCCTGC
>DAIRFN010000254.1:0-8514 GCA_036795065.1 Vicinamibacterales bacterium
TCCTCCACACCTGTCCTTTCGGCCTGGTACACCAGCGCCGCCGCGGTGGTCGGGACGGGCATCGCCCGCCGGGCCTCGGGCCAAACGGCAGCCGGCGGCTGGCGATCCCTGCGTCTCGTCGCGGGGGCCAGCGCCTCGTCCCTCGAACGCACCGTGCTTGAAGACGCGGCCGGGCTGTTCAGCCGCGCGATCCGCACGACCGTGCCCGTCGTGACCGAGCCCGAGACATGGGCCGCCTCAGACGTCGTGGTCGGATGTCCGGAGACGACCCGCGCGATTCGTGAGGGGCTCGTGTCGTCGGGCGGACGACCGGGCCAGTTCGCGGTTCGCTCGGTGTCCTCGTTCGGCGGGCCGCGCATCACGATTGCCGGCGTGGATCCAGAGGGCGCGCGCAACGGGCTCTATGCCTGGATGGAGCGGATCGGGTTCGGCTTCTTCCGCGATGGCGAGGTCGTCCCGACTCTTGCCGGCGCGCTGCCCATGGAGGAGGGTGCGGGCTTTGGTGCCGCGCCGACGTTCCGATGGCGCGGCGACATGATCTGGGACAACTACCTCGGGCCGCGCCGCTTCTGCGCGGCGGCCTGGACCGAGGCCGAGTGGGAGCGGGCGCTGCTCTTCATGGCGCGGCGCGGCCTCAACTTCCTGGAGTTCTACCCGCCGCTCGAGCACGTGCTGGCGCTCACGTTTCCGAAGGCGGCGGGCCTGTCCGAGGGCGCCGTGTGGAAGGCGGCCTTCAAGCACGCCCTGGCCGCTCGCGTGCTGGCGCGCGGCCGCGCGCTCGGCATCCGCTTCATGTACGTGCTGAACTACGGCTTCTTCCCGGAGCCGGTGCGAGCGCTCTATCCAGCGCTGGAATGGGCGAACGGCCACCTGTGCGCGCACCAGCCGGAGCTGGCGGCCATGGCGAGCCGCACGTGGCGCACGCTCGTGGAGGAGTTCGGCACCGATCACCTCTATGCCATCCGGCACCGCGGAGAAGAAGGGCAGTCCTACAGCGATCCCTGCCGCTCCGTCACGAAGGCGGAAGGATATCGGCAGGCGGTGGACGCGCTGCGCTCGGTGGATCCGCAGGCCACGATCACCGTGTGGACGTGGGGCGAGCAGGCGCCGGACCTCTTCGCGGCGCTCCCCGCCGGCGTCCACGCCGCCCACATCCGCCACGGCATGGGTGGTGTCTTCGACGATCGTGGACAGGGACGCGAGCAGGGCGACGGCCGTCCGCCGCTGCCCGCCGGTCGCCGCTGGCTCTCGGGTCAGTTCACCGTGTTCGGGGGCAACGAGATTTCACTGCAGACGCCGTGGTCCGATGCGCAGGCGCTTGCGCGCGACGCCCGCGCCAGCGCGGCCGACCCGGCCTGCGACGGGTACTTCCAGTGGCCCGAATGGAGCGACACCTCTCCGTGGCTCTCGCACGTGATCGCGCGGCTGGCCTGGGCCCCCGATGCCTTCGGCACGATCGAATCGGAGCTGCGCGCGTACGCGCGTGCCCGTCACGGCCACCGCGCCGAGGCGTTCCTCGCGGGGGTCCTGCCCATCCTGCGAGCCGGGCCCGCCCGCTTCACGAGCACGCCGCGCAAGCGCCTCGTCTCGCCGTACCGGTTGAGCGCCGAATCGCTCGCGCTCGTCGAGGCCGTGCGAGCCGGCGCCCGCACGGCGGCCGCGGCCATGGGGAGCGGTGAGGCGTCGCCACTCTTCGATCGCGACGTCACGGACGTCTGCGAGTGGCTCGGGGTTCACCAGGCGCATGTCTTCGAGGCGGATGCCTACCGGCGCCATCGCGCCGGCGATCAGGCGGGCGCGTTCGAGGCCCTCGATATCGCGGACGCCACCTGGCAGGCGCTCGGCCGCCTGCTGGCCGCGATTCCCGAGCGGTCCATCCTCGATGCCGCCGCGCGCGCGGCAGAGACGGGTGAGGCGTCGAGCCGGTTCGTCGAGTCGTTCTGGGTGAACGCCTGCGATTTCTACAACGGATATCCCCTGGTGATGGGACCAGAGGCCATCGAGCTCGTCTATCGACCGCAGCTCGCGCAGTGGCGGCGGCTGATGGTGGAGGCGGGCGCGCGCCGGCAGCCGATGACGCTCGATGCACCGGGATGGTTCTGGCACGACTTCCCGGACCCCGCCTGGGCCGACGCCGTCCGCAAGCTCCCCTCGGAGGACGCGGCAGCGTTCGAGCAGACCATGCGTGACCGGCTGCGCCGCGTCCTGACGTCTGCACGGCGTCGCCCGTCGATCGGCGGGCGCCCCGCGCCGTCCGTCCCTACGCGAGTGGGCCGAGAGGCGGTCCAGGCGTTCCTGGCGCGAACGACGAGCATTCCGCTGCCCGCACGGCTCGGCGTAGACGCGTTGCGGCCCTTCCTGGACCAGTGAGGCGCCCAGCGCTCAGCCCGGCGCCGTCACGCCACCCGCCTCCGCGCCGGCTACGGCACGCGCACCACACCGTCGATCGGCTGGTCGCCGAAGTGCGCGGCCGCGGCGCCCTGGAACGTCAGGGTGACCTTGGCCAGTGGCACCGCGGCGTTCCCGGTGAGCTCCACGACCACTGGGGACCCCGAGAACGGAGCCACCGCGCCGTTGGACGTGATGGTCGCCGTGCCGGTGATGCGATAGCCGTTGGGGAGCGCGGCCACCTCGCCGTCGATGAGCCCGACGTGATGGGTGTGCGCCGACCGAGTGGGTGCGTCCGAGCGCACCATGCTCAGGCTGGCCAGCACGTCCACCTTGCCGCTCGCGCCCTTCAGTGTGGCGGACCACTCCCCGACGAGCTGCCACGGACCGGAGGCGTCGAGCTCGGTCGTGTAGTCGTGGAACAGGCCCCCCACCTTCGTCGAGGCCGCAGACTGCGCCGTGGCCCGGCCGGCGAAGCCCAGCGTCGTCGTGACAACCATCACCGCCGTGACTAGAATCCTGCTGTCCATGCGAAACCTCCCGCGGCGAGTGTGGCGAGACGCCCGGTCGGCCGTCGTTAGGCGGGCGTGAAAGACCGCTGAACAACCGCTGAAGTTCCCCATGTCCGGTCGATTCGTCTTTGCGTTCGGCGACTTTCGTCTCGATCCCGCGGACAAGGTGCTGTACCGGGACGGCGAGCCGGTGCCGCTGACGGAGGCGGCTCAGCGCCCCGACCGGCGCGGCGCGCCCTTCACGCGGGGGTTTGGTGCCGCCCTAGGACACGAAGTTCGTACCGCTACGGAAACGATAGGAGCCAGGATGGTCACGCGATTTTCGAATGGCAGGCACGCAGTGGCGGTTCTCGTGGTTGCCGGCGCCCTCTTCGTCGCGGGAGGCACCGTGGCGTCCACCGGGCAGGGGGCGCCGCGTTACTCGGCCCACCCGTCCACGCAGGAGCCCGGGCGCCTCATCACGCTCGACACGCTCAAGAAGTGGGAGAAGGACCTCTCGAACTGGGGTCGCTGGGGCAAGGACGACCAGCGGGGCCTGCTGAACCTCGTCACGCCGGAGAGGACCAGGGCGGCGATGGCGCTGGTGCGGGAGGCCAGGACGGTCACGCTGCAGATCAACCCGATCAAGAAGACCGGCATGGACACCGGCGGTTTCGGTGAAAACCTGCATCGCATGGCCAGGGTCCACCCGGTGACGGGCGCCATCCAGGGCGCGCTCGACGTCATCACCCTGTCGATTCACGACGGGCTCAGCTCGCACATGGATGCGCTCTGCCATTATCAGGGGCCGATCGGCCGCCAGCCGAACGAGCCGGCCGTGAGCTACAACGGGTTTCCGTTCACGCTCACCGCCGCCGGCTGCATCGAGTCGGCCGCCGACCGGATGGGGCCCGGGTACATCATGCGGGGCGTGCTCGTGGATCTGCCGCTCATGAAGGGCCTGAAATGGCTGGAGCCGAGCACGCCGATCTACGTCGAGGATCTCGAGGCGTGGGAGAAGTTCGCGGGCATCAGGATCGGCGCGGGCGATGCGCTGATCATCCGCGGCGGACGCTGGGCGAAGCGCGCGGCCGAGGGGCCGTGGGCGTACGGCCAGGCGGGCGCCGGGCTTCATGCGTCGGTGCTGCCGTGGTTGAAGGCCCGCGATGTCTCGCTGCTCGCGAGCGATGCGGTGAACGACGTGCAGCCGTCCGGCGTCCAGGGCATCAACCGCCCGATTCACCAGCTCACGCAGGTGAACATGGGGCTGCCGCTGGTCGACAACGCCTACACGGAAGATGCGGCCGCCGAAGCCGCGCGGCTGAAGCGCTGGGAGTTCATGCTGACGCTGCAGATCTACCAGATCCCTGGCGGCACCGCGTCTCCGTTCAACGCGCTGGCCACGTTCTGACACTGCGCCAGGCGCCGCAGGTCGCGCGTGGCTTCGTGCCTGGTGGCGAAGAGGCGCGGCGGCGGGAAGATGTCCACGCCGACCGCGCCGGTCCTCCTGCTACAGTCTGCCTGTCAAGAGCATGACGATCAGGATGAGAAGAATGATCCCTCCAAGACTTCCCCCGACTCTCGGGCCACCCAGGTAGAAACCGCCTCCGCCGAACAGCAACAACAGGATGAGCAGCACAACCAGCAGGTTCATAACGCACTCCTCTCGGGGTTAGGGACGCGATTCACTATCTCATCATAAGAATGCCACCAGTCATGCAAGGATCTCGTGCATGACGTTGCCCGCGACGTCCGTCAGCCGGAAGTCCCGGCCGCTGTATTGATAGGTGAGCTTCGTGTGGTCGATGCCCATCAGGTGCAGGATCGTGGCGTGCAGGTCGTGCACGTGCACGGGCTTCTCCACCGCCTTGAAGCCGAACTCGTCCGTGGCGCCGTAGGTGATGCCGCCCTTCACGCCGCCCCCGGCCAGCCACACGCTGAAGCCGAAGGGATTGTGATCACGTCCGCTCTGCGCCGCGGCCATGCCGCCCACCTCGACCACCGGCGTGCGGCCGAACTCCGAGCCGCAGACCACCAGCGTGTCGTCGAAGAGCCCGCGTGACTTCAGGTCCTTGATCACCGCCGCGAACGGCTGGTCCGAGTCCTTCGCGTTCTTCCGGTGCTGCTGGATGTCGGAATGGGCGTCCCACGGATCGCCCTTCGCGTAGTAGACCTGCACCATCCGCACGCCGCGCTCGACGAGCCGCACGGCCATCAGGCATCCGCGCGCCGTGCTGCCCGGCCCGTACAGCTCGAGCGTCGCCTTCGTCTCCTTGCGGATGTCGAACACGTCCGGCGCCTCGGTCTGCATCCGGTAGGCCACTTCCATGGACCCGATGGCCGCCTCCAGGTTCGGGTCCGCCGGCGCGGAGCCGCGCTGCAGCGTGTCGAGCGTTTCGAGCAGGTCGAGCTCGCGCCGCTGCTCGGGCAGCGTGAACGACTCGTTGTGGATGAACGAGACGAGCTTCTTCGGGTCGAAGTCCTTGCCGACGATCTGATCGGGCCGCTCCACCTTGCTGGGAATATAGGTCCCCTGGTGCACGGCCGGCAGGAAGGCGCTGTTCCAGAGCGGCGGGCCGACCGTGGTCGGCACGTCCGGGCAGAGGACGACGTAACCGGGCAGGTTCCTGTTCTCGGAGCCCAGTCCGTAGGTGAGCCACGACCCGATGGAGGGACGCCCGACCTGGATGTGGCCGGTGTTCATCATCAGCATCGACGGCTCGTGATTCGGGATGTCGGTGTGCATCGACCGGATCACGCAGATGTCGTCCGCGCAGGCGCCGACGTGCGGGAACAGCTCGCTCACCTCGAGCCCGCTCTTGCCGTAACGGGTGAACGTGAACGGCGACTTCATCAGCGAGCCCGTCTTCCGCTCGGTGGCTACGGTCCCGCCCGGCAGGGGCTGGCCATGATACGTCTCGAGCATGGGCTTCGGGTCGAAGCTGTCCACCTGCGACAACCCGCCGTTCATGAACAGGAAGATGACGGCCCGGGCCTTCGCGGGATGGTGCAAGCCGCCCGACGTGACCACCGCCTTCGCCTTCTGCGCGGTCTCGGCGGCCGACACCGTGCGCGAGACGAGGCTCGCGAACGCCATCATGCCGAAGCCGCTGCCGATGCGGCAGAGCGCGTCGCGACGAGTGACGGGGGGACGGCCCTTGTGCGACATGATCAGCTCACGAAGATGAACTCGTTCGAGCTCAGCAGGATTTTCACGTAGCGGCCGAAGGTCGAGACCGGCAGCATCTTGTCCTTGTCCGCCGGCGCCTTCGCATCCGGCTTGACCCCGGCCATCATGCCATCGGGCCTCGGCATCGCCTCGTCACCGCCCCCGCTGGCACCGGCCGCATCCGCGGCCGCTGGCGCCGCGGATGCGCCCCTTGCCACAGGCTTCGCCGCCTGCCCTTGCGTGGCCGCTTCCTGCTTCGCGTTCTCCCGTGCGGCTTCGGCTTTGCGATCCTCGTACTGCTTGAAGGCCTCCGCCTGCAGGAAGTCGCGCCCCGCCTTCACCTCGTCCGCCGTCGGCGCGCGACCGAACAGCCGCCGATACACCTTCTCGATGCGAGCCGCATCGTCCGGCTCGTCCGCCACCTGTTCGGCCAGGCGCTCGGCGTGCTGCTGCATGAAGTCGCTGTTCATGAAGAAGAGGCGCTGCAGAGGCACGTTGGTCGAGAAGCGCTGCTCGGCCGTCTGGCTCGGGCTCGGGAAGTCGAAGAGCTGCAGGAACTCGTCGAGCTGGTAGCGGCTGACGCGGCCGTAGATGGTGCGGCGCTTCCCGAGGGGCGTCAGCGGCACCGATGGGCCGCCCAGGCGCGCGTCGAGCGCGCCCGACACGAACAGCACCGAATCGCGAATCTGCTCGGCGCCGAGGCGCCGGCGCGCCTGGCGCCAGTAGAGGCGATTGCCGCCATCCTTCGCGAAGGCGGCGTCCTGGTGATCGGCGCTCAACTGGTACACGGCACTGCGCATGATCTCGCGGTGCAGGGCCTTGATCGACGTCCCGTTCGCCATGAAGTGCCGGGCCAGGTGGTCCAGCAGTTCGGGATGGGACGGACGCTCGCCGTTCAGCCCGAAGTTGCTGGGTGTGTTCACCAGCCCCGTGCCGAAATGGCCCTTCCACACCCGGTTGACGATCACACGGAGCGCCAGCGGGTGCGTGGCGATGGCGCGCGCCAGGTCCAGGCGGCCGCTGCCCTGCGTGAACGTCACGCGCTCGGCGGGGCTCAACACGGACAGGAACCCGCGGGGCACGGTGTCGCCCAGGCGTGTCGGGCTGCCGCGGAGGTGGACCTTCAGGTCCTCGGGCGTCTCCACGTCGCGCACGCCGTGCACGTAGGCGTACTTCGGCGGCAACGCCTTCTCCATCGACTCGATGTCCTTGCGCAGCCCCTCGATGAGCGCGCGGCGATCCGCCCCCAGCCGCTGCTCCAGTCCCCAGCCGCGGAAGCGGAGCAGGCCTGGCTTCGGCATCTGGCCGGGGATGAACGCGTCGTCCTCGAGGTTCACGACGAACACGTCGCGGTAGAGCGCCGAGCGATCTTTCGTCATGCTGCGCAGCTCGAGACCGCAGCCCGGACAGAAGTCGTCGTTGGTCTTGAACTCGTTGGGCAGGTTGGCCGGCTTCTTCGGCTTGCTCGTGGGCAGCGCCCGCGCCTTGATGATGTCGTTCTCCTTCTTCAGTTCGCGCTCTTCGAGGAGGACCCCCACGATGAGGTCCTGGAAGTCGGTGGCCAGCTTCCCGGCTTCCGCCGCCGTGCCTCCGCGGGCGATCATCGCCTGCCAGTCCTTCAGATACGGATAGAAGGTGGGCTTCCTCTCGAGGAACGTCAGCCACCGATCGAAGAGCTCGTAGTCGAGCTTCTCCTTCTCGATGATCTCGGCCCTTTCCTTCTTCGGCTCGCCGGCCACCTGCCAGGCGGCCGTCATGTATTTCGCCGCCTGGAACGCGAGCGTCCCGGCCAGCTGCTGCGCCTCGGTGTTGGTGTACTCGCGGAGCATCTCGCGCTTGTGCTCGAGCTCTTCTTCCTTCTTCTTCCGCTCCTCGACGACGGCCTTCGGCGCCAGCGGGTACTCGTGGTACTCGGTGTTCAGGAAGACGCCGCCGAGCGCGTAGTAATCCCTGGTCGGAATCGGGTCGTACTTGTGATCGTGGCAACGCGCGCAGCCTACCGTCAGGCCGAGCATGCCGCGGCTGACGGCGTCCACGCGATCGTGGCGCTCGTCGGCGCGCGTGATCTCCACCGCGCCGTTGTCGTAGTACCAGGGGCCGAGCCCGAGGAAGCCCAGCGCGGGCAGGTGCCGGACGCGCTCTGGACCGTCCAGCAGGTCCGCCGCGAGCTGCGCGGTGACGAACTGGTCGTAGGGCAGGTCGTCGTTGAACGCGCGGATCACCCAGTCGCGATACAGGTGCGCGTTGGGATACGGATTGAAGCCGCGCCCCATCGGGTCGAGGCTGCGGTAGTCGTCTTCGCCGTAGCGCGCCACGTCGAGCCACACGCGTCCCCAGGTCTCGCCATACGACGGTGATGCGAGCAGGCCATCCACGACCTTCTCGAACGCGTCGGGCGCTTCGTCCTTCAGGAACTCGTCCACTGCCTCTGGCGTCGGCGGCACGCCGGTGAGGTCGAGCGTGGCG
>DAIRFN010000255.1:0-8513 GCA_036795065.1 Vicinamibacterales bacterium
GGCGGCGCCGCTGGTGCCGCGGTCTGGGCCGCAGGCGGTTGCGCCGGCGGCGAGCAGCCGACGATGACGCTGGCGGCGCCGATGACTGCACTCCGCATCAGGAACGCCCGGCGGTCCACGCCTGCCGCCAGGCCGGCCGTATTCAGAACTTCTTCTCCGGGCAACGACGCGCTCTGGTCGTCACCAATGGCCTTCTTCATACTGCCCCCTTTGTGGCCGTCCGCTGCGCGGGCGGGCTCCTGATCCTGTGAGAGCAGGGCCCATGCCGACGGCGCACAGGCGCGCGGGGGGTGGGCCTGACGACGCAAGTGCCATATCCGCAGTGAGATGCCGACAGGTCTGGCAGGTGGCGAGTACCACCGGCGCGGAGGCAGGCTCCATCCGGCTGGAGCCTGCACGAAATCGCGGAGCGTGCGCCAGGACGTAACTCAAGGGCGCGGCAGCCGGCGCTCTCCTGCGGGTCAGTCGTGGCGGGCGTTGGCGCGGTTGGCCAGGGCCCGGGCCACGGAGTACGGCACGGCGATGAGGACCGGCCCCACGACCAGCGCGGCGCCCGGATGCGAGACCCCCAGGATGAGCCACTGGCTCACCGTGTCGAGGGTGATGCCAATCAGCATGAGGTTTCCCACGTTCCTGAGGGCATCGCGGACGAGCCCGGCGCGCCTTCCGCCGTGCAGCAACAGTGCCTGCACGAACGGCGGACGGCCCGCCGCGGCGTCCAGTCGGCCGGCGCGAACGCCGAGGAGGATGGCCATCGCCGGCTGCAGGAGGAACCGGAAGCGGCCGGGGCCGGTGAGGCGACCGGGCAGGTCCTCGAGGAATGCCCGCGAGAAGAGGTAGAGGCCGCCGCGGTCGTAGACGTCGCGGAGCGAGCCGGGGAGCGACAGGATCAGGACGAGCAGGGTGAGACCGGCGAGCACCCACGTCAACGTCCGGCTGGCCACAGCGGGTTCCTCTGCATCCGCGCTCACACCTGCCTCCACTCCCTCGCCAAGCCCGCCCTTGCCGTCAGCGCTTCTTCTCGATCGCGACGGCGCTGGCCCGCGTGAAGGTGATGGTGACCACGTCGCCGACCTTCAGCCCCTCGATCAATCGCCGGTCCTGCACCAGCCGCTGCACGCGGCGATTGTCGGCCCCGTGGTAGGTGACGACGCCGGTGGCCGCGTCGAGGGCATCGACCGTCACGACCAGCCGCGCCTGCTGCAGCACTCTCGCGTCGGGCCGGTCCATCTGCCGCCGGGCCTCGCCCGTCGTGTCCTCGGGCGGGACCATCCGGGCACGCGGCGTGACCTCCACGATGTAGGCGTCGTAGTAGCGGATGCTGATGAAATCCCCGCGGTTCAGGTCCGCGAAGACAGGCATGTCGGGCCCCACGTAGATCGGCGCGTGGACGACGCCGCCGGTCCTGAGGGTGATGGTCCGCCCGGTTCGGTCGACGTCGGAGACCTCACCCGACAGCTCGTAGATCTGCTGGGTGAGGCGCCTGGGTTCCTGCTGCCCTGATGCGCGAGCGGGCTCCCGTGCCGCGAGGGTCGCCACCGCCATCAGCACGATCCCCAGGCCAAACCTGCCTTTCATGGCTCTCCCCCTTCGCTACGACACGCCGCGTCGGGCTACGGCACCGGCGTGCCCGGCTGCGCCTGCCAGCCGCCGCCAAGCGCCCGGTACAGCTCCGCCCGGGCCCGCAGCTCGGCGCCCAGGGTCTGCGCCAGCAGCAGCTCCCGTGTGAAGAGGTCCTGGTCGGCGGTCAGAATCTCGATATAGCTGGCCAGCCCGGAGTCGTACCGGGCACGGGCCAGGTCGGCGGCGTCGGTCAGGGCCTGGACGCCGATCTGCTGCTGCGCGCGGACCTCCGCGAGCTTCTGAATGGTGACGAGGGCGTTGGCCACCTCGCGATATCCGTTCAATGCCGATTTCCGATACTCGGCAATCGCGGCATCGAAGCGCGCCTGCATCACGGCCACGTTCTGCTTGAGGCGACCGGCGTTGAAGATGGGCTGCAGCAGGGACGGGGTGAGCGACCAGATTGCCCCTCCACCGCCCAGATAGGATGTGAGGTCGCCGTTGACGCCCCCGAGGAACCCCGTGAGCCCGATCGAGGGGAAGAACAGGGCCTTCGCGGCGCCGATGTCCGCGTTGGCGGCCACGAGGAGCTGCTCCGCGCCGGCCACATCGGGACGGCGCTCCAGCAGCGCCGCCGGCAGGCCCGCGGGGATGGGGGGCGGAAGGGTCTCGCCGAGGCTGAGCGCCTGGCGCGTGACGGGGCCGGGTGAGCGGCCGAGCAGGAACGAGAGCCAGTTCTCCGCGTAGGCGCGCTGGCGCTCGATGTCGGGGATCTGCGCGGCCGTCTGCGCCCGGTTGGCGACGATGCGGTCGAGCTCCAGGCGGTTCGAGACACCGCCATCCAGCCGGTTACGGAAATAGGTGACCGTCTCGTCGTTGAGGGCGAGGGTCCGGCGCGCGATCTCGAGCTGCAGGTCCAGCTCGCGCAGCAGGAAGTACGTCGATGCCGCGTCCCCGATCAGGGTAACGAGCACCGCGCGCCTGTTCTGTTCGGAGGCGAGTGCGATCGCGAGCGCCGATTCCCGCTGGCGCCGCAACTTCCCGAACACGTCGATCTCCCACGACAGCTGGAACCCGTAAGTGACGTTTTCGGTGACCGACTCATCGCGTTCGGCGTTGTTGTCGCCCGACGCGCCGCGCACGGTGACACCCGCCTGCCCGTCCACCTGCGGGTAGTAGTACGACTTCGCGATGCCCGCGCGGGCACGGGCTTCCTCCACCCGGGCGAGCGCTGCCTGGAGGTCGAGGTTGTTGGCGAGGGCCTCCTTGATGAGTCCCTGCAGCTCAGCGTCCTGGAAGACGTCGAACCAGGGCGCGTCGGCCAGCGACTGCGCCTGCGCCGGGCCATCGACGAACCGGAACTGGTCCGGGCTCGGCATCTGGGGACGTTCGTAGTTCGTGCCAACGGTGCAACCCGCCATGACCGCCGAGACGGTCATCGTCAGGGCGAGCGCGCGGAGAGAGGGGCGGGCCATGTCAGTGCCCTCCCTGCCCGTGCTCGGTGGCAAGCGCCGGTGGCGGGGCTCCGGCCACGGCCACCGTCTTGCTGCCCCCGGTGACCTTCATGACGACCACATACAGCATCGGGATCAGCAGCACGCCGAGGAACGTCGCCACGAGCATGCCGGCGAACACGGCCATGCCCATCACCTTGCGGCCCTCCGCGCCCGCGCCCGCGGCGGTCAGCAGCGGCACGACCCCGAGGATGAACGCGAAGGCGGTCATCAGGATGGGCCGGAAGCGGAGCTTCGCGGCCAGCAGCGCGGCCTCGACGAGCGGGGTGCCCTTGTCGAGCTCGAGCTTCGCGAACTCGACGATCAGGATGGCGTTCTTCGCCGCCAACCCGATCAGCATGATCAGGCCGATCTGGGCGAACACGTTGTTCACGTAGCTCGGGCCCAGGAAGGTGCGTGCCAGGTAGAGACCCAGGTAGGCGCCGAACACGGCGAAGGGCGTTCCGAGGAGCACGCTGAACGGCAGGCCCCAACTCTCGTACTGCGCCGCCAGAATCAGGAACACCAGGAAGATGGCCAGGGCGAAGACCACCGCCACGCCCGGCGCGCGCCGTTCCTGGTAGGACATGTCCGCCCAGTCGAAGCTCATGTCCGGTGGCAGCACCTCGCGTGCGGTGGCTTCCAGGGCATCGAGCGCTTGCGTGGACGAGAAGCCCGCGGCGGGCACCCCGGTGAGCTCCGCCGATCGGAACAGGTTGAACCGGTTGGTGAACTCGGGCCCCTCGGTTGGCCGCGTGGACACCAGTGTGTCGAGCGGCACCATCCCGCCCTGCTGGTTCTTCACGAAGAACAGCCCGATCTGTTTCGGGTCCTTCCGGAACTCAGCTTCCGCCTGCATGTAGACCTTGTAGACCCGTCCGAACCGGTTGAAGTCGTTGACGTAGGAGCTGCCGAGCAGCGCCCCGAGCGTGGTGTTGACGTCGTTCAATGGCACGCCGGCCCTGAGCACCTTGCTGCGGTCGATGTCCGCGTAGATCTGCGGCACGCTCGCGCGGTAGAGCGAGCCGATACGGCCGATCTCCGGCCGTTGGCGCGCCGCCTCCAGGAAGCGCTGCGTCTGTTGCGCCAGGTACTCCGGCGACCCGCCGCTGCGATCCTGCAGCTGCATGGTGAACCCGGCGCCCGTGCCCAGGCCTGGAATGGCGGGCGGGCCGAACGCGACCACGCCGCCCTCCGGGATCTGCTGCGCGAAGGCCCGGTTGAGCGTGTTCACGACCTCGAACGAGACCAGTTCGGGCGTGTGACGCTCTTCCCACGGCTTCAGCTGCACGAAGAAGAAGCCCATGTTCGAGGAGTAGGCGCCGGTGATCAGCGAGAAGCCGCTGATGGTGTTGAACCCCTCGACCGCCTCGTGCTCTTCGAGGATCTTCTCGACCTTCTTCATCACCGCGTCCGTGCGCTCGAGTGACGCCGCGTCGGGCAGCAGCGCGTTGATCAGGATGTAGCCCTGGTCCTCCTCGGGGACGAAGCCCCCGGGGATGCGCTGCACCAGCGCGAAGATGACGTAGCACAGCACACCCATGAACGCCAGGCTGCGGAACGTCTTGCGGATCAGGATGCCGGCAACGCTCACGTACCGATCGGTGGTCCAGCCGAACACCTTGTTGAACCCGTTGTAGAAGGGCGACAGGATGCTCTTCTTATTGGGGTTCACCGGCTTCAGCAGCAGGCCCGCGAGCGCGGGGCTGAGGGTCAGGGCGTTGACCACCGACAGCAGCACCGAGAGCGCGATGGTGATGGCGAACTGCTGATACAGCAGGCCGCTGATGCCGCCCATGAAGCCCACCGGCACGAACACTGCAGCCAGGATGAGGCCGATGGCCACGACCGGGCCCGACACCTCTTCCATCGCCTTGATCGTGGCCTCCTTCGGCTCCATGCCGTGCTCGATGTGGTGCATCACCGCCTCGACGACGACAATCGCATCGTCCACGACGATGCCGATGGCCAGCACGAGGCCGAGCAGCGAGAGCACGTTGATCGAGAACCCGAGCATCGGGAAGAAGATGAACGCGCCGACCAGCGAGACCGGCACGGTCATCAGCGGAATCAGCGTGGCGCGCCAGTTCTGCAGGAACACGAACACGACAATGATGACGAGGCCCACCGCCTCGAACAGGGTGTGGATGATCTCGTTGATGCCCTCGGTGATGGGGAGCGTGGTGTCGAGCGACACCACGTACTCCATGTCCCGCGGGAAGCGCTGCTTGAGCTCTTCCATCTGCGCCTTGATGCGGTTGGCCACGTCGAGCGCGTTGGTACCCGGGATCTGGAACACGGCGATGACGGCCGAGGGCTGGCCGTCGTGGCGGCCGATGGCGTTGTAGAGCATCGTGCCCAGTTCGAGCCGGGCGACGTCCCTGAGCCGGACCTCGCCTTGCGGCGTGGTCCTGACGAGGATGTTGCCGAACTCCTCCTCGTTCAGCAGGCGCCCCTGCGTGCGCACGGTGTAGGTGTACTCGGTGCCGGGCGCCGCGGGCGGGCCGCCAATCTGGCCGGCCGGCGTCAGCTGGTTCTGCTGCTGGATCGCGTTGGCGATCTCCGGGATGGTCAGACCCAGGCGGCCGATCACGTCCGGCCGCAGCCAGACGCGCATCGCATAGTCGCTGCCGCCGAAGATGTTGATCTGGCCGACGCCCTGGATGCGGGCGATGGCGTCGTTGATGTTGATGGTGGTGTAGTTCGACAGAAAGCTGTTGTCGTAGGTGCCGTTCGGCGACTTGATCGAGATGACCAGGAGCGGGAACGCGAGCGCCTTCTTGACCGAGACGCCGTAGTTCTTCACCGACTGCGGCATCTGGGGCTGGGCCTGTGACACGCGGTTCTGCGTGAGCACGTTGTCCATGTCCAGGTTCGAGCCCACCTCGAACGAGACCTTGAGCGTCAAGGTGCCGTCGTTGGCGTTGGTGGACTTCATGTAGAGCATGTTCTCGACGCCGTTGATCTGCTGCTCGAGCGGCGTCGCCACCGAGGCCTCCACGTCGGTGGCGCTGGCGCCGATGAAGGTGGTGGTGACCTGCACCATCGGCGGCACGATTTCGGGATACTGTGCGATGGGCAGGCCGCTCATGGCGACGAGACCGAGCAGCACCGTCACAATCGAGATCACGATCGCGACGATGGGCCGGTTGACGAAGAATCGGGCCATGACCTACTTCGCCTCGCCAGCAGGCGCGGGCGCCTCCGCGGCTGGCGCCGGGGGCACCGGCTTCGCCGTCACCATCATCCCGTCCTGGATGCGTTGGAGCCCCTCCACCACCACCCGCTCGCCGGCGCGGAGGCCCTCCTCGATGATCCAGAGCGATTCCACGCGCGGGCCGACCTTCACGTTGCGGAAGGCCACCTTGCCGCTGCCGTCCACGACGGCCACGCTGTACAGGTTCTGCAGCTCGATCACCGCGCGCTGCTGCACCAGGAGCGCGCCGGGCTTGTTGTCGAGCAACAGCCGCGCGCGGCCGTACTGTCCGGGCCGCAGGAGCAGATCGGGGTTGGGGTACAGCAGCTGGACACCGAGGGTGCCGGTGGTTGGATCCACCGCCCGGTCCACCACGTTCACGCGGCCCAGATGGGGATAGACGGTGCCGTCGGCGAGCATCAGCTGGATGTCGCGCTGCTGCCCGGCTTTCGCGCCCCCGGCCATGGCGCGCCTGGCCACGCGGAGGTAGTCGGCCTCGGTGATGCCGACGCGGAAGAGCGCCGGGTTGATCTGGGAGACGGTGGTGAGCAGCGTGCTCTCGCCCCGGCCCACGAGGTTGCCCGCCTTCACGAGGGTGGTCCCGACGAGCCCGGTGAGCGGCGCCGTGATGCGGGTGTAGCCCAGGTCGAGCGCGGCCTTCTCGACGCCGGCCTTGGCCGCTTCGACCTGCGAGCGAGTCGCGTCCTGCTGGGCGATCGCGTCGTCGAGCTCCCGCTGGCTGACGGCCTGCTTCGCGACGAGCGGCGTATACCGCGCCACGTCGTTGTTCGCCTTGGCCAGCCTCGCCTCAGCCGTGGCCTGGTCGGCCCTGGCCTGCGCCAGGATGGCTTCGAGCGGCTTTCGGTCGATCGTGTACAAGAGGTCGCCCTGGCGCACGATCGAGCCTTCCTGGAAGTTCACGGTCTCCAGGTAACCTTCGACGCGCGCCCGGATTTCCACGTCCTGGTACCCCTGGGTCTGTCCGACCAGTTCCAGGTAGATGGGGACGTCCCGCTGAACGACGTCGGCGACGAACACTTCGGGGGGCGGCGGCGGCGGGGCCTCCGTCTGCTCCGCGCAGGCACCGGCCAGCAGGCCTGTGCCGATGATTGCGGCCGCGATGCCCGCGCGCGTCGCCTCCGCCGACAGGGCCAGCCACATGCTTCGCATCACGGTGAGACTCCTTGGTTGACAGACCGTAGCACGGCCAGTGCCATCCGATCGGAGACACGCACATCGGAGTAACGCGCGCGGGTACAGGGGGTTAGGCTGAGTGAAAGAAACGATCCGGAGAGGGTCGACCAGCCCCGCCTCCACCACCTCGGAGCGCCCCTGACATTTCGTAGGCGGGGGCGTGGGGTAAGGGTGACGGGTGCACCGTCACTCGGAGTGGCGGATGCTCGGCACCTTGTCGGGCCTGGCGACCCTTGCGATGCCCAGCTTCGCCATCCGGCTCTCGAGCGTGGTGGGCTTCAGGCCGAGCAGTTCGGCGGCACCGCCGCGGCCCCGAATCCGCCAGCCCGTGGCCTCGAGCACCGACCGGATGTGCTCCACCTCGATGTCCACGAACTTGAGGCTCCTGCGCTTGTTGAACGACGTCGGGCGGGGTGGCTCGATGACCAGGTTCGGTCCGGTGGCGACGATCATCGCGCGCTCGACCACGTTCCTGAGCTCGCGGACGTTCCCCGGCCAGGAATAGGCCTGCAGGGCGTGCAGGCTGTCCTTCGACAGCGACTCGACGTTCTTGCCGAAGGCCGAGGCGAACTCGTTGATGAAGGACCACACCAGGGACGGGATGTCCTCGACGCGTTCGCGCAGCGGGGGAATCCGGATGGGAAACACGTTGAGCCGGTAGTACAGGTCCTCCCTGAAGGTGCGGTCCGCCACGGCTTGATCGAGATCCTTGTTCGTCGCGGCGATCACGCGCACGTTCACCTTGATCTGCTGCGAGCTGCCCAGCCGTTCGACGATGTGGTCCTGCAGCACGCGCAGCATCTTCACCTGCACTTCGAGCGGCAGTTCCCCCACCTCGTCCAGGAAGATCGTCGACCCGTCGGCCACCTCGAAGCGGCCCAGCTGCCGTGAGAGCGCGCCGGTATAGGCGCCCCGCTCCCGGCCGAACAGCTCGCTCTCGATGAGCGCGGTCGGGATAGCCGCGCAGTTGACGCGCACCATTGTCTTGTTCCGCCTGGGGCTGAGCTGGTGGAGGGCCTCCGCGAACACTTCCTTGCCCGATCCCGTTTCGCCGAGCATCAGCACGG
>DAIRFN010000256.1:0-8495 GCA_036795065.1 Vicinamibacterales bacterium
CGGCCAGGCCCGTGCCGACCACGATGAGGTCGTGCTTGCGCCGGTTGGCGGGGTTGACCAGCTTGTTCTCGAACTTGCGGCGGTCCCACTTTTCGGCAATCGGGCCGCCGGGGATCCTGGAGTCCAGCGTCATAGCACGCCCCGCGAGAGGAGAAAGGTGTAGATCGGGATGATGAAGAACCCCCCCGCGATGACGATGGACAGCACGCGGCCGAGCACGAGGATGCGAGGCGTCCACTGGGGATGATCGACGCCCAGGGACTGGGCCGCGCTCGACAGCCCGTGCCAGAGGTGGAAGAAGATGAGGCCCATGGCCACGAGATAGAACACCACGTAGCCCGGCGCGGTGAAGATCTCGAGCTGCAGCCGGTAGAGATCGCGAACGCCAGCCGATTCGTAGAACGTGCCGAACTTGAAGGTGGCCAGGTGCGTGGCCACGAACAGGGCCGTGATGCTGCCCGTGACGATCATCGTCGTCGAGGCAAGGCTCTTGCGGCTTCGCGGGTTCTTGGTCTTCGCCCACCGGCGCGTGGCATAGGCCGTCGGCCGCGCCGCGCGGTTGGTGAGCACTCCGGCCACCGCCTTGGCCACGTGCAGGAAAAACACCGCCAGCAGCCCAGCCTCGGCCACGTACACCAGGGGGTTGCTGATCAGCTTGTGCGAGTACTGGTTGAACGCGTCAGGTCCGGCGAGGAACAGGAGATTGCCGGCCAGGTGCCCGATGAGGAAGACGAACAGGGCGAGCCCGGTGAGCGCGATGAGGATTTTCGAGCCAATGGAGGATGCAGATGCCTGCTGAAGTCGCATGAGGAATGCCCAACCCGTGATTGTATGCGATTCACGCCGCCCATGATCAGGGACGCGCGCGCCCGGCCCCGCGGTTCGCCGCGGACGGGCTTCGGGAAAAGCGGCGACGCTCAGCGCGACGGGTGCGCCAGGCGAATGGGCGTCCCCGCGGCAGCGGCGACGCGAGCCGCGGCCCGGCGCTGGCGCTTGTCCTCGTACATGCGACGGTCGGCCGCCTCGAGCAGCTCGTCGAACGTGGCGCCGTCCTCGCCGCTCATCGCCACGCCGACGCTGATCCCGACCGACAGGGCGGACCCGTCAGGCAGGACCACCTTCTGCCGGGCCACCGCGCGCTGCAGGTCGGAGGCGCGCCGCTCCGCTTCCGACCGATCGGGACACGAGAGGGCGACGATGAACTCGTCGCCGCCGTAGCGCGCGCAGAAGTCCGAGGCGCGGATCTGCCGACGGAGGGCCGTGGCCACCGCCTGGAGGGCGAGGTCACCCGCCTGGTGCCCGTGAACGTCGTTGATGGTCTTGAAGTCGTCCAGGTCGATCATGATGATCGCGCTCGGCACCATCTCTTCGGAGCCCGGGGTGAGGCGTTCGTCCACGAACCCGATGAGCGCGCGGGAGTTCGGCAGATCGGTCAGCGAATCGGTCAGCGACGCCGCTCGCATCCGCTCGAACTGAATGGAGTTGCTCAGCACGGACGCGGCCTGCCCGCCCAGCCGCTGCAGGAGCCGCAAGTGGGCCTCGGTGTAGGGCTGCTCGCCCACGTGGTAGGCCGTGAGGATGCCGATCAGGCGCTGCTCGTCCATCAAGGGGAAGGCCAGCGCCGATCGGAACAAGTCTCCGGCGTGCGGGGCGCTGGCGGCCTCGAAGTCCGAGCTGGCACGCGCGTTGAGCGCCGCCGCCTGGTGGCGGGCCGCCCACCCGGTCGCGCCCTCGCCCGAAGGAATCGTCAGTCCTTCCAACGCATCGGCCGAGAGGCCCGAAGCATACCGGCACCTGAGCTGGTCGCGACGCACGTCGGGCAGATACAGAGCCCAGCACGAAGCTGGCACGAGCCTGTTCAGCTTCGAGGTGAGCAGGCCCATCGTGTCGTCCACGCTCAAGCGTGTCCCAAGCGTCTGCGCGATGTCGTAGAGTGCCCGCACTTCCTGGGTGGCCTGCGAGATGCTCTGAAACACGTTGGCCGTGGTTTCCGCCGGACGCCCCTCGGTCGAGAACCCCGTGGCCGGCGCCCCGGTCCGCGGCGCCGTCGGCTCGGGCTTCACGAGCGCGCGTTCCTCCGCGGCCTCCTCCGTTTCCTCCACCTGCGGCAGCACCTCGAGGAACAGCGTCACCAGCCGTGGATCCAGAGCCTTGCCGGCCTCGGCCTTCAGGGTGGCGGCGGCGTCTTCCGGGCTCATCGGCCGGTGGTACGGGCGATGCGCGATCAAGGCGTCGTAGTAGTCCACGATCGCCAGCACGCGCGCGCCGAGCGGGATGGCCTCGCCCGCCAGCCCATCGGGGTAGCCGGCGCCGTCCCAGCGCTCATGATGGCTCTGGCTATAGGGCGCGACCGGATAGGGGAATGGCACCGCCTTGATGATGTTGGCGCCCACGCTCGGGTGGAGCCGCACGTAGTCGAACTCCGTCGGCGTGAGTCGCCCCGGCTTGGTGAGGATGTGCTCGGGCACGGCCAGCTTCCCGATATCGTGCAGCAGCGCGGCGACCTTCAACCCCTCGATCTCGCCCGGCAGCATGCCGGCCGCCTCGCCGAGCGCGGCGGCGCGCGCTTCCACGCGGCGGATGTGGTTCTCCTCGGAAGCGGCGTCGGGATCGATGGTCTGATCCCGGGCATCGATGGCGCGGGCCAGGGCTTCTACCGTCGCCAGATGGAGGTTCGATACGACCTTCAGGTGCTCCTGGTGCTCGGACACCCGGCGGAAATAGATGCGGTAGCTGTTGAAGGTGAGGACCAGCAACGAGGCGGCGAACAGGACGAGCCACACATCCTGGGTGGCCATCACCGAGGCGCAGAACGTCGCGGTTCCGGCGGCGACGAAGTAGGCGGGGGCCGCCCAGGCGAACTCGTCGCGCCACGTGGCACCCACCGGGCGGCGACGTGACAAGGCCACCGCGGTAGCGACCAGCCAGCTGTTGGCGAGGAAGAAGGTGGATGCCCCGCCCGCGGCCGGCTTGGCCAGCGCACTGAAGCTGCTGCTGAGGTCGAAGCCCCCGAGTTGTCCGGCGACGAAGCCCGCGCTCTGCAGGGTGATGATGAGGGTGGCGCTGCTGAAGAGCGTCTGGCGCACCGAGAAGCGGCCGCGCCGAAGCGCGATGCATTGCGTGGCGGCGCTGGCACCGGCCACCAGCATCGCCTCGTGGGGCCCCAGCAGGACCAGGCTGAGGAAGTCGGTGAAATAGGACAGAGACAATGTGGCCTGCCCGCTGGCCAGTGGCAGGTGGATCTTCAGCACCGACGTCGTCATCGAGCCCACGAGGAGCGCCGCCAGCAACAGGGGGTACTCGAAGTGCGCCTGCGGAATGCCCCAGGCGAGCAGCCCCGTGCCGACCAGCACCACCAGCGTGACGTAGGGTGTGAGCAGTCGGTGCGCCTGCGAGCTGACGCGGTCACCGATGCGGAGCGAGGGCGCGGGCATTCCGTGACAGGAATAGCAGTCAGCGTGCCACGTTTGTACGTCCGTTCAAACCATTGAAAACAAGGCACTTACTATTCTGTTTGCAGGGATTGGCCGCCCATGAATGCCCTAAACTGAGACATGACGCTAGACTAAGTACCCAAAATACACGACTTCATATGACTTTAAGGGACATGTCTCGTAATGGCGCAAAGCCTCATAATGAGACACTTGGCGTCAGGAAACCGATAAACGGGCCCGCGTGGTAACATCTCGGCCCGGCCCGCTCTCATCGCGCCCATCCCAACATGAAGATTCACGAGTATCAAGCCAAGGCCATTCTGGCTCGGCACGGTGTGCCAGTGCCTCGCGGCGAGGTGGCATTCTCCGCACAGGAAGTCTCGGAAATCGCCCGCCGTCTGGGCGGAGGCGTAGTGGTCGTCAAGGCCCAGATTCACGCCGGCGGTCGAGGCAAGGCCGGCGGGGTGAAGGTGGTCCAGTCGGCTGACGAGGCCGAGGCGGTGGCCAAGGACCTGCTCGGCCGGACGCTGGTCACCTACCAGACGGGTCCCGACGGTCAGAAAGTCTCGCGTCTCCTGGTCGAGGAAGGGCTGGCGATCGACCGCGAGCTCTACCTGAGCATCGTCATCGACCGGTCCACCCAGAAGCCGGTGCTGATGGTGAGCGCCGAGGGCGGCGTGGACATCGAAGAGGTGGCGGCGCACACCCCCGAGAAGATTCACAAGGCGTTCATCCACCCCGGTATCGGGCTCGCGCCGTTCCAGGCGCAGCAGCTGGCCTTTGCGGTGGGGCTGACGGGCGACCTCGTGAAGAAGGCCACGAAGATGATGCTGGCCCTCTACCAGGCGTTCATCGCGACCGACGCGTCGCTGCTCGAGATCAACCCGCTCATCACCACCAAGGGCGGGGACCTCCTGGCGCTCGACGCCAAGATGAACTTCGACGACAACGCCCTTTACCGCCACGCGGACATCCGCGACCTGCGGGATCTGAGCGAAGAGGACCCGCTCGAGGTCGAAGCGTCGAAGTTCTCGTTGAACTACATCCGCCTCGACGGCAACATCGGCTGCATGGTGAACGGGGCGGGGCTGGCCATGGCCACCATGGACATCATCAAGCTGTCGGGCGGCATGCCGGCCAACTTCCTCGACGTGGGCGGCGGCGCCAACGCCGAACAGATTCGCAACGCCTTCAAGATCCTGATGTCCGACGCCAATGTGAAGGCCGTGCTCATCAACATCTTCGGGGGCATCCTGCGCTGCGATGTGCTGGCGGCCGGGGTGATTGCCGCCGTTCAGGAGTTGCACGTGCCGGTGCCGATCGTCATCCGGATGAAGGGGACGAACGTCGAGGAAGGAAAGAAGATGCTGGCGGAGAGCGGGCTCAACTTCACCACCGCCGACACGATGGGTGAGGCCGCCACGAGCGTGGTGGCGCTGGCCGGAGGCGCCCGCTGATGGCGGTCCTCCTCGATCACCACACGCGCCTCATCGTCCAGGGCCTCACAGGCCGCGAAGGCACCTTCCACGCGAAGGCCGCCGCGGCGTATCACACCAGCGTCGTTGGCGGGGTCACGCCGGGCAAGGGCGGGACGACGCACGAGGGCTGGCCCGTGTTCAACACCGTCGCCGACGCCGTGCAGCAGACCGGCGCCAACGCCTCGGTCATCTTCGTGCCGCCGCCGTTTGCCGCCGATGCCATCATGGAAGCAGCCGACGCGGGCATCGGGCTCGTGGTGTGCATCACCGAGGGCATTCCGGTCGTGGACATGCTGAAGGCGATGACCTTCCTGCAGTCGAAGCCGGGCACGCGCCTGATTGGCCCGAACTGCCCGGGCATCATCTCGCCCGGTAAGGGCAAGGCCGGCATCATCCCGGCGAACATCTGCAAGGAAGGCCGCATCGGTATCGTGTCGAAGAGCGGCACCCTCACCTACGAGGCCATCGACCAGCTGACACGGCGGGGGCTGGGCCAGTCCACGTGCATCGGGATTGGGGGCGACCCGCTCATCGGCACGACCCACATCGACGCGCTCGAGCTGTTCCAGAACGACCCTGAGACCGATGCCGTCATCATGATTGGCGAGATCGGCGGGTCGGCCGAAGAGGAAGCAGCGGCCTGGATCAAGGAACGCTTCACCAAGCCAATCGTGGCGTTTATCGCCGGGCAAACCGCCCCGCCGGGGCGGCGCATGGGACACGCGGGGGCCATCATCGCCGGCGGTAAGGGCACGGCGGCCGAGAAGATGGCGGCCCTGACCGCGGCAGGCGTCCGGGTAGTCAAGAGCCCGGCGGATATGGGAGAATCCCTCGTCGAGGCGCTCAAGAAGTGACTCTCTCGCGTCGGGCCACCGTCGTTCCAGCCCCCGGTTTCTTTTTTACCGGCAAGGTGACGGTGTAGCTCCGAGGCGACGAACACCGACCTCGGAACCACACACCGCCGCCCCAGCACGAACGCTGGGGCGGCGGTTTTCTTTTTGGGGGAGATGCGATGACGACTCGTAGCCTGGCCGACCTGCGGCAATCGCTCGACGACATGGACAAGGTCATCCTGAACGCTCTTGGCGAGCGGGCGCGATTGTCGCGCGACATCATCGAGGTGAAGGCCGAAGCCGAGAGCCCGGTGCGAGACGACGAGCGCGAGGCGGCGCTGCTGCAGCACCGCTCGAGCTACGGCGAACGGCTGGGCCTGGACCCGGCGTTCGTCCGACGCGTGTACCGCGAGATCCTGGAGGATTCGGTGCGCCGGCAGCAGGATTGGCTCCACCAGCCCGCTGGCGACGAACGTCCGCTCATCGTCGGCTTTCAGGGGACCGAGGGCGCCTACGGGCACCAGGCCGCCCGGCAGCACTTCGGCGTCACGCGCCGGCCGGTGACCCTGAAGGCGTATCGCTCGTTCCGCGAGACGCTCGAGGCCGTACAAGAGGGGCACGTCGAACGGGCCGTGCTGCCCATCGAGAACAGCACCGCGGGCTCGGTCTACGAGGTCTACGACCTGTTGTTCCGGATGAATCTGTCGATCGTGGGAGAGGAAATCCTCGAGATTCAGCACTGCCTCCTGGGACTGCCTGGAGCGACGGTGGCAGGGTTGCGCCGGGTTCACTCGCATCCCCAGGCGCTGGCGCAGTGCAGCGAGTTCCTGGCCGAGTTGAAACAGGCCGAGCCGGAGGCGGCCGCCAACACCGCGCTGGCCGCGGCGAAGGTGGCCGAACTGGCAGACGTGCATCAGGGGGCGATTGCCAGCGAGGACGCCGGCGAGCGGTTCGGTCTGACCGTCTTGAAGCGCGACATCGCCAACCAGGCCATGAACCTGACGCGGTTCGTCGTCGTCTCGGCCACGCCACTCGAGTGCGACCCGCTCGTCGAGGCCAAGGTCTCGCTGGTGTTCGGCACACGGCACGAGCGGGGCGCCCTGGTCCGGTGCCTGAACGTGCTGGCGGACGAGGCGCTGAACCTCACGAAACTGGAGTCGCGGCCGCGGCCGGGCATGGCCTGGGAGTACGTGTTCTACGTGGACGTGGAAGGCCACCTGGCCGAGCCGCGGATGCAATCGGCGCTGGCGGGCCTGGCGGTGACGACGCAGTCGGTGCGCGTCCTGGGCTGCTACCCGGTGTGCCCCCGGAAACCTCCGCTATAATCAGGTGTTTATGCAGCGCACATTCGCCATCATCAAGCCAGACGCCGTCCGCAGCCAGGCTGCGGGCCAGATTCTCTCCCGCATCGAGGGCGCCGGGTTCGCCGTCCGCGCCCTGCGGATGATTCACATGTCGAAGGCGGAGGCCGAGGGCTTCTACCACGTCCACCGCGAGAAGCCGTTCTTCGGCGGTCTCACCGACTTCATGTCGTCGGGTCCCTGCGTGGTCCTGTGCCTCGAGGCGCCGGATGCCATCAGGAAGTGGCGGGATCTGATGGGCGCCACCGACCCGGCCAAGGCCGCGCCCGGCACGCTCCGGAAGGATTTCGGCTCGTCCATCGACAACAACGCCACGCACGGGTCGGATGCGCCCGAGACCGCGGCGTTCGAGCTGGGCTACTTCTTCCGCGGCATGGAACTGCGCTAGCGCGCGCGGAGACACGCACCCATGGCGATCAAATCGGATCGGTGGATTCGGAAGATGGCCCTCGAGCACGGCATGATCGAGCCGTTCGAGGATCGCCAGGTGCGCCAGGGCGTCGTGTCGTACGGGCTGTCGTCCTACGGCTACGACATCCGCGTGGCGGACGAGTTCAAGGTGTTCACCAACCTGTTCAGCACGGTGGTGGACCCGAAGAAGTTCGACCCGAAGTCGTTCGTCGACATGAAGGGCGACACGTGCATCGTGCCGCCCAACTCCTTCGCGCTGGCCCGCACCATCGAATACTTTCGCATCCCCCGCGACGTGCTCACGGTCTGCCTGGGGAAGTCCACCTACGCGCGGTGCGGCATCATCGTGAACGTCACGCCCTTCGAGCCGGAATGGGAAGGGCACGTCACGATCGAGATTTCGAACACGACACCGCTGCCAGCGAAGATCTACTCGAACGAGGGCATCGCCCAGGTGCTGTTCTTCCAGAGCGACGAGCCCTGCGAGGTGTCGTACCGCGACAAGCAGGGGAAGTATCAGGCCCAGCGCGGGGTGACGCTGCCGAAGATCTGACCATTGGGCGATTGGCGATTGCCGATCGGGCGATTCATTGGGGATTGGCGATCGGGTGATTGAGCGATTGATTGGGTGATTGGTGATTGGGTGATTGGGTGATTAGTGATTGGGTAATTGAGTGATTCGGCGATTTCGTGATTTCACGCCGGTCGTCGATCCGGGCGCCTATGTCGACGAGAGCGCGCAGGTCATCGGCGACGTGATCATCGGCGCCGAGTCGTCGGTCTGGATGAACGTCGTCATTCGTGGCGACGTGCACCACATCCGCGTCGGCCGCCGCTCCAACATCCAGGACCTCACGATGGTGCACGTGATGCGGGAGGCGCATCCGACGATCATCGGCGACGAGGTGACCATCGGGCACTCGGCGGTCGTGCACGGGGCGACCATCGAGGACCGCGTCCTCATCGGCATGGCGGCGG
>DAIRFN010000029.1:0-5805 GCA_036795065.1 Vicinamibacterales bacterium
CCAGTCGCGCCGCTCGAGCAGAAGGTGCGCGAGTGTCACGTCGGGCTCGAGGACGACGACCCGCGTCCTCGCCTCGCGGCTCTCCATCGCGTCGAGGACGTAGCCAAGGCCGCTGCCCACCAGGATCACGGTCTCGGGCTGCCCGGCCAGGACGGTTTCGTCAGCCCAACGGGCGGCGTCGGCCAGCGGATCGCGCGCGCTCAGCAGGCGCACCCATCGGGCGTCACCCGCCTCGACCTCCACCGTCGGGCGCTCGCCCTCGGCGAGCGGCGGGCGGACGCGCACCGGTCCCTCCCGATCGCCGGGCAGACGAATCCCGAAACGGCGCTCGAGCGCCTGCACATTGTCGGAATGCACGGTCGCCATCGAATCTCTCGGAGCCCGCGTGGGCGATGAGGAGTCGGCCAACCGACACCTATCGTCGACCGTCCGTCGCCCAGGGCCGGGACGCACGCAAGAACCCGCGCATTCCCGGCCTGTTCGCAGGCCGTACCCCGTGCCGGGGGCAAGCCGCGTGCCGCTTCAAGAAGTTCCCGCGGCCGCCGATTCCCCCATGGCAGGAGGACGACGTGGACGGGTGCATTTCGCAAGGGGTGAGGGATCAGGCCAGTCGCGCGTGGCGCGTGACGACGGCATTCGCCGAGACGGCCGTGGGATCGACGGCGGCACTCGAGAGCCTGCTGGCATGTCTCTATCGGGACGACACCGAGGGCCTCGGCCATCTGCGACGCGTGGCCGAGCTCGCCATACGGATCGGCGAAGAGCTGGGCCTCCCGGCCGAGGACATGGCAGACCTGCAGCGCGCCGCGCTTCTGCACGACATCGGCCGCTTCGCGCTGCCCGACCCGCCGGCGCTGGCGGCCACCCGTCGGGACGCAGCCACGCTGCAGCGCCGGGCCGCCCAGGTGCAGATGGCCTGCGCCATCACGGCGGACATCCCCTTCCTCGCGCCGGCCTCCGCCATGCTCGCGGCGTCGGTCGAGTGCTTCGACGGCTCCGGCTATCCGGAGGGGCGCCGCGGCGAGGACATCCCGCTGCCGGCGCGCGTGCTGCACCTGGCCGACACGCTCGACACGCTCAACGCCATCTGCGACGCGCTGGCCGCGCCGGCCGAAACCGCCGGTGCCGAAGTCGTGCGACAGACCGGTTCGCGGTTCGATCCGGAGGTGGTCTCAGCCTGGCTGCGGAGCGAGGTGGCCGTGCCGCCGGCGCTCGTGCCGTGGTGGTCGTCACCGGCGCGCTGGAACTAGCGCGGGTGCTGAGGGGAACAGAGGCAAGGACATGTTGCTGATCGTCGGTCTCGTGGTCGTGCTGGGCTCGGTGGTGGGAGGGTACCTGATGGCCGGCGGCCATTTGATCCTGCTGCTCCAGCCTTCGGAGTTCGTCATCATCGGCGGCGCGGCCGCGGGCAGCCTGCTCATCAGCACGCCGCCCAAGGTGCTCTCCAAGCTGCTCGGCCAGTGCCGCCTCCTCATCCAGCCGGGCCTGACCGCGCAGGACTATGCCGACCTGCTCGCGATGATGTACCAGGTGTTCCGCCAGGCGCAGTCCGGCATCATGACGCTCGAGTCCCACTTCGACAACCCGGAACAGAGCAGCATCCTGTCGAAGTACCCCAAGTTCCTGGCCCGCCACCATTCGGTGGCGTTTCTCGCCGACTCGATCAAGGTGATCATCGTCGGCGGCATGCACCCGCACGACCTCGAGTCCCTGATGGACGAGGACCTCCAGGTCCACCACGAGAGCGAGCGGGGCCCGTCAGGCGCGCTGACCAAGGTGGCCGATGCCCTGCCAGGCCTGGGGATCGTCGCAGCGGTGCTGGGCATCGTGATCACGATGCAGGCCATCGACGGCCCGCCCGAGGAGATCGGGCATCACGTGGGCGCGGCGCTGGTGGGCACCTTCCTCGGCATCCTCATGTCGTACGGCTTCGCGCAGCCGGTCGCCACCAGCCTCGAACACCGCGTGGCCGAGGACGGTCGCTACGAGCTGTGCATCAAGGCCGGCGTGATGGCGACCTTCAAGGGCCTGCCACCAGCCATCGCGGTGGAGTTCGCGCGACGCGTGCTGCCTCACGAGGTCCGCCCGAGCTTCGAGGAGACCGAGCGGCTGTGCCGGGCCTCACGAACCGAAGCGGCGGCGGCCTGACCATGAAGAGCGCGGCCCCCATCGTCATCGTCCGCAAGAAGCAAGGGCACCACGGCGGCCACCACGGCGGCGCGTGGAAGGTGGCGTACGCCGATTTCGTCACGGCCATGATGGCGTTCTTCCTGGTGATGTGGCTGGTGACGCAGAGCCAGGACGTGCGCGCCTCGGTGGCCGGCTACTTCCGGGAGCCGGGCGTGTTCGACTACGAGAAGTCCACGGGCATGCTGCCCGGCGGGCGTCCGGGGGTGGAGCCGGGCGGGGCGCCCACGCCGGTGCCGCCGCCCGACGCCCAGGCCCTGCTCCAGGAGCAGCGCGTCCTGGCCGCGGCGGCCGAGCACATTCGCGAGCGGCTGGCGCAGAGCCCGGGGCTGGCGACGCTGGCGGATCAGATCGAGTTCACGATCACGTCCGAGGGGCTGAAGATCGATCTGGTCGAGCGAGCCGACTCGAGCTTCTTCGACAGCGGCAGCGCCGAGCTGCGCGGCGAGAGCGAACGCATCCTCCAGATCATCGCCGGGGAGCTGGCGCGGCTCGAGAACGACGTCGTGCTCGAGGGCCACACCGACCGGCGTCCCTACGCAGACGGCGCGCGATATGGCAACTGGGAGCTGTCGGCCGACCGTGCCAATGCGGCCCGCCGCGCCATGCAGCGCGCGGGTCTGAACGAGAACCAGGTGCGCGGCGTGCGCGGCTTCGCCGACACGCAGCTGCGTCTCGCGGACGAGCCGCTCGACCCGCGCAACCGGCGCGTCTCGATCGTCGTGCGGAGCCATGCCGCCACCGCGCTGGACGCGGCCGTGCAGGCCAGCCAGCAGGCGGCGGCCCCCGTCCAGCCCGCGCCACACGAGTGATGGCGGAACCAGCCATGGCGATACAGGCACTCGTCGTCGACCAGGCCAGCGGCGTCCGCAGCCTGTACGCGCGCATCCTCCGCTCGCTCGGCTGCGCCACCCACGAGGCGGCGGACGGCGGCGAGGCCCTGGAGGCGCTCCAGTCCTCCAGCATCGACCTCGCGGTCGTCGAAGCCGAGGCCGCGCTGCTGTCCGGGCTCGACTTGCTGTGCGTCATCCGCGAGTCCGAGACGTACGCGAACCTCCCGGTCGTCATCGTGACGGCCGGAACCGACCAGGCCACCGTCACCGAGATCGTGAAGCTGGGCGCGGCCGATTGCCTCACCAAGCCGTTCGACGTCGAGGTGGTCAAGACGCGCCTTCAGCGCATCGTCAAGTCGATCTCGGCGGCCGGGGCCCTGCACACCATGCCCAGTTCCGAACCCGGCGTGTCGGGCTCGGCGCTCATCGTGGACGGCAACGCCGAGTTTCGCCAGTTCGTGGCCGGTGCACTGATGGCCACCTACGCGACCACCCAGATGGAAACGGGCCTCGACGCCCTGCGCGCCTGCCAGGTGCGCAAGTTCTCCGTGCTCGTCATGGGGACCCAGACGGGCCTGCTCTCGCCGCGGCTGCTCGCGCGGCGCCTGCGACGCCAGGCGACGCTCGAGGATATGCGCATCGTGCTGGTGGTGCCAGACGGTGCCCGGGGGAACATCGGCGACCCGACGCCCTTCGACGCGGTCCTGCAGCGCTCGCTCGTGCCCGAGGACTTTGCCCGGCAGTTCCGCCAGCTGGCCGCCCGGTCGCTGCCGCGCGACGCGGGTGTCATCGACATCGTGCGAGCCGCCGTCGCCTCGGCCACCCAGGAGACGCTCGGGATGATGGCCGGTATAGACGTGGCCCTCCTCGACACCGACGCCTCGCTGCCGGCCGGCATGCTCGAGGCCTCCGTGGTGATGACGCTGCAGGCGGAGCGGGCGGCCGTCCGGCTGGCCCTGCTCGGCGAGGCCGGCGGCGCCCGCCGCATCGCCGCACGCATCGCGAACCGCGCCGACGACGATGTCTCGCCTGAGGACGGGCTGTCGGCGCTCGGTGAGGTGCTCACCAACATCACCGGTCGAGTCAAGTCGCAGATCGGCTCCGATGGCGGGCCGATGACGCTCACCACGCCCAGTCTGCGCACGTCGACTCCGGATCCGGACGCAGACGTGGCCGGCGTCTCACCGGTCACGCTGCGCTTCGCCTCGGTGGACGGCGACGTGCAACTGGCGGTGTGCCTGAGCGTCACCGAGGCGCCGGTCGACGACGCCCTGAACGAGCACGGCTCGCCCACCCTGGCGGCCATCGCCTAGCGAGCCTCATACCGGGCGCCGCACCCTCGCCTCTGGAGAATCCGTCCTGGTCGGCACGCGATTGGCGTTCAGTTCTCGCCAGCCGCCGCGCCGAACTGCTTCGCCCAGCGGAGGGCGTCCTGGTAGGCGTCGGCCAGATCGCTGATGTCCAGCGATGCCCGTTCGGCCGCCGTCCAGGCCGGCTCCCAGTCGCCGCGCTCGTAGTGCTTCACCGCGTCGAGCACCCGTCGCGCGGCGTTGTCCTCCCCGAGCAGAGCGGCGCGGATCTCCGGACCGAGCGGGAGTTCGGCGATGGCCATCGGCATCGGTCGCTGCAGCATCACATCGAGCAATGACGCCAGGCCGAGCAGAAAGAGCTCGCCCGCCTGATCGGAACCGCCAAGCTTGGCGCCGAGTGATTCGCACAACCGCGCGCGAAGCACGGCCATGCTGGCCAGCTCCCTGGGCCCACCGTTCATGCTCGTGAGCAGCCAGACGGCCGCCCACCGGCGGATCTGGTTCAGCCCCATGAGGACGACCGCCTCGCGAATCGACTGAATCTCGCGCCGGGTGGCGAAGGCGGCGGAGTTCACGCATCGGAGGATGCGGAGGCTGAGCCGTGGATCCTGCTTCAGCAGATCCTCGACATGCATGGCCGAGACGTTGGGACGATTGAGCGCCGCGACCAGCTGCATGTGCGCGACATAGTTGGGCGGAATCTCGCGCGCGGCCACGGTCTCGGGCCGACAGAAGTAATAGCCCTGGAAGAGCGTGCACCCGGCCGCCTTGGCGGTCTCGTAGGCCTCTTTCGTCTCGACCTTCTCGGCCACCACCGTCACGCCTCGGCCGCGCAGGAACCGGACGATGTGCCCGAGCCGCGCGGGCGGCGTGGCCAGCAGGTCGATCTTGACGAACTTGACGAACGGCAAGAGCGCCTCGTTCTGGGGTCCCGGGACGAAGTCGTCCAGGGCCAGCGCGTAGCCGCTCGCGTGCAGGGCCCGGCATGCCTCGATGGTCTGCGTGTCCGCGGAAATGTTCTCCAGCAGTTCGAGCACGCTGGCCTCCCGCGGCAGCAGGGTCACGGTGCCGTCGAGGAGCATCTCCTGAGTGACGTTGAAGAACGCGCGCCGCCCTGCGGTCAGCGTGTCGAGCCCGACCGACAACAGCGCCGCATCGACCACCATGGCGCTGGCGAGCGTCGACGGGCCGGTGCATGACGTGTGCCGCGCGGTCTCGCGGAACAGCAGCTCGTATCCATGGACCTCGCCGCGGGCGTCCAGCAGGGGCTGCCTGGCAATCGCGATACCTTCGATGGAGGCCGGCTCCGGGTTGACGGTCATACACAAAAACTATCGGCATTGCCGGTCGCAGGTTGAACGCCGATCGCGCGCGACTGCACACCCTGACCAACCAGGTGATCCAGGCGGGCGACCGCGAACGAGCGAACATCGCGCGGGAGTTGCACGACTCCACGGCCCAGACCCTGGCCGCGC
>DAIRFN010000029.1:5815-18475 GCA_036795065.1 Vicinamibacterales bacterium
CGGTCGCAGGTTGAACGCCGGTCGCCCGCGGTCCCCCCGCGCGGTGGGGCGGGCTAAAGGGGGTGCCGGGATTGCCGATTCCCCTTGAGCCGGGTTCCCCGCCAGGCTTGGGCGAGGGGCCTCGGAGTGCAGGCGATGACAACGACAACCCTGGCTCGATCGGATGGCCCCACCCAGTTCGACGCAGCCGCCTGGCTCGAGGAGCACGCCGCGGGCGACATCCTGATGACGCCGGACGGGTGGATGACCGAGGCCAACCGGCCGGCCAGGCGGATCTTCCGCCTGCCGGGCGGCCAGGACGTGCGCGGGTTGAGCTTCCGCCGGTTCTGTCGCCAGCCGGCGCGCTTCGCCGAAACAGTGCAGGCCATCCGGACCGCCGGCTACGTCGGCAGCTGGGACGCCGACCTCGTCGCCTTCGACGGCCGTCCGGTCCATGCTGTCGTGAACCTCGTCGGCGATTTCGAGGCCGGCTTTCTCACCGCGATCCGGGCCCAGATCTTCGACATCTCCGACTGGCGGCGCAGCCAGGAACGCACGCTCTTCGGCCAGCGCATCGAGGCCATCGGGCGGCTGGCAGGCGGCGTGGCTCACGACTTCAACAACCTCCTCACCGTGATCAGCGGGCACGCCGAGTGCCTCTCGGTCGCCCTCGCCCCCGACAGCCCGATGAACCGGTCCGTGGTCGCCATCCAGGCCTCGGCCGCGCGGGCCGCGACACTGACCGAGAAGCTGCTCTCGTTCGGGCGCCGGCAGGTGCTCCAGCCGCACGTGATCGACCTGGCCGACCTGACGCGCCGGGTCGAAGCCACCCTCCGGCGCGCGGTCGGCCATCGCCTCTCGCTGAGCACGGAGGTCGCACATCCGACGTGGCGCGTCCGGGTCGATCCAGGCCGCACCGAGCGCGCCCTCTCCGCCATTGCCTCGCACGCCATCGAAGCGATGGCCGACGGTGGCGCGCTGGCCTTCTGCCTCGGCAACGCGGACATCGGCCCCGAGTGGTCGCCGACACGCGCCTTCGTCAAGCCGGGCCGCTTCGTCCGCCTCGACATGACCTGCATCGGCACGACGCTCGACGCCGACACGCACGTCCGCATGTTCGAGCCCTTCTTCAGCGAGAAGGGCGCGGTCCGTGACGGCATGGGTCTCGCCGCCGCCTTCGGTCTCGTCAAGCAGAGCGGCGGCTACATGTGGCTCGAAGGCGAGCGCCCGGGCGAGACCCTCTTCACGGTCCTGCTGCCAGCCGTCGCCGGCGAGGCCGACGCGCCGGGGCGTGAGCCCGCCGACGCCTCGCCGGCCACCATCCTCGTCGTGGACGACGACGACGCCGTGCGCAGCGTGATCGTCAAGATCATCGCGCAGCAGGGTTACAGGGTGCTCGACGCGGCCAGTGCCGACGCCGCCCTGCGCCTCAGCCAGGGCACGCCTGTCGACCTGCTGATCGCGGACGTTCTTCTCGATGGGGCACGGAGTGACGACCTGGCGGCCGCGCTGCTGCGTGACCGGCCGCAGATGCGACTGCTCGGCATCTCGGGTCATCCTGCCGACGGCTGGGAGCCCGGCTCGCCGGAGCAGGCGCGCGCGGCCTTTCTTCAGAAGCCGTTCACGGCGGCCGCGCTGATCGAGCGGGTCCGCCGCCTGCTGGAGGTCTAGTGTCCCCACTCCTGCGGCACGAGCGAGCCAACGTGCCGGCGGCGGCCTGTCCGACCGTCAGTGTCGGCAGGCCGACACCGGCGGGGGCGCCGGGGCGTACGGCGGTGCACGATTCGGCGCGCGGGGACAGCTCAAGGGACGACGGCACGGATTTCGCTGCGGCCCGCGCGATGCTGGTGGAGGCGCGCGTCGGGCCCGCGGTGGTGGCCCGACTCGAGGTGCGCCCGGCACGGGCCACCTTCGCGCCACGAACCGGAGCGGCGGCGTGAGCGGCGGCGCCACCGTGTCGGTGCTCCACCTCGAGGACGATCCGCGCGATGCGCGGCTCATCAGGAGCCAGATCGCGCTGGAGGGGATCGCCTGCGTGGTGACGCGCGTGGACCGCGAGGCCGATTATCTCGGCGCGCTGGAACGCGGCGGCTTCGACATCATCCTCGCGGATCACGCGCTGCCCGATTTCGACCTGCTGTCGGCGCTGGCCGTGGCGCGGCAGATCTGCCCCGACGTGCCGTTCATCTGCGTCTCCGGATCGCTCGGCGAGGACCTGGCCCTCGAGACGCTGAAGATCGGCGCGACCGACTACGTGCTGAAGCAGCGGATGTCACGCCTGGGGCCGGCCCTGCGCAGGGCCCTCGAGGAGCGGGCCGAGCGGATGCGGCGCCGCGAGGCCGAGGCCGCGGTCACCGCGCTCGAAGCACAATTGCGTCACTCGCAGAAGCTCGAGGCGGTCGGCCGCCTCGCCGGCGGCATCGCACACGACTTCAACAACCTGCTCACCGTGATCAACGGGACCTGCGAGCGCATGATTGCGGCCGTGGACGAACAGAGCCGCCTCCGGACGGACCTCGACCTGATCTACCAGTCGAGCCAGCGCGCGGCGAACCTGACGCGGCAGCTGCTTGCCTTCGGCCGCCGCCAGGCGCTCGAAACGCGACCGGTCGATCTGAACGACATCGTTCGGGACATCGCGCGCATCCTCGAACGCGTGCTCGGCGAGCGCATCAAGGTGGCCACCTCGCTCGACCCTGCGCTCGGGGCTGTCGAGGCCGACCCGGGCCAGATCGAGCAGGTGCTGATGAACCTGGCGATCAACGCCCGCGACGCCATGCCCGAGGGTGGCACCGTCACCATCGAGACCTCCAATATCGCCGCCAGCCCCGACGACCGGGACATGCCGTCTGCCCGGCTCCCGGGACACTGGGTCCAGCTGGCCGTCCGCGACACGGGACATGGCATGGACGAGGCGACCGCAGCGCACGCCTTCGAGCCCTTCTTCACCACGAAGGCGCCGGGCGAGGGCACCGGCCTCGGCCTCTCCACCGTGAACGGCATCGTCGCCGAGAGCGGCGGCCGCGTGGCCATCGAGAGCAGCCCCGGAATCGGCACGACGATGCGCGTTTTCCTGCCGCGCGTCGAATCGGCCCGCGCGCCCGTGCCGTTGGCGTCCGTTCCGGTGCCCGCGGCCAGCGGGCACGAAAGGCTGCTGCTCGTCGAGGACGAGGAGTTCGTCCGCGAGCTCGTGCGCGACTTCCTGCTGGCGGCCGGCTACCAGGTGCTCGAATCCGCGAGTGCCGAGGATGCGCTCAGCCTTGTGGCGCGCAACCGCACACCAATCGACCTGCTTGTCACCGACGTCGTGCTCCCCGGGATGAACGGCACCGCGCTGGCCGACCAGCTCCGCCGGCAGATGCCGGGCATGGAGACACTGTACATGTCGGGCTACGCCGGCGACTCGATGTTCGGCGAGGAGGTCTTCGAGCCGGGCGCGGCGTTCCTGCCCAAGCCGTTCACCCGCCATCTGCTGACCCGCAAGGTCCGCGAGGTGCTGAACGCCCGGCATCGGGGGACCGTGCTCGATGCCGCGGCGTGCGCCAGCCGGCCGGCAACGCCGCTCGGTGCCGCCATCGAGTAGCGGAACGCCCGGTGAATCAGCGCCTGACCCCCTGCTTGCCGAACAGGCACGTGGTCAACGCGTCCACCGACTCGCGCTTGGCGGCAACGACGTCGTACGCGTCGGCCAGCGTGTCCCTGGAGACGAGGCCCCGGACCGCCAGCGTCTCGAAATCCGCGGGACCCTCCGAGTCGGCGTCGAGTCGTCCGGCCAGGCCGGCGGCCAGTCCGCATCCCACCGCGACGCGCCAGTGGTCCCCCCGATATCCCGGGTAGGCGTAGAACCGCATGGCGGCGACCAGCGGCCCCGGCAAGCCCCAGGTCAGTCCCAGCTCGCCGGCGGCTTCATGGTGGTCCATGCCGGCCGTCGCGCGCAGCGCGTCCTCGAGTGACACCCCGGAGGCGACGGCGGCGAGGGCTTCGGCCGTCTGTACCGGCCACCGGTCGGCCATCCACAGCAGGCCCAGGTTGTGCAGCAGGCCCGCGCTCCGCATCGTGCCATCGTCGCAGGCCGGGTCATGCCTGACGAGAACCGGCGAGAGCAGGGCCGCGCCCTCGGCCGTCAGCAGGGCGCTCGACCAGTAGCGGGTGACGTCGAACCCACGGCAGCGGTTCGGATCGAAGGGGCGCGCCACGGCCATGGCGAGGCTCACGGTCCGGACCACGCGCAAGCCCAGTCGGAGGCAGGCGTCGTGCAGGCTGGTGATGGGCCGCGCGGGAGCGGACCAGGCGGAGTTGGCCAGCATCAGCAGTCGCGCGGCGATCGAAGGGAACTCGCTGACGGTCGATGCGAGGACCGGAATCCCGGTGTCGTCGCTGCCAATCGCGGCGAGCAGGCCCACGACGGCCGGCGGCACGGCGGGCGGGACGAGCGACGCGGTCTCGCTGACGCGCCGCCGCGGGTCGGCGAGCGGGCGGTGGTTCGTCACGCTCATCCGGCGGCCGCTCGCACGAAGAACGCGGCGCGGGCCAGGGCGGGAATCGACTCGGCCGGCACGGGGGGCGAGAAGTAGTAGCCCTGCGCCGCGGGACAGCCGAGCGCCTGGAGCACCTGCACCTCGTGCAGGGTCTCCACCCCCTCGGCCACCGTCGTCAGCTGCAGGCCCGCGGCCATGCCGAGCACGGTGCCGAGGAGCAGCGGCGCCTCGGGGTCGTCCAGCAGGCCCTGGACGAACTGGCGATCGATCTTGAGCGTGTCGATCGAGGTGTGCTTGAGCGCGGTGAGCGACGAGAAGCCCGCGCCGAAGTCGTCGATGGCGATGCGCACGCCCAGGGCCCGCAACCGGCGGCAGGCGTCGCCCAGCAGGGGCGAATTCCTCATCACACTCTCGGTCAGCTCGATCTCGAGCCACCGGGGATCGAGGCCGCTGGCCGACAGAACGTGCTCCACGCTCCCGGCGAAGCCCGGCGCGCCGAAGTGGGTGGGCGAGATGTTCACCGCGATGTCGAACGGCGGCAGGCCGGCACGCTGCCAGGCGCACGCCTGCGCGCAGGCGGTGCGAAGCACCCAGTCCCCGAGCGGCTCGATCAGGCCCATCCGCTCGACCGTCGGGATGAACGAATCAGGCGCGACGAGCCCGTGCCCCCGCCTGGGCCATCGGATGAGCGCCTCGACGCCGATCAGGCGGCCCGAGGCCAGCGCCACCTTCGGCTGGTACCGCAGCTCGAACGCGCCGTGCTCGACGGCCGCGCGCAGCTCCGCCTCCAGCGCCATCTGTTCCTCGACGTCCCGCGTCATGCGCGGGTCGTAGAACTGGTACCGGTGCTTGCCGGCCTGCTTCGCGGCGTACATCGCCGTGTCGGCCGCCCGAAGCAGGCCCACGGCATCCCGGGCGTCGTCCGGGTACATCGCGATGCCGATGCTGGCGCGCGGCGTCACGGATCGGCCCAGCAGTTCCACCGGTGCGAGCAGCGCCGTCAGGCACCGCTCGGCGACTTCAGCCGCGCCGTGGATGCCGCCGACCGCATTCAGCAGGATGCAGAACTCGTCGCCGCCGAGACGGGCGACGACATCCACTTCCCGGCAGTGCGCGCGCAGGCGTTGCGCCACCTCGTGCAGCAGGTGGTCCCCCTGCTCGTGCCCGAGCGTGTCGTTCACCGATTTGAAGCCGTCGAGATCCAGCAGCAGGACGGCCAGCGCCTCGCCGCGCCGGTTGGCCACCTTCAGCGCATCGGCCAGCGACTGGCCGAAGCCGGCCCGATTGACCAGTCCGGTCAGCGCGTCGTGGTTGGCCAGGTAGATCAGCTCCCGGGTCCGCTCCGCGATCCGATCTTCGAGCGCCACGTGATGCTCGCGGAGGCGTGCGGTCATCTCGTTGAACAGGGCGACCTGGCCGACTTCATCGAAGGTCCGAGCCCGGATCTGGTGATCCAGCCGGCCGGCGCCGATGGCGGCCGCGCCCTCGGCCAGGTCGCGCAGCGGCCGCAGCACGAGGGCCTGAAGGATGTACACGGCGCCCAGACCCGAGATGACCCCGACAGCCATCAGCAGGATGGCGGCAGTGGGCAGTCTGCCGATCGACGCACCGGCGTCGCTGGCGGCCCGCAGGGGCGCGGCGAGCGTGGCATTCATCCGATCCCGAACCCTCACGAAGCGGGACGCTCCGCCTTCGAGCGCATCGACGTCGCGAACGAGCGCCTGCGCCTCGCGGGCTGCCTCGTGGACGAGCCCGAGCGCGGGTCCCGACGCCTCAGCCTCGACGGCTGCTTCGAGCGCCGCGTGTGCCCGCGCGAACCGCTGGCACTCAGCGTTGTCACGGCTCCGTACGTACGCGGCCATGGCCAGGCGAAGGTTCGCGATCGCGGAGGACACGCGGGGGCGACTCGCCACTGTCCGTTCGGCATCCTGAAGGTGCCGTTCGATCCGGGCCTGGCTGGCCCGGATCAGGTCGTGCGCCGACACGATCGCACCGCCCTGGGCGGTGAATCGGTCGTGGATGGCCCTGACCTCGCTGCCCCACCGGCGCTCATCGTCGGTATTGGCCAGCCCTGTCAGGGCACCCAGCCGCTCGGCGAGATCCTTCCCCGTCTCGTTCAGGCGCGCCTGCCGGCCGGCGTCCGGCGTGTCGAGGTACTCCAGCACGCCCTGACCGTAGGCCGCCGTGGCGACGGCCAGGGCCACGGCGTCCGCCCCCATTTCGCTGTTCGCGCTCAGGCCCCGGTACCGGTCCCTGACGGTCCATGCCTCGACGCAGATGACGAGCAGAGCGACGAGGCTGCCGGTGGCGACCAGGCCGACGGCGAGCCGAATATTGCGGGTGATCGAGAGTGTGGGAGGCAGGCGCAGGCGATCCGATGCGCACCGCGCGGCGTCCCGGGGCGGTGTCTCCAGCCGCATGTCCAGACAGGGGCGGGTATGCACGGGGTCGCTGCCGGCGAGACTCTCGGCGGTGTCGATGTGAGGGGCCATCCGTGTGAGCAATCGGCCCCGAGTGGAGGGACTTGAGCGCGGCCCTCAAGGAGACCAGCCCTTGTGCCGATTGCCCTCCGTGAGTGCTGGCCGCAGGTCCCCCATATGGGGCCGGTAACTGGAGTCGTGCCATGCCGATGTCAGATCTGATAGCCCTGGACCTCAAGGAACGACCGGCCTCGGAGAATCCGTCCCTCGAGCTCCGTGGCCTGATCGCGCGAGCGCTCGCTGTCGTGCGCGAGCTCGTCGCGGCGGAAGAGCAGGAAGAAGATGCGTCGCTCCTCGGCGAGCTGGAGCACCTGGCCGTTCAGTACGGCATCGCGCCGCCGGTTCCCGTGTCGGCACGGGCCGGTCTCGACTGCCTCGAGCGGACTCGCCCGCTGGCCAGCCGCGCAAAAGAGCGCCGCACCGAGCAACGGAGCGAACTGACGGCCATCGTGGCCCTGGTCCGGGAGGCCGTGGCTGCCGCCGGGATGGAGCTCGACTCGATTCACTCGGAGATCGAGGCCTCGGGGAGCCGATTCGAGGCCATCGCAACCCTGGAGGATCCGAAACAGGTCAAGAATCTGGTGATGGCCCACGTCGCGCTGCTCAAACAGCTGGTGGTCGAGCGGCGCAGGTCGTGGGAGACGCAGCGCCAGACGTTCGGCGACCGGATTACCGCCCTCGAGCAGCAGCTCCGGACCACACGCCAGCAGGCGTCGATGGACGCGCTGACAGGTGTCGCCAACCAGGGCTCGTTCCAAGCGGAATACGAAGCCCGGGTGCGCCGGACCGGGTCGCGGCTAATCCTCGCGATCCTGGACGTGGACGGCTTCAAGACTGTCAACGACTCGTACGGCCACCCGGAAGGGGATCGGGTGCTGAAAGCGGTCGCCCAAGGGTTGCGGCGGGCGCTGCGCGACAATGACTTCGTCGCGCGTGTGGGCGGCGACGAGTTCGCGGCGCTGCTCGACAACGTGACGCTCCGCCAGGCGGAGGTCCGCTTCACCTCAATCCTCGCCGCCCTCCGGACCGAGATGGCCAAGGGGGGCGACCCGTCACGAACGCTGGGCGTCAGCTGCGGCCTTGCCGAACTGTCTGCCGGCGACTCGACCGCCAGCTTGTACGAGCGCGCCGACCAGGCGCTCTACGCGGCCAAGCGCGCCGGACGGCACCGCGTGGCCTGCAAGACGCGCCCGCTGATGCGCGATTTGATGCGCCGGTAGCGGCCGCGCGCCGCCGCTCATCCCGCCGCGAGCGCCTCGTCCGGCGCCGACAGGGCCTCGCGCACCTTTCGGGCCAGCGACGCGCCGCTGAAGGGCTTGGCGATGAAGCACGCGTCGCGCGAGTCGAGACGCTCACCGAGGGCCTGTTCGTCGGGGTAGCCCGACATGAACAGGGCCTTCACGTCCCGGAGCTCGCGGATCCGCTCCACCGCCTCCACTCCACTCAGCCCAGGCATCAGGATGTCGCTGACCACCAGGTCCAGCGGGCCGTCGTGCGCCTCCACCAGGCACACCGCCTCGTCTCCAGAACCGGCGGCGAGCACCCGATAGCCTCTCCGCTCGAGGGCCCGCACCAGGGTCATCCGCAGGAACTCCTCGTCGTCGATGACGAGGATGGTCTCGGTGCCTCGGCACTGCTCGTCCTTTTCCTGTTCTACAGGCGCCGCGAATGGCCTGGCCTCGCCGTCAACGCCCGGCAGGTGGATGGTGAACGTCGTGCCAAGCCCCGGCTGGCTGTCACACTGGATGTCGCCGCCCAATTGCCTGACGATGCCGAACACCGTGGGGAGTCCGAGCCCGGTACCCTTCCCGCGACACTTGGTCGTGAAGAACGGCTCGAAGATCCGGGCGCGGGTGTCTGCATCCATGCCGACCCCCGTGTCCCTCACGACCATCTGCACCAGCTCGCCCGTCAGCGCGGCATCCACACGGCCTCGTCCGGCCGCGCTCGTCGTGACGCTGGACAGCTCGATGGTCAGAGTGCCGCCGTCCGGCATCGCATCCCTTGAATTGGCCGCCAGGTTGAGAAGCAGTTGTTCAATCTGCGTCGGATCCGCCTGCACGGGCCGCAGGTGGCCGTGGCACCGGATCTCGACACTCACGGCTGGGCCCATCAGGCGCTGCAGGAGGACCTCGAGTCCCGCGGCCACCGACGACAGGTCGAGTGCCTCGGGGCGTGTCATCTGGCGTCCACCGAACGCGAGCAGCTGTCGGATGAGGGACGACGCACGCATCCCTGCCGTGTGGATGACTTCGACCTCCGGCCGGGCGGGGCCCCCCTCAGGCAGCTGGCTGAGGGCGAACTCGGCCGACGTACGGATCACCTGCACGAGGTTGTTGAAGTCGTGCGCGATGCCGCCGGACAACTGGCCGACCACCTCGAGCTTCTGAGCCTGCCGCAGCTGATCCTCGAGCGCACACCGCGTGCTGACGTCCCGGATGGCGGAGACGACCGCGAGGCCTTCCTCGGTTTCGAGCGGGCCCACGGTCACCTCGGCGAAGATCTCCGACCCGTCTTTGCGGACCAGCCGGACTCGCTGGCCGGCGGCCCCAAGCTTTCGGGGGTAGGCGGCCGCCAGAATCGACCGCCGGAATTCCCGGTGCGCGCCGCGGAGGTCCTCGGGCACGATCACCGCGATGGACGCGCCGACGAGCTCGCCCGCCTCGTAGCCGAACAGCCGCTCGGCCTCGAGGTTCACCTGCCGGATGATCCCTTCGGGTGTCGAGACGAAGAGCGCATCCGGCGCGATCTGGAACAGCGACTCGAATCGTCGCTGTGTCGCGATACGCGCCTCTTCCACCGCCCGGCTATGCGTGACGTCCGTATGCATCACGACGACGCACGCAGGCCCGGCGCTCGGGAGGGGTGTGACGCGCACCTGGAACCAGCGGCGGCCCGCCGGCGCATGGCACGTGTACTGGTGCATGAATACCGGAAGCCGCCCCGCCTGCACGTCGCGGATACCGGAAGCGACCGTCCGGGCGTCCACCACATCTGGATGGGAGCCGCTCACCGAGTCGCACACCGCGAGGTAGTTCTCCCCCTCCACGAGGAGGCGGAGATCACCGCCGTTCTCGACCACGAAGCGCCGCCACGACTCGTTGGCCATCACGATTCGGCCCGTGCGATCGAGGATGACGACGTGGGACGGCACGGCGTCGAGCGCGGCGATCGCCAGGGCGGCGTCCGGCTTCCGCGGACTGCGAGGCGCTCGAGCTGGACGGCTGCTCGGACGCGCCGACGCGCCTTGCGGCGCCTTGGAGGCGGGGCCTGACCCGGGCGACCGTCGGTGGTGGCGAGGCATGGCAGTCAGCGCGTCAGCGCGGTCGCGCCGCGTCCGAACGTCGCCTCGACGATCGCAGCAATCCGCTCGATGGTGTCGGCGGCGGCCCCGGAGCTGAGCATCAGGTCGCCGATGACGTCGCGAAGGCCTGCGTCGTGGCTGTCCGCCGGCTGGTCAGCGACACGGACGCACCGCTGGCCGAGGCCCTCTCCCGCGGCGCGCTGGGCCGCGGCGTACAGCTCGCCTTGTGACCCGAAATTCGCGTAGAGCGTGCTCTTGCCGACGCCGGCGTCTGCCGTAATCGCATCCACGCGCGTGCGGAGACACCAGCTCGCGCTGAACACGTTCAGCGCGGATGCGGTGAGATCCTCTCGACATTCGGCGCCTCGCTGGGGGACAGGTTGGCGGGTGTTCATGTTCGGTTCGTTCCGGGGAAATCGACGTTCGGATCGGAAATATGACCGATGAGTCAGGCGGGGTCAACGACACAAGCCCTCACACGAGAAAATTCCGTGCAACAGGACGGATACCCTGCTGTCGGCACTTCGGGACCAGGGCCGAAATGCAGGCGACCGCGGTCCGGCGCATCGACACGTTGATCCTTCAGGGCGAGCGGCCAGACCTGCCCGCACGCGGTTAGAATGTCCTCGTGGCTGACAACGACTACGGCGAAGCGCTCGGCATGGTGGAAACGCGGGGCCTCATCGGCATGATCGAGGCTGCCGATGCGATGGTGAAGACCGCCAACGTCATCTTCGTCGGATGGCAGAAGGTGGATGCGGGCCTGGTTACCGCCATCGTGCGTGGCGACGTGGGGTCCGTGAAGGCCGCCACCGATGCCGGCGCCGCCGCCGCGCGCAAGGTGGGCGAGCTGGTGGGCGTGCACGTCATCCCGCGCCCGGACGAGAGCCTCGAGAAGGTGTTCCCAATCGTCCCCAGGAAGTAGATTCACCAGTCTTCCACCACGTCGGTGGACGCCCCTCCTCTCGCGACCTGGATCTCCCGAACGCGCGCATCAGCACGCCCAGGAACACGAACCACGAGATGGGAACGGCGCGCATGGGCCGCGACCCGAAGACCTCGGTGCTGAATCGCTGGAACCAGGCGTGGGACGCGCTCAACCTGTTCCTCACCGACGGCGCGTGCATGACGACGAGCGGCAACCAGAACCCGTCGCTCACCTACATGGCGCTGACCGCCCGCGCGTGCCACGACGCTGTCGAGGAGCTGCGACGGGGGCTCTGTGAGTCACCCCGCTACACCGGGTCTTCAACCACTCGCGGCAGCACGCCTCCCGGACGGCCATAGTGAGGCACCGCGTCGTCCGAGCCTGGCGTACCGGGAACCACGAAGCGATCCAGAGCCCGCGAGTAGTAGAGGCAGCCGACTTCTGACGGCGGCCGGTTGCGTACGAATGTCTCTGCCTCGGCCAGCGCCGTCAGCCAACGGGCTTTGAGCGTCGGCAAGTCCACCGGCTCGGCAAGGTGCAGGCGCGCGAAATCCTCCGCGTGGTACTTGCCCCGCCGGCGAAGGATCTCCAGCAGCGCGAGTGGCGTGAACCCCGGGTCCTTGCCCGCCGCGGCCCAGCACAGCGCGCCAAGGGGCAGCGTGCGGCGGTCGAGATCGAGGATGTCGAGAAAGTCCCGCGGCTCGTCGCGCCCCGCGAGCGCGAGCAGCTTGTTGATCGCGAGGTCGACCGGGTGCAGTGTGAACCCGACCACCTCGTGGCGCACGGTCGGCATGAAGCGCCAGGCCGAGTCGTGCGCCCACTCCACCTTCGTGTGATCGGCGCCCTTGCTCACGGTGGCTCTGATGTAGCCGGGCAGTTGCAGCTCGATCCTGAGGTCGTACCCGGCCGCGCGAACGACCGCCGCATCCGCGGTGAACGCCTCGGCCACGCGGTCCGCGGAATCGTGAAAGTAGTCGAGGTCGTTGCTGTAGCGCGTCGTGTTGGGTTCGAGATGAATGGCCGCGCCCCCGGCGAGATAGCTGTCGAACGTGCGGTTCGACGAGAGCAACCGCGCCACCTCTCGCTGGTAGGGTGTCAGCGGCACAGGCGCGCTCCCAGCTCCCAGCCGGCCCGCCCACCGTATGTCATCAGGCGCTCGGCCACCCAGGGGATGTCCGCCGCCGTCACCTGGTAGTCAGGATCGCTGGACCAGAAGCACTGGGTGTGGAACTGCCGATAGGCCCGGCGCGCCTCGCGGAGCCGCACCATCTGCCGCGCAGTCTCAGAGGGAAGCTGCCGACGGCTCCTCGATCCGCCTCGGCGCCCGATGGTGGCAAGGTAGGCCCGAACGGCTGGATCCATGGACCAAACATTAGCCGCTTACGATGACTTTGGCAAGATTCACGGCCGATTTCCCGACTGGAATGGCGGTCGGGCAGGAAGTCGTTTCACCATCCACGGGCGCCAACTATACGGCGCGCCCCTACGCCT
>DAIRFN010000029.1:18485-25279 GCA_036795065.1 Vicinamibacterales bacterium
GCGCGCTCAGCCGCGTCATCACCTGCAACGTGCCAGTCTTCGTCCGCGCGCCGACTTCGGCCGGCAGGATCGATGGATGATCGGGGCCGATCAACGTCGCCACGTCGCCGACGCGGACGGCCGGATCGGCACCGACGTCCACGATGGTGTGCGCGGAGTTCACCCCACCCGACACCACCGGATAGGTGCGGCCACCGATCAACACATCACACGTGCCGGCAGCCGCGCTGGCATACCCGTCCGTATGCCCCACGGGCAGCAGCGCCACGGAGGTCGGCGCAGTCGGCATGAACCCGCGGTTGAAGCCGGCGCTCTCACCAGGCTCTACGCGCTCCACGCGCACGACGCGCGCCTTCAGGCGGAAGACAGGCCGGGCGTCGAAGGCGTGGGTGACGCCCGGGCCCGGTGGCGACCCGAACAGCGCGTTGCCCACGCGCACGGCGTCCAGGTGCGTTTCCGGCAGGCGATGCAGCTCGAAGGTCGCGGCCGCGTGACGCATCCCGAGCCGCAACCCTGCCGCCGAGGCGCGGTCGAGGAAGCCGGCGAAGCGTTCGAGCTGGACGCGATCGAAATCGATGTCGTGGACGAACATCTGGTAGACGCCGTCGAGGCGGACGTCGCGCTGCCGCGCCAGCCCCTCCATCCACGGGAGGGCGCGCGCGATGGGCATGCCTTCCCGGTTCATCCCCGTGTCGAGATACAGGTGCACCGGCACGCGCCGCTTCGCCCTCTTCGCGATGCGGGCGAGCCGCTCGCCCGCGTTGTCGAGCCAGCACGACAGCGTCACGTCCTTCCGCACGAGCTCTGCCGACTCCTCTTCACCGAGCTCGGCCATCGTCAGCATCGGCTTGCGCACGCCGGCCGCGCGCATCGCCAGCGCCTCTGCGGGCCGGACCGAGGCCAGCCCACTCACCTGCGGGCACCCGTCGACGATGGGGCCGACGACCTGATCGCCGAGGCCGTAGGCGTTGTTCTTCACGACGGCGAGGATGGGACGTCCGCCGGCAAGCCGGCTCACCTCCCCCGCGTTGTGCCGGAACGCGGACGCAATCACCTCCACCCACGGATCGAACCCATCGTCGCTCCCACCTGGACGCAGGCGGACGGCCGGGCGAGCCTGCGCCGCCGCGGTTGGCGGCGAGGCGAGCCCCGCCATCGGCGCCAGTGTCGCCAGCTTCAGCACATCACGTCGTCGCATGGTCGACTTCCTCCGCACATTCGATGGGCGCGGCCCTACCGCTGCGCCGTCGCGGTTCCCCCTGCGCCCAGCGTGTACTTCGTGACCCACTCGTGGATCCGCGTCAGGCGATCCTTCTGGTGGTAGTACTCCTGGATGCCGTGCCCCTCGCGCGGGTAGAACACCAGCTCGGTGCGCTTGCCGCGGTCCTTCAGCGCGCGGAACAGCTCCTGCGCCTGACCAATCGGCACACGCTCGTCATTCCCCCCGTGCAGAATCAGCGTGGGCGTGGTCACCTTGTCGACGTGTGACATCGCCGACTTCGCCAGGTAGAGCGGCAGCGTCTTCTCGTTGGGAATGCCGCCGAAGTAGGCGATGAGCGCGCTCGGGATATCGTTGGTCCCGTACATGCTCCACATGTTGGTGAGCCCGGCGCCGACCATCGCGGCCTTGAAGCGGGTGGTCTGCGTGATCACCCATGCCGTCATGTACCCGCCGTAGCTCCAGCCGATGTGCGCCAGCCTGTCGGGGTCGGCGATGCCGCGCGCCACCAGCGCATCCACGCCGCTCATGATGTCGTTGTAGTCGCCCCCGCCCCAGTCGTTGATGTTGGCGCGCAGGAACTTCTCCCCGTAGTTCGTGCTGCCGCGCGGGTTGGGATAGAACACCGCCCACCCCTTGCCGGCCCACACCTGGCCACCCTCGAGCCCGCCGAGGCGGTTGTTGTTCACGTACGCGCCCGACGGCCCACCGTGCGCGACCACCAGCGTCGGATACCGCTTCCCCACCTCATAGCCCACGGGCTTCAGCAGCACGCCCTCCACTTCGACGCCGTCCGTACTCTTCCACGTCACCACCGCGGTCTCGCCCAGCGCCAGCTCGCGGATCTGCGGGTTGGTGTCGGTCAACTTGCGGAAGTCCGAGTAGCGCGGGTCCGTCGCGTAGATCTCGGTGGCGGCGTCTGGCGCGTCCATCGCCACGACAATCGTGCGGCCGTCCTTGCTGAGCGCCGTGGCCTGCATGGTGCGGCCCGTGCTGAGTTGGGAGTAGGCTCCGCTCGCGAGGTCGTAGGCGAACGCCTCGGTGTAGGCGCGCTTTCCGGCCAGGAACACGACGCGGTTGCCCTCGGCGGTCCACTGCGGCGCCCCCGCATCGGTATCGAAGGCAGGAGACGACACATCGCGGATGGTCCGGGCCGCCACGTTGTAGAGCATCAACCGCGACTGCGTGATCACCGACGGCGCTGTGCCGTCGGCCACCGGCGGGCCGCTGTACGGCTCGGACGTCCAGGCGATGGTCGTGCCATCCGGCGACCAGCGCGGCGCGCCGTCGCTCCCGAAATTCGTGCTGATTTTCTCGGCCGTCGCGGCCTCGACATCCACGATGTAGACGTCGCGGCGGTTGTCGCGCAGCATCGGCGTCGCCCACGCGCCAATCACGAACCGCTTGCCGTCGGGCGCCCACGACGGCACGCCGTTCAACGTGTAGTCGGTGCCCTGTGTCAGGCGCTTCGCCTTCGACCCGGCCCCGCCCCGAGCCACGTCCAGGGGGCTGGCCTCGATCACCCACGCGTGCGTGTAGCGGAAGTCGCCCTCGAACACGCGCTCGTCATCCCGCTTCTTGACCTCGTCCTCCTGCTCGGTAGTCAGAGGGTCGCGGGAGAGATACGCGAGGCGTGCGCTGTCGGGCGACCAGGAGTACGACGAGACGCCCTCCTTGCCATCCGTCAGCTTCTGCCCTTCGCCGCCGTCGGCGCGCATCACGTAGATCTGCGGCTTCGGCTCGCCGCTCTCGCCGTTGGCCTGGCCGCGTGCCGACAGGAAGCTGATGAACCGGCCATCCGGGGACCACTGCGGTTGCGAGTCCCCGCGCTCCCCAAAGGTGATCTGCCGCGCCGGCGCGGACGCGTCGGCCGGCACCATCCAGATGCGCGTGCGGGCCTCGAGTCGATCCTTTTGTCGCTCGGACGCAGGCTCCCACGCGCGGACCGTGTAGAGCACCCTCGTGCCGTCTGGCGACAGCACCGGGCTCGCCACCGCCTTCACCTGCAGCACATCGTCGAAGGTGGCGGGCCGCTTCGACTGGGCGTGACCCGCGTCGTGCAGACCCGACGCGCCGATGACCACGAGCGATGCGAGCACGACCGAGCGCATAGAGGACCTCCGGGAAGGGTGAAGTATAGCCGTCGGTCAGGGCATCGGGAAGGTTTGTCCCGGGACTACACTTCCACCCGTGTCGACGCACGTATTGCGGAGCCGTCGGGCCGGCTCGGCGTCACCTCCGGTCATCGAGCGCGACCCGGACCGGCTCGCCCGTATCAGCGAGGACGCCGCGCACTATCCCGGCGGCCATGCCAGCGGTCTCGTGCAGCCGCGCACGGCCGCGGAGGTCGCGGCGGTGCTGGCACTCGGGCCGCCGGTGCTGGTCGCGGGCGCGCAGTCGTCGCTGACGGGAGGGGCCACGCCGTTCGGCGAACTCGTCATCGGAACGGCGCACCTGACGTCCATCGACCTCGAGTGCGACCGGGTCAAGACGGGCGCGGGCGTGACGCTGCAGGCACTCCACGAGGCCCTCGCGCCCCATGGCGCCTGGTTTCCGCCCTCGCCAACGTACTACGGCGCGACGGTCGGCGGCGTCGTCAGCACCAACGCCGCCGGCGCGGCGACATTCAAGTACGGCAACGTGCGACCGTGGGTCGAGGCCATCACCGTCGTGCTCGCGGACGGCAGCGTGCTCGAGCTCGCGCGGGGAGCGGTCGCCGCTTCCGTCAGCGGCTTCGATCTCGTGTCTCCGGCGCGGACCGCCGTCATCCCGATCCACGCGCTGACCCTGCCCGACGTGCCGAAATGCTCGGCCGGATATCCGCTCGCCACCGGCATGGACGCCATCGACCTGTTCATCGGCGCCGAAGGCACCCTCGGGGTCATCGTCGATGCCACGTTGCGCGTGCAGCGGCGCCCCGCCGGGACCTGCTGGGCGCTCGTGCCCGTGCCCACGGAGTTGGCCGCCATCGCGCTCGTCGACGAGCTTCGGTCAGCCGCGCGCGCCACGTGGGTCAGCCGCGATCCGCACGGCGTCGACCTGGCCGCCATCGAGCATCTCGACCGGCGCTCGCTGGAGATCGTGCGGGAGGACGGCGTGCTCGCCAGGCTCGACATCGACGTCCCGACCGGAACGGATGTCGTCCTGCTCGTCCAGCTGGAGCTCTCGCCGGACGAAGCGGCGCGCGATCTCTGGAACGACCTCGCCAACGCCCGCGAGCCCGGCGCGACCGGCACGACCATGGGGCGGCTGTGCCGGATGCTGGAAGCGCACGGGTGCCTGGACGACGCGGAGATCGCCCTACCGGATCAGGCGCGCCGCGCGGCACAGTTCATCGAGCTGCGCGAGGCCGTGCCGTCCGGAGTGAACCGCCGCGTCGCCCTGGCGAAATCGAGCATCGACCCGCGCATCTCGAAAACAGCGGCGGACGTGATCGTGCCGCTGACGCGTTTTGCCGAGATGATGCGCGTCTGCCGCGCCCTTTTCGAGGAGCGAGGGCTGGATCTCGCCGTGTGGGGGCACATCTCCGACGGCAACGTGCACCCGAACCTGATTCCCCGCTCGTACGCAGACGTCGAACTCGGCCGGGAGGCCGTGCTGGCCCTGGGCCGCGAGGTCACCGCGTTGGGCGGGTGCCCGCTCGCGGAGCACGGGGTGGGCCGCAACGCCGTCAAGCAGCTGCTGCTCCGCGAGCTGCACGGAGACGCCGGAGTGGCCGCGATGCGCGCCGTGAAACATGCGCTCGATCCCACGGGTCGGCTCGGACCTGGCGTCCTGTTTCCGTCGCCGTAGCCGACGCTCCCCAATTGCCGACAGGCGACGCGCGCGGAGTGGTGTTGAGCCTGAGGCTCCGGTAGACTCGTCGCTTGCGTGCGCGAAGAGGTCGAAAGGATGAGCATGACGCGACGGATGCTGTTCCTGGTCCCGGTCCTTGCCGCGGCTGGCCTCGGTCCGAGCTTCGTATCGGGCCAGGACGCCGGCCGCTCCACTCGCCAGGGGTTCGAGGGCATCTGGAACTCCGCCACCGCGACGCCCCTCGAACGCCCGGCGCAGTTGAAGGACCAGGCGTTCTTCACGGCCGAAGAAGCGGCCGAGTGGGAACGGCAGGTCGCCCTGAGGAATGAGGAACCCCCGCCCGGGTCCGCGCGGACCGGCACCGGCACCTACAACACGTTCTACCGAGAGTTCGGCACGCACATCGTCAAGACGCGCCGCACCTCGATCGTGACCGACCCTCCCGACGGCCGAATCCCCGCACTGACGCCCGCGGCCGCCGAGATCAAGCGCCGCCGCGTGGAGCGGATGCGGGCCGCTGAGAACCCCGAAGACCTGGGGCTGCAGGATCAGTGCCTCGCGTTCCTGACGGCTGGACCGCCCCTGCTGCCGTACACCTACAACAGCAACTACCAGATCGTGGTGACGAAGGATGCCGTCGTCGTCCACGCGGAGATGATCCACGACGCGAGGATCATCCACCTGGACGGTCGGCCGCATCTCCCGTCGAGCATCAGGCAATGGATGGGCGATTCGATTGGCCGCTGGGACGGCAACACGCTCGTCGTGGACACGACGAACTTCAAGGATGGCCGCGGCTTCTACGGCGATGCAGGCGGCAACTTCGCCTGGGACGAGAACCTGCACATGGTCGAGCGCTTCAGCCTCATGGACGCCGACACCCTGCTCTACCAGTTCGAGATCGATGATCCGACGGCGTACACGCAGCCCTGGAAGGGCGAGCTGACGATGACCCGCTCGACCGACAACATCTACGAGTTCGCCTGCCACGAAGGCAACTACTCGTTGGAGAACATGTTGAGGGGCTACCGCGCGGCCGAACGGAAGGCAGTCGGCCGGTGACGCGCGGCGAACCGGGCGCTACCTGACGACCCGGTCGAATGCGGCTCGTGCCGGTCTCCGCATTGTCGGGGTGGTAGCGCTTGGCACGCGGTACACGCGCTCGATCATCTCGGCGCTCGCGTTCGGACTCAGCTGAAGGGTCTCGCCGGCATCTGTAGTAGATTCGCCCGCATGCGAATTGGTCGCCCGGGTCTGGTGACGGTTCTCGCGGGCGCCCTGATTGCGGCCGGATGGCATCCGGCCGTGAACGCGCAGGCGCCATCGGAGGGCGCATGGCGCCAGTGGGGCGGGCCGAATCGCAACTTCACCACCGACTCGACCGGCCTGGCGGAGACATGGCCTGAGGGCGGGCCACCCGTGCTGTGGAGCCGTCCCCTCGGGACCGGCCACTCCGCGATTCTCGTGGACGAGGGTCGGCTCTACACGATGTATCGCGTGGGAAACGGGAAGAGCGGCGGCGGCCGAAGGCAGGGCCCGTGGGACGCCGAAGAAAGGGTCGTGTCGCTCGATGCCGCCACCGGCAAGACGATGTGGGAGCATACCTACCCGTCGCGGCGCGAGGACTTCAGTTTCGGCGCCGGACCCCACTCCACACCACTCATCGTCGGCGATCGGCTCTTCACGATCGGCACCAACAAGCAGATGTTCGCGTTCGACAAGCAGTCGGGCCGGGTGCTGTGGTCGCACGATCTGATCGCGGAATTCGGCGCACCGGAGC
>DAIRFN010000257.1:0-8459 GCA_036795065.1 Vicinamibacterales bacterium
ACGGTCAACCTCCCCGATACCGTCGGGTACTCGACGCCCGAGGAGATCGGCGAGCGTGACCGGGACGGGCCGCTGGCCTACCTCGCGGAGCCGGGGCGGCTGGCCGTGCTGCCTTCCCGCATCGACAACCTTCCCTACACGGTGCTCGAGTGCCTGGAAGCGGGCATCCCGTTCCTCGCGTCGAACACCGGTGGCATTCCGGAGATGATTCGCGACGACGATCAGGACGCGGTGCTGTTCGACCTCACGCCCGCCTCCATCGCGGGTCACCTGCAGCGGGCGCTGCTCATGGGGGCCCGCTCCGTGAAGCCGCGCGTGGCGTTCGAACTGGCGAACCGCGACTGGCTGGAGTGGCACGCGCACGCGCGCCGGGGCCGGCCGGTCAGGCTGCGGCCGACCTACACGCCGCTGGTGTCCATTGTCGTCACGCACTTCAACCGGCCGGCACTGCTCGCGCAGGCACTCGAGTCGATCCGGCGCCAGGACTATCCGGCCCTCGAGGTCGTTCTCGTGGACGATGGCAGCGACGCGCCTGAGGCCGTGCGGTTCGTGGCGTCGCTCGAGGAGGAATTCGAGGCCCGCGGCTGGCGCATCGTCCGGCAGCCGAACCGCTACCTGGGCGCGGCCCGCAATACGGGCATCCGCGAGGCGCGCGGCACCTACGTCCTCTTCATGGACGACGACAACATCGCCGAGCCGCACGAGGTGAGCACGTTCGTTCGCGCGGCCACGGCGAGCGGCGCCGACATCCTCACCTGCTTCCTGAGGGTCTTCCAGGGGACGGAACCGAGCACCTCAGACGAGGGGACCTACTGCTGGCCGTTCCTCGGTGCGGCGGTCTCGCCCGGGGTGACGCGCAACAGCTTCGGCGATGCCAACGCGTTCGTGCGGCGGGCGGTGTTCGGCCGGATCGGCGGGTTCACCGAGGATGTGGGCATCGGCTGCGAGGACTGGGAGTTCCTCGCGCGCGCGACCCTCGCCGGCTGCCGGCTGGTGGTCGTGCCCGAGCCGCTGGTGCGCTACCGCCAGGGGCAGGGCATGCTGAACACCACCTCGCAGCACGCGAACCGGATGCGGGCTCTTCGGCCCTACTTCCAGCACATCCCGCCGGCGCTGCGCGGGCTGCTGCACCTCGCGCACCCGCCGGCGCAGGCGCCGCCGGGATCGCCGGGCACGGCGCGGCTGGATCATGTGCGGCGCGCGGTCGTGTTCGGCGCCGGCGAAGGAGGACGGGCCGCCCTGAAGCTGGCGGCGCGCTGCGGATGGACCGTGGAGTACCTCGTGGACAACAACGCCGGCGTCTGGCACACCGAGGCCCACGGCCTGGGCGTGCGGCCTCCGGCGGCGCTCGAGGCGCGCGACTACGACCTGGTGATCGTCGCCTCGCAGGCCGGGAAGGGCGCCATCTTCAACCAGCTCGAGAACATGGGCCTGTCGCATGCCGAACACTTCGTGCACTTCCTCGAGCCGGTGTCGGTGTCGGGCGTGACCGCACAGGTGGTGCTGCCGTGACCAGCGCGGGCGACAACGCCGCGTTCGATCGCGTGGATCGCGTGCTCTCGGCATGCGGGGGGGGCAAGGTGCTCGTGGCCGGTGGCAATGTCGAGGCGACGCTCCAGGCGTGGCGGCGCCGCGGCGTCCCCGCACGGGCCGGCGCGATCGGCGATCCCGGGGACCGGGCCCCGGTCGATCTGATCTGGCTCGACGGCCTGCGCGGCACGCCCTCGGAGGCTGACGTCGCGAGGCTGATGGCCGACCTGGGCGCGCGATCACCACGCGTGCTCGTGGCGTCCGTGGACGGGCCCCGCGACGAGTGGGAGCGCCGCATCCTCCGTCACGGGTGGCGCAAGCACCCGCTCTGCCAGCAGGTCGTCGACTACGCCGCGCTCGAACGGGAATCGGACGCGCTGCTGCTCTTCGAGCCGATACCGGCGGCAGTGACCTGGGGCGCCGGGCTCGGCGACCTGGCTCCGGGACGCGATCTTCACATGGACATGCTGCGCGAGGTCGGTCGCCGGGCCGACGCGCACGTGGCGCGCTACATGTGGGCGCGGCGATTCGTGCGCCCCGGCGATCGGGTGCTGGATGCCGCCTGCGGCATGGGTTACGGGAGCCGCGTGCTGGCCGACGGCACCCTGGCCGAGTCGGTCCTCGGCCTCGACGTGGACCCGCCCGCCGTCGCCTATGCCTCGGAGCACTACGCCGCCGCGCAGCCACGGCTCTCGTTCGCCGCACGCGACCTGGCCACGCTCGGCGATCTTCCAGAGTCCTCGTTCGACGTGATCGTGAGCTTCGAGACCGTCGAGCACCTCCAGGATCCCGATCGCTTCCTCGCGGACTGCCGCCGGCTGCTGACGCCAGGGGGGCGCTTCGTCTGCTCGGTCCCCAACGAATGGCTGGACGAGCACGGCCAGGATCCGAACCCGCACCACCTGCACGTCTTCAATCGCGAGCGGCTCGAGGCGCTCTGCGGCCGGCACTTGCTGCTGGAGCACGTGTTCGGGCAGACGGCCGGTGGCGGCATGAAGCTGCCCGGCGCCGGGCGCGCGTTGTGGGATGCCGCGGCGCGCCCGGACGAGGCCGAGTGGTGGCTCGCCGTGGGCATGACACCGCCCCTGGGCGCCGTGGCCGATCCGGTGGCGACGCGATGGCAGCCGGCGCCGCCCGCCGTTCCGCCCACGCTCATCGACTTCGCCGGGCACTACGAGCACCCGTGGCTCGTGCGGGCGCTCGTCTCGATGGGGCTCCGCACCGAGTCGGCGGAGCTGCGCGATCGGCTTGCCCGCCTGGCGCTCGAGGCGTCATCGGCGGGGAGCGCCGATCGGGGCGCGGCACTGTGCGTCCGCGCGTACGCGCAGCTGTCGAGTCCCGAGGGCGTGACCGCCGAGACCCTCACCGCGATCGATCGCTACTGCGACCTACCGGCCACCGGTCCCCACGTGGCCCGATGGCACATCTCGCTGCGCTATGTGCAGGGCCTGGCCGCCATGAGCAGGGGTGACGGGGCGCGCGCGGTGAGCGCCTTCACCGCCTGTGCCAAGGCCGATCCACTGGCCTTCAACCCGTTGCTCGCCACCAAGACCGTGAGTGCCTGCTGGCTGCTCGGCTGGCTGGCGGCGCAGGCGCGCGACCTGGACGCCGCCGCCCGATGGTGGCGCGCCGGTGTCGATCACGCCGAACGTGCACTCCACCGGCCGTGGAGCGAGATGATGGCCGACCGCGATCGGCCGGTCCTGTTCGGCCTGCGAGAGGCGGCCGTGGTGGTGGACCTGGCGAGTCAGTGCGCGGCCGGCTTGCACCTGCTGCCGCACGCCGCCGATCGCCCGGGCATCCTGTGGTCGCAGATCGCCGAGTCGATGACCGGGCGCGCCGAACGGCAGGCGCGTGCGCTCGACGGGCTCGACGCGGTCGCGCGGCGCCTGCAGTCCGAGGCCGACGAAGCGTGGCGGCGCTGCCAGGCGGCGGCAGCCGAAGCCGGACGACTGCGCCTGGAGCTGGCGATCCCCTGGGCGCTGCGCGCGCCCGCCGACGTCCGCAACAGCCTGCGCGTGGCGATTTTCGGGACGGGACAGGGCGGGCGGAGGGCCCTGACGCACCTCCGCAGCCTCGGCGTCGGCGTCGACTGCTTCGCCGACAACGACCGCACGCGCTGGGATCACCGGATTGACGACGTGCCGGTGGTGGATCCCGCCACGCTGCCCGCGCGCGGGGTGACCTTCATCGCGGTTGCCTCGGCGCCGGGCCGCGAGGCCATCGCGCGGCAGCTCTCGGCCCTGGGCTATCAGGCCGACCGCGACTTCGTGGCCGTTGCCTGACAGCCGGGCGCCTCCCCCATCACGCCGCCCCGCCGCTCATGGGGGTCGATTGTGATTCCGAACCCCTGGTCATGCGGCCAGACGCTCCGCGATTGCGATCGTCATCGTCGTGCTGCTCGACACGATCTCCCGCACCACGAGCCCGCAGCCGCTCGCGACGATGGGCCTGACCACCCCCGCCCGCGTCTCGCAGACGAGCTCGTTCCGGTCGTCCACATACATGTCGAACTGGTGGAGCTGCCACCACCCTTCGCGGGAGCCCTCCCGGGTGAAGACCTCGATGGCCAGGAGACCGCCGGGCCTGAGGACCTGCGCGACGGCGCGCGTGACGGCGACGGGATCCTCGGTGTGGTCGAGCGCGTTCGCGCAGCAGACGAAGTCGAAGCTGGCTGGCGCCAGGGCGCGCCCCATGGCTTCGGCACCGACGCAGACTTCGTGCGCACACCGGACGTCGGGCAGCAGGCTCAGCCCATGGCGTTCGCGGACGATCGCGTACATGTCCAACAGCGGATCGACGCGGTCACCGTCATCAGGCCGTTCAGCGCGCCCCAGCGCAGGCGCGACACGGCGCCGCACCCCACGTCGAGCGCGCGGATCCGCTGATCCGCCTGCCGAAGCGCGGGGAGGTGTCGCTCCACGTAGCCGGGAAACCGGCTCCGGCAATGGACCGCGCTCAGCGTGCGCAGGACGGCGGCGCCGAACTGCGAATCGCCGCCCGTCCAGTCGTTGTGTCCGCCCAGCTCGATGTCGTGGTGCAGCACTTCCTGGAAGAGCGCCAGGTCTCGACTGCCCTCGGGGGCGAGGGACGCGTCCACGCACACGCGCCCCGCGACCGTGCAGGCGTCGCGGACGACTCGGGTCAGGCCGGTGTCGCGTGAGACGACGACGACGACGATATCGGCGTTGCCGAGGGCCGGCGAACTGGCCAGCGCGGAGACCGTCGAGGCATCGGCCTCTACGGCGCCGATGACCGTGACCGCCGCCGACCACGGGCGAAGGCAGCGCAGGTACTCGGCCGCGCCGATGCCGGCCTCGGCATCGAGCAGCACGACGATCCGCCACGCGGCTCCGCGAGGTGACGCCGGGGCGTTCCTCAGCCGCGGACGAGCCGGCGCATCCGCTGCAGGATCGCGTAGCGCTTCAGCCCGGGCATGGTGCCATCGAGCGACGCCACCAGGGGCGCCAGCCGGTCGCGAGCCTCGTCGAGGGCGCGCTCGAAGGCGACGGCGGCCGCGCGCAGCTCCTCGGGCGTCGTGGCCACGGCGGCCCGGCGCAGCGCCCGCTCCATCCGCGGCACGACGCTGTCGGCCTCCTTGCGGACGGTGAAGACGGCCGTGCAGTACGAGTCCCACGACTCCACGATCTCGAAGCCGGCGCGCTCGTAGGCGCGGCGGAGGCCTTCACGGGAGTGATAGTAGTACTGCCCCAGCGTGTGAGAGCGGTCGCGATACCAGTCGTTGTGCGATTCGATCCGGTTCCCTGCGGCAGCGGTCTCGGCCACGGCATGGTGCACGATGGCCGCGCCTCCCGGCGCCAGCACGCGTACCAGCTCGTCGATGTAGGCCACGGTGTCCTCGAGTGCGATGTGCACGAAGACGTCGTAGCTGAACACGAGGTCGAGCGACTCATCGGGGACGCCCGTCAGGCCGTGGCCGTCGCCGAGCACGAACGAGACGTTCGCGAGCCCCTCGGCCTCGCATCGCTGTCGCGTCCGCGCGAGCATCGCATCGGCCACGTCGAAGACGATCAGCGAGTGGACGCGCGGCGCCAGGCGCACGGTCCACTTGCCCCCGCCCGGACCGATCTCCAGCGCACGAGTCCCGGGCCGTATCCACGGCTCGACCAGGTCCGTCACACGGCGCTCGTGCGCGCGGTCGGCCGTGCCGTCGTCGCACCACTCGTCGCCGAGATGGCGGTACCGGCCGCCGTACTGCTCGTCCCAGGCCGCGCTGTAAGCGTTCCAGTCGTTGGCGTAGCGATGCGTGGACGCGTCCGTAATCATGAAGCCCTCGCGTATTCGTGCAGGTAGCCGGCCACCATGCGCTCGACGGTGAACCGATCGTGGTATGTGGCCCGCGCGTGCGCGGCCAGCGCGCGCATCGGCCCCGGCGCGACGGCGGCCCGTGACAGCACGGCGGCCAGAGCGCCCGCATCCTCCGGGTCGAAGAGCCACCCCGTGCGGCCGTCCTCCACGAGCTCGGCAAGCTCGGGAATGCGGCTGGCCAGCACGGGGACGCCGTCGCAGAAGGCTTCGAGCACCGCCAGGGGCTGGCCTTCGCCCCGGGACGGCAGCGCCAGCAGGTGCGACTCGCGCAGGTAGAGCCGGGCATCCGGCTGGTAGCCGATCAGGTGCACGCGGTCGGCGACGCCGAGTGCCTCCGCGCGGCGCCGGAGCGAATCCACCGGCCCGTCACCGACGAACACCGCCTGTATCGACACGCCCGGCGCGACACGCGCCAGCGCCTCGACGAGCAGCGCCTGGTTCTTCCGTTCGCCGAGCGTGCCGATGCAGCACACCACCAGGTCGCCCTGCCTGCGCCACGCACGCATGCGCTGGACGTGGATGTCGGTGACGGTCGGCGCCGGCGCGGGCGCGACGCCGTACGGCACCACGGCCATGTGCGCCGTCCTGACGCCAAGTGACTGCAGCAGGGCGGCCGACGTGCGCGCCGGCACCACCAGCCGATCCACGTGGTTCATGGCCCGCACATCGGCGGCGCTCTGTGCCGGCGTCTTCGCGATGCCCCAGCCGTGCATGGTCTGGAGCACGGGCACGCGGCGGCCCGACCGCCGCACCGCGGCCCTCGCCACCGCACCTGGCACCGCGGCATGTGCGTGCAGGATGTCGAACGCGCCCGCCCCGCCGAGCGCGTCGTCGAGGTAATGTGCGACAGGCGCCTGCGCCTCGAGGCGCCGGTCGAACAGCGAGTCCACGGCCGCCACCCGAATTCCGGCCACGGCCAGCCGATCGAGGTAGGCAGGGTAGTTGCCATACCCGGGCGCCCCCGAACGGGACGTCAGCACGGCCAGTGCGTGGCCCTCGCGCACCTGCGCCTCTGCCAGCGAGGTGATGACCATGCCCGCGCCGCCCTGGAGGAACGTCGTCAGGTGGAGGATGCGCACGATCAGCTGGCCCTCCGCGCCGCAGCCGGGCGCGCGGGGGCCGCCGCGTGTGACGACTGCGCGCGCGCGAGGGCCCAGGCCTGGTCGCTCACCACGAACTCGGGAACCGCCGCCGCCAGCGCCGCCAGCGCGTCGAGCGCGTCCCCGGTGGCGACGGAGTCCCGCAGCCGGTTCACAGCCACCCGGATGCGGGGACCGTCGAATGGCGCCTGCCGGGCGACCCAGATTCGGCGATGCCTCGTGCGGCACATCCGCAGGCCCTGGGTCGTCAGGTCCTCGCTCCGCTTCTCGCCCGGACGCAGCCCGATGATGGCAATCGGGGTCGGCGCATAGCCGGCCTCGGCCTCGAGCGCGAGGACGCGGGCGGCGATGTCGCCAATCCGCACCGGCTCCCCCATGTCGAGCCAGTAGGTCTCGGCTCGTCGAGAGAGCAGCGTGGCCTTCATCACCAGCGACGCGGCCTCGCCGGCCGACATGAAGTAGCGGGTCGCGTCGGCGTCGGTGATGGGCACGGGCCGCCCTTCGCGTATGGCCTCGCGCATCAGCTGCAGGACGCTGCCGCTGCTGCCGAGCACGTTCCCGAAGCGCACGACGATGGGCTGGAAGGTCCTCTCGGCCCGGGCCATGACGGCCAGCTCCGCGAGCCGCTTGGTCGCGCCCATTACGCTGCGCGGCCTGGCGGCCTTGTCCGACGAGATGAGCACGAAGCGTGCGCCCACGTCGCGGGCGGCCTCCGCCGCCGCCACGGTACCGACAACGTTGACGCCGCCGGCCGCGCAGACGGCACGCTCGACCATCGTCACGTGCTTGTAGGCGGCCGCGTGATAGACGACCTCCGGGCGCGCCGCCCTGAAGATCGGCCCGAGGTTCGTGTGCGCGACGTCCGCGAGTTCGACATCGAGCGGCACCGCGGGCGCCAGTGCTCGGATCCGGCGCTCGATGTGGAACAGGCTGTGCTCGGCTTGATCGACCAGGATCAGGCGCGCGGGCCCGCACGCGGCCACCTGGCGCGCCAGCTCGGATCCGATGGATCCGCCCGCTCCGGTGATGAGCACCCGTCGTTTCGCGAAGGCCCGCCGGTCGCCCGCGCTCAGCAGTCTGCGCACCGGTCGCCCGAGAATCCGTTCGATGTCGTGGTCGGTGAGCGGAATCATGGCTCGACCTTGCCTGCGGAAGCGGGTTCCTCGGACACCCGCGTCGCCTCGTTGAGAAGGACGATGTCCACCCGGCGGTTGCGGGCGCGGCCCTCGGCCGTGTCGTTGCCCGCACGGGGGTGGTATTCGGAGTAGCCGGCCGCCGACAGGCGATTCGGCGCCAGACCCGCGCCGATGAAGAAGGCGACCACCTCGGTCGCGCGCGCGGTTGACAAGTCCCAGTTCGACGTGAAGCGCGGGGTGTGGATGGGGGTGTCGTCGGTGTGGCCCTCGACGCGCACAGCATTGGGCAACGTCCTCAGCACGCCGGCCACGCGGCCCATCAACTGCGCGGCGACGCCCGAGAGTTCCGCGCTGCCGGTGTCGA
>DAIRFN010000030.1:0-5233 GCA_036795065.1 Vicinamibacterales bacterium
CGCCGCCGGCGACCTGGACGAAATGCGCGCGCTGGTGCAGGCCCTGGCCGAGGACTTCGACGCCATCGACATCGCGGCGGCGGCCGTGGCGATGATGCAGGAAGTAAGCGAGACGCCGGCGGCCAGGGAGCCCGAGCCGGAGGCGCCCCTCGCCCCTCGCCCGGGACGGCCCACTGGCCGGCACCGTGACGATGCCGGCTACGGGCGGTCAGCTCGGCCGGGAGCGCCGGCGCGGTCGGGTGGTCCGAATGCACCGTACCCTCCGCGTCCGGCAGCGCCGCCGCGGGGCCGTGGCGCCACCGAGGGCGACATGGTGGTCCTGGCGTTCAGCGTGGGACGCGATCACAACGTGCGCCCCGCCGATCTCGTGGGCGCGATTACCGGCGAGGCCGGCGTGACCTCGCGGGAGCTCGGTGCCATCCGGATCGGAGACGACGCCTCGACGGTGGAGGTGGTGGCCGCTGTCGCGACACGGGTGGCGAAGTCCATGAAGGGCAAGTTCATCCGCGGCGAGAAGGTGGACGTGCGGGTCATGTGACCTGGTCCACCGGCGCGGGCCGAACGTAGTAGTAGCCGTCCTCGCACGTCACCCGGACGGGCCCGCCGAAGGCGGCGGCCAGGCCAGGCCCGAGCAGCACGCGCTCGGTTGGGCCATCGTCGATGATCCGGCCGTCCTTGAGCAGCACCACGCGGCCGATCTCGGGAATGATCTCGTCGATGTGCTGGGTGACCAGCAGAATCGTCGTGCCCTCACGCGCCACCTGCCGAACGTGCTCCATGAACCGATGCCGCGCGACGATGTCGAGGCCCGTTGTCGGTTCGTCCAGGACCAGCAGCTCCGGCGTGCGCACCAGCGCCCGCGCAATCAGCACCCGCCGCGCCTCGCCGGTGGACAGCCGATCGAGCCGCGCCGCCGCCAGGTGCAGCGCGCCCACGCGCGCCAGCGCCCCGCGCGCCCGCTCGCGCATCTCCTCGGTCACCTCGTGGTGGTCGAACACGCCACGGCTGGCGAAGAATCCCGACAGCACCGCCTCGATGGCCGGCACCTGCGACACCCAGGGGCCTCCGGTGAAGCGCTCGTGGATGTCGGCCGACACGATGCCCATCCTCGCGCGAAGCTCCGTGGCATCCCATCGCACGCGGCCAAAGAGCCGCAGCGGCGGCACCTCGTCTGCAGTGGCGAGCGGATAGGCCTCGAGCGTCAGCATCCGGATCAGCGACGATTTGCCGGCGCCGTTCGGGCCGACGATGGCCACGTGCTCGCCGCGGTGCACCGTCAGCGACAGGTCGTGGAGCACGCGCGCATGATCCCGCACGAGGCTGGCGTTGCGCAGTTCGAGGATCGACGCGGACTCGGGCTTCTGGTGCATGGGCGACACGGGCACCACGGGGGCAGCGTGGATCCTACACTGCCGCCTCATCCGTCGCCCACATCCAGCCCGACGGACCGCATCAGGGCCAGCGCGTTGCTGGTCTGCACCACGCCTTCGCGCAGCCGGAAGTCGAAATGCAGGATGCCGTCTTCGAACCGGTCCTCGAAGTGCACGTTGGCGGCCGCGGGCCCCAGGCCCGCGACAACGTCGGTGAGTGCAAGGTCGTGGGTCGTCACGAGCCCGATGCCACCCAGTTCCACGAGGCCCCTCACGATGGCTTCGGCGCCGATGCGGCGGTCGTGGGAGTTGGTGCCCGCCAGCACTTCGTCCAGCAGGAACAGCACCGCCGGTGCCAGCGGCTCTGCCGCGTGACGCTTCGCCATCGCGACGATCTCGCTGAGGCGCGTGATCTCGGCGAAGAAGCGCGACTGCCCGGCCTGCAGCGAGTCCTGGATGCGAAGCGTGGCTCCGACATGGAGGGGCGACAGCCGCATGTGCCGGGCGCGGACGGGCGCACCGGCCTGCGCCAGCACGGCGTTGATGCCGATGGTCCGCAGCCACGTGCTCTTGCCCGACATGTTCGAGCCGCTGACGAGCATCACGTGTGGTCCGTCGCCGCCAAGGCGCACGCTGTTCGGCACCGCACGGGCGGCAGGGATCAACGGGTGCGAGAGCTCGTCGGCCTCGAGGCAGGGGCCTTCGCTGTCGATCGCCGGGAACGGATCGCCGGGGTGCTCGGCCGCGTAGCCCGCGAGCGCCGCCAGCGCTTCGTACTCGCCCGCGATGTCGAGCCATCGGGGGACGCTGGCCCCGCATCGCGCGCGCCAGTGGTCGATGGCCATGGCCGTCTGCGTGCCCAGGAGCAGCAGCGCGGCAATGGGGACGAAGAACTGGTTCTGCCGCGTGGCCAGCAGGTCTGCGAGCCGGACGAGGTGGGCAATCTCGGCGGAGGGCGCACGACCCGTGGCGGTCAGCTCGCCGGCCAGCGCCTTCAACCGGCCGCTCGTGGCAGGTTCGCGCTCGATGAGCGCCAGCAGATCGCGCAGCACGCCCAGTTCCTGCGCGCGGCGCTCCACCTGCTCGGAGACCTCGCGCACATCCCTGCGGAACCACCAGCCGACGGCGGCTTGAGCGACGAGCAGCACGCCGAGCCAGCGGGGCGGCTCGGCGGTCCAGATCCACCATGCGACGTGAGCGGTCGTCAGCGCCGCAAGGACGGGCAGCACATAGCGCGGCCACGCAGCCACCAGCCGCGGCGGCGCCTGCGCCCATCCGCGCAGGGCCTCGGTATCCACCACCGCGCGCACGTCGGGGCCGAACACGAACAGGCCTTCTCTCAGGTCCAGTCTCGGCTGCAGCTCCTTCACGGCGTCCTGCCGTTCCCGCACGACCTCGGGAGGGGCGGGCGCCAGCAGCCAGGCCGCGAGCGTGGATTCGCCCTGGGCGGTGCGCGGCGACGACAGCAGCTCGAACAGGCTGCCGCGGCCGAACAGGTCCAGGTCGTCGGCGTACGGGTGGTGCTCCGATCGGAAACGCTCACCGGTTTCACCGGTGCCGGGCCATGTGTCGTCGAGACGGCGCAAGCCGCGCTCGTAGAACGAGACGGCCCGCGCGGCCCGATCGCGCGCGTTCAGCACGAACGCGTGGACGATGGCCGCGACGACGAAGGCCAGTCCGGGCACGACCAGCCATGGGAGCCCGGAGCGCCCGCGCCAGATGATCAGCGCGACGGCGGCGGCCGCGATGCCGAGCCGCCACCACGCAAGCTGTGCATGACGACGCTCGTGGTCCGCCACCACTGCGGCTCGCGCCTCCCGGCGCGCGCGGTAGGTATCGGCCACGCCGCTCGCGCAGCGTTCGCTCGCCCCGCCCGCCGCCCCATCGTTCGTTCTCGCCAGGCTCACGCAAGCATCGTATGCTGATCGGCGGATAGGTGATGCAGTACACGACCGTCCTCGACATGCTGCCGCTGTGGGGCCTCTTTCTCGTCATCGTCGTCCTCGTCCTGTTCTCCATCGACGGCGGTTATCGAGTGGGCCGCTACAGGCGCAGCCGATCCGAGCAGGAGAAGGACGCGCCCGTCGGCGCGATGGTGGGATCCACCCTCGGCCTCCTGGCCTTCATGCTGGCGTTCACCTTCGGGATGGCGGCCTCGCGCTTCGACGCCAGGAAATCGCTGGTCCTCGAAGAGGCGAACGCGATCGGCACGACGTACCTGCGCGCGGCGATGCTGCCGGACCGGCGCGACGAGGTGCGTGGACTGCTCCGCGACTACGTGGACGCGCGGTTGGGGGCCGTTCAGTCGGGGGACATGGCGGAAGGCCTTCGGCGCGCAGAGGACTTCCAGGCCCGGCTGTGGAGCGAGGCCACGGCCATCGGACAGCAACACCCCAACTCCATCGTCGCCGGTCTCTTCGTCGAGTCGCTCAACGAGGTGATCGACCTGCACGCCAGGAGGGTGACCGCCGGCCTGAGGAATCGCATCCCTGGCACCATCTGGGTGGCCCTGTTCACGATTGCCGTGCTTTCGCTGGGGGCGATGGGCTATCACTCGGGCCTGGTCGGCACGACTCGTTCGCTCGCCGTGATTGCCGTGGCCCTGGCATTCTCCGCCGTGATCGCGCTCGTCGTCGATCTGGACCGCCCGCAGGAAGGAACCCTGACCGTCAGCCAGCAGGCGCTCATCGACGTACGACAGTCGATGAACGCGCAGGTGCCGTAGTCTTCTTCCGTTTCCTGCCAGGCGACTCGCGCACGGTCAGCTCGCGCAGGCGAACGTTCTCGCCGAGCATCAGCAGCGGCTGGCGTGGCTGCTCGAGCACGTTGAAGAGGTCGCCGGACGCGGTGCGCGCGTAGATCTTGTCGCCGTCGATGAACAGCGTCAGCGGCCCGCCGCCTTCAATGGCCTCGTAGAGGCGGACCTTGAAACGTGTACGCAGCACCGTGAGCAGGCGCCGGAGCCGGGCCACCGAAAACCCCCGCCGGCGCAGATCCGCCAGCACCATCAGTTCCAGCAACTCGATGGGCGTGTAGCGACGCTCGGTGAACCCTCCGCGTTCGGTCCGATGCGCGGGGATGGCGGAGGTGAAGATGCCCCGCTTGTCCCACCACTGCAGCTGACGGGCCGTGAGTCCGGTGATGACGGCCACCTCGCGCGAGCTGTAGAGCTTCTTGAGCTTCACAGGGAACCTGGGGTTCTCGGGTTCTCGGGTTCTGGGGTTCTGGGGTTCTGGGGTTCTGGGGTTCTCGGGTTCGTTCACTCGTCTGAGTTCCCCGTCGGCGGCAGAGAACCTCCGAACCCGAGAACCTCAGCACCTCCGAACCCATCGACTATCCGTCCCCAAACTCACTGAGGTGCGGCACCTGCGTCGCCACATCGTCCGCCGCGCGTGCGCCCTCGAAGTCCTTCGGCGTCAATCCGCCCTCGGCGTGCGTGGTGTAGGTGAGCGTGACCCGCTTGTAGTGGATCTCGATGTCCGGGTGGTGGTCCGTGGCTTCGGCCGCGGGCACCAGGGCACTGACGAACAGCACCGCCTCGGGGAAATCCCGAAAGGTGTACTGCTTGCGGATGGCCTGATCGACCAGGGTCCACCCCTCGAGGGTGGCCAGCTGCTGGTCGACTTCGGCGGGTGTCATCGTGGCCATGTGGGCTGCTCCCGTATCTCGTCGAGCCTCGCACTCAGCTCTTCGAGGCGCCGCAGCGCCTGCTGTCGCCGGCCGCGCGCCCCCTCATCGTCACGCGCGAACGCCTGATCGAGGACCAGCCGATGATACTCCTGGGCGGCCGCCTGCAACGCCTCGAGTGCCTGCTGGTGCGCCTGCTGCCACCCCATCCACCGTGCGCGCTCGTCCGACATGCC
>DAIRFN010000030.1:5243-25152 GCA_036795065.1 Vicinamibacterales bacterium
CCGTGCTGCCGTCGGCAGCCCCGCCACTATACTTCCCCGTCGGCCCCATCGTATCCCGAGCGTCCGTGCGCCGGGATGGTCAGAACGCCAGCAGGCGCGTGACCTTTACCGCCAAGGAGCGGCCGCCGGGATCGGCGCCGCGCTCGGTACGACGGTCGCTGAAGACGACGAAGACGTCGCTCAGCGGCCGATAGAGGAAGTTGAAACGCACGTTCGTGTTCCATTGTCCCGACGATGAGTCGTACTGCACGAGGGCATTCAGGAACACGCGGCTCGAGAACCCGATATTTCCACGAGCGGTCAACTGGTGCGTGACAATCGAGCCGGACGGCAGCTCGACGTCGTCGCGCGAATACGTGGCGCCGCCGCTGACGTGCACGTTGACCCGGGCGGTGACGCCAGCCTGCAGCAGGTTCCTCCGTCCGCTGTAGTAGTCGCCGGAGACCGCCCGCGCATCGAGGTAGATCCGGCGTGCCCGGCTGGTGCCTGCGGCGACGAAACGATCGGTGAACGCATACCTCCCTGGCGCCACCACGACCGCCTCCGCCCGATTGACGACAAACGGGACGAGCAGCTCCTCCTCGTTCGGGTTGTCGCCGATCTCGAGCGTCGCGCCGTTCTGCAGCGTGAACACCATCCGCCGCTCCCAGTACCGCGAATCGAACGCGCCGCCCTCTCGCCGGACGTCCGTGAAGCCAAGCGCCGGGTAGATCTCGCGAAGCCAGCGTGAGGTCCGCTCGGGCCGGAACCGGCGCCCCAGCAGGAACTGCGCGCGTTCCACGCCGACGCGCGGCACAAAGCCGGCGTCGTCCACGAAGCCGGCTCCAACCATGCCGTAGCTGCCTTCGCCAAGCCAGCGGCCATCGTTGAACGACACGCCGGCTCGCGCGGCCGTCCGTCGGCCCGCGGCAGGGTCGATGTCGGGTCGTCCCCGGTCGAGGGCGTGTGCCGCGTAGGCGAACACGACAACATCGCCTCTCGGCCGGAGGTTCAGGTCCAGCCCGACCACGCGGTTCGGAGCGCCCGCCGCGCTCCTCTCGACGAACATCGCGCCGGCATCGGAGGCCCCCAGCAGGTTGCGGCGAAGCCGAAGCACCGAGTAGCGCGCCGCGGCCTCGTCGCCCTCTTCGCGTTGCTGGACGACAAGTGCCCCGATACCGGTGCCACCCGCCCTCCCACTCACCCGGACACCAGCGGCGATCGGCACGCTTTCACCGCTACGCGATAACCCCACGCGGCGGCTGAAGAACAGCGCCAGGTCGTTCTGGACGCTGTTGTCGCGCCCGCCCGCGCTCGTGCCCGGCGCGGCCGAGATCTGCGACGCGCGGTCGGCGCCTGGCCCGAACTGGAAGACCCCGGAGTTCTCCAGGAAGAACTCGCGCTTCTCCGGGAAGCGCACGCTGAAGCGGGTCGCACCCACCTGCTGGACGTCGGCCTCGACCTGTGAGAAGTCGGTGTTCACGGTGAGGTCGGCCGTCAGGCCGGGTGTGATGCCGTACTTGACGTCGAAGCCCGCATCGCCGGCCGCTTCGTCCATGCCGCCCGATCGCATTGCGTGCGCGGCGACGTAGGGCTTGACGCGAAGGTTCGCGCCGCGCCCGATGCCCTGCAGGCCTTCGAGGGTGCCCGCGAGCGAAAGACGATCAAGGGCGTATTGGCGCGGCACCAGCGACCAGTAGCTGTTCTCGAGACGCCCCTGCAGATGCCGCTGGAAGTTGATGCCCCATGTCTGCGGGTCCGACGCGGGCAGCTGCAGGGCCCGGAACGGTATGGCGTATTCGGCGTACCACCCGGACTCGTCGCGCGACGTGCGCACCTGCCAGACCCCGTCCCAGCTCAGGTTGCGCTCGCGGCCTTCGTTGAACTTCTGGGAGTCCCAGCTGGCCCCCGCCGGATTGACGCCGAACTGGTACCCGTTCCGCCGGTCGAGGAACGGATCCACGATGACCGCCACCCAGTCGGTGGAGGTGCCGTCGAAGTCGCGCTTGAGCTCGTTGGCAATGATCTCCCCGGGGTTGCGATGCCGGGCGTGCACGCCAACGTACAGCGTCTCCGCGTCGTAGAGGATGCGCGCCTCGGTTTGCTCCGTTGCTGGCGCGCCGGTGTCAGGCTCGCTCTGGGTGAACCCGCCGGCGACGGCCGCTCGTTGCCAGTCCGGCTCGTCCAGCGCGCCGTCGATGACGATGCGGCCTTCGACCCGCGTCGCCGGCAGGCGGGGCAAGGGGTCGGCGGAGGACTCCAGGAGACCCGGAGCGGCCATCAACCAGGCCGTGATCAGGATGTGTCGCATCCCGGCATGGTCTCTGCCCGGGCGCGTCTGCCGCACTCCGGTTCTTGTGGCCTAATATCCAACCTATGCGCCCGACTACCTGCCTCGTGCTGTCCGCTGCCGTCATCGTGCTCGAGTCGTCCGGAACTGGATTCCAGCCCCCCGCGTGCGTCGCGCCCGCCAACCCGATTGTCGCGGAGAACTGCAAGCCCGGCCATCCGCAGACCGAGTGGGACGTGAACGGGTCGGGCGACCCGAAGATCCAGGGCTTCGCCACCGACATCAGCGTGAACCGCGGCGAGACCATCGCGTTCAAGGTGAGTACCGCGTCGCCGTCGTACCGGATAGACATCTATCGCCTGGGCTACTACAACGGCGCGGGCGGGCGCCGCATTGCCACCATCAAGCCCTCGGTCCCGCTCCCGCAGCAGCAGCCACCCTGCCTGACGGACATGTCCGTCCGCCTGTACGACTGCGGCAACTGGGCAGTCTCGGCATCGTGGCCCGTGCCGGCCGACGCGGTTTCCGGCCTGTACCTCGCCCGCCTCGTGCGCGAAGACAACGACCCGCCCACGTGGCGCCCCGACAACGGGCGCGTCGGGCAGGCCGATGCGAAGAAGCCCGAGCCGGGGCCCCACGCCTATGGCGCGCTGGGGCTCGGGACGCTCGCCAATGCCCTGAGGGAGCCACGGGCGAGCCTCATCTACTTCGTCGTGCGTGACGATGCGAGGCGGGCAGACCTGCTGTTCCAGACGTCCGACAACGCGTGGACCGCGTACAACCGCGAGGGGATTACCAGCACCTACGGCAGCTTCGACCCGGCCCGTCCGATGGAGCGCGCCTTCAAGGTGAGCCTGAACCGCCCGTACGCGACGCGCGACTACCGCGCCGTGAATATGCCGTTCAACGCGGAGTACCCGATGATCCGGTGGCTCGAGGCCAACGGGTACGACGTGGCCTACACGACGGGGCTCGACGGTGATCGCCGTGGTGCGCTGATCAAGAACCACAAGGTGTTTCTGTCCGTCGGCCATGACGAGTACTGGTCGGGACCGCAGCGGGCCGCGGTGGAGGCCGCCCGCGACGCGGGCGTGCACCTCGCGTTCTTCAGCGGCAACGATGTGTTCTGGAAGATCCGCTGGGAACCGAGCACGGACGAGTCGCGCACGCCCTATCGCACGTTCGTCACCTACAAGGAGACCCACGCCAACGCGAAGATCGACCCGTTGAAGGACGTCTGGACCGGCACGTGGCGCGACGCCCGCCCGTTCAACCCGGAGGGGCCGAGGCCGGAGAACGCGCTTACCGGCACCATCTTCACGGTCAACGCGTGGCGGAACGATCCGCTGGTCGTGCCCGCGGAGTACGGGCCACTTCGCTTCTGGCGGAATACCGAGGTGGCGCGTCTCAAACCCGGCGAGCGCGCGGTGCTCGGCTCCGGCATCCTCGGCCACGAATGGAACGAGGACCTGGACAACGGCTTCCGGCCGGCGGGCCTGATGCGCATGTCACGGACGACCGTGAACAACGTGGCCTACATCCAGGATTACGGCACCATCTACGCGTCGGGTACCGCCACGCACAGCCTCACCCTCTATCGCGCGTCGAGCGGTGCGCTGGTGTTCAGCGCCGGCACGGTGCAGTGGTCGTGGGGCCTCGACCCCCACCACGACACGGAAACGGGCGTGCCGCCGGAGCGCGCGCAGTCGACCAACATCCGCATCGGCGAGGACCTCAAGGGCCCGGTGCCCGCCCTCCGCCAGGCCACCGTCAACCTGTTCGCCGACATGGGCGTGCAGCCGGCAACGCTGCAACCGGGGCTGGTCGCCGCGGCCGCCTCGACCGACCGGACCGCGCCGACCTCACGCGTCGAAGGCGCCGCTCGCGCGCTGGCGGGTGGTGAGTTCGAGATCGCGGGAACGGCCACCGACACCGGCGGCGTGGTCGCGGGAGTCGAGGTGTCCATCGACGATGGGCGGACGTGGCATCCCGCAGAGGGCACGAGCCGCTGGCGCTATCGGTGGACTGCCGCGCCTGGCGAGAAGCCCGGCGTCATTCGCAGCCGCGCGGTCGACGACAGTGGGAATCTGGAAGGCAGGTGAGGAGGTCGCTGAACAACGACCTCAGAGACTCCCGCACCTCGCCGGATCCAGGGCGGCAATCGTCGGAGCCGCCGGATCGAGCACGAGCCGCCGCACCAGTTGCGCCGTGAGCGGCGCCAGCAGCACGCCGTTGCGGTAGTGGGCGGTGGCGTACACCAGTCCGGGGACCGCGGTGGAGCGGCCGACAATGGGCAGGTCGTCGAGCCCGCGCGGGCGGAGGCCGACGCGCATGTCGGTGACGGGCGCACCCTTCAGCGCGGGTACCAGCGCCACTGCCATCTCCAGCAACCCGCGTCGCGCCTCGTCGGTGGAGGTCTCGTCGAACCCGACGTCCTCCACGGTGCCGCCCACCAGCACCGAGCCGTCCGGCCACGGCACCAGGTAGCCCGCCGCGCCCCAGATGATGTGGCGCACCGTGCCGGGTGGGGTGGCCACCTGCAGCAATTGCCCGCGGACGGGGCGCACCGGCACGGGGTCCGCACCCTCGATGGTGATGCGTGACGACCAGCTGCCGGCCGCCATCACCGCCATGTCATCGTCCCAGGTGGCCCTCTCGGTGCGCACGCGCACGCCTCCGCCGGGCACGCGGCTCACCTCGATGGCGCCATGTGCCTCTCGCACCTCCGCGCCGTGCTGACGTGCACCGGCGACGGCCGCGGCGGTGAGCGAGCCGGCGCCGACGTAGCCGTGCATCGGGATGAACAGGCCACCCGGTGCGTCCGGGTTCACGTTTGGCTCGACGTCCGGAATCACTGCGCCCGGCACCCACCGCGCCTCGACGCCCTCGCTCCACAACACGCCCGACGCCGCGCTCAGCCGCTCGGCCTCTTCCATCGTGAGGGCCACCTCGAAACTGCCCTTCCTCTCGTAGACGATGGCGCGGTGGCTGTCGGTGGAGAGGCGGGCGATGAACGCGTCGAAGAGGTCCAGGCTCTCGCGGCCGAGCTCGCGGAGCGGCGAAGCCGGATGGCCTTCGATGTACGGCGCGAGGATGCCGGCGGACGCGCGCGTGGCACCGTCGCCCGGTGTCCGCGCGTCGATGAGGCGGACCGTGGCGCCGGCGCTGGCCAGCTCCCAGGCGATCGTGGAACCGACTACACCGGCGCCTATGACGGTGACTGAAGGGCTAGCCATTGAGCGATTGGCGATTGCAGATTGAGCGATTCATTGGGGATTCAGCGATTGGGTGATTGGTGATTGATTTGAGGATTGGGTGATTGAGCGATCGAATGATTCCCGCGCCTCAGTCGAGCCCCATCATCAATCATCAATACGCCAATCATCAATCACTAATCATCAATGGCCCAATCGCCCAATCGCCGATCAATCAACTCCATCACCCGATTCCTCAATCCCCAATCAATCGCTCAATCTGCAATCGCCAATCACTCAATGGCCACAACTCAGAAACCCAGTGACATGCCAACTTCGACGCGGCGTGCGGGGCCCGCGGAGGTGGCCTGGCCGTAGAAGGGCGACAGCTGGTTGCCGATGAACGCGTTGTAGTTCACGTGGTTGAACAGGTTCGAGATCTGCGCGTAGAAGTCGAGCCGGTAGCGCGCGTTGGTGGCCTCCATGACCATCAGCTGCGGGCCGCCCCCGCCGCCGGGGCCACGCTGGTTCATCGCGCCGCCGCCACCGCCCCCGGGAGGCATCGGCATGGGCATCCCGCCGCCGGGGCCGCCTGCCGGGCCGCCGAAGCCGAACGACTTGTTCAGCCGCAGGCTGGCGTTGATCTGCCGGGCACCGCGCTCGCTGTTGCGCTCGATACCGACGGGTCGGTCGTTGAACACCGTGTCGCCGTTGTTGTCGCGCCCGGTAGTGATGGTGTAAGGCGCCGCGGATGCAACCTGCATGTTGAACCCCGCCCGGACGCCCTTCCAGATGGGGGCGTTGAACATGACGAACAGCCGGTGACGGATATCCTGCGCGGACGGCCCCCAGTCCACGTCGGGGTTCGTGCTGTCGGACGGGAGGCTCGTGGCCGAGTCGGCGTAGTTCCGCGAGCTCTGCAGCTGGTACATCACGTTGCTGAAGATGCGCAGGCGCTCGTATCGCGCGTTGAGGCCCACGGTCAGCCGGTCGCTCGCGCGCTTGCCGGATGACTGGATCTCGGTGATGTTGCCGGCGGTGGGGTCGGGCCGCACGCCGTCGGTGGGTGCGTTCACGTTCACCGCGCGCAGCGTGTTCGACCCGCGCGTCCACATGTAGTCCATTCGTAGCCCCGCCCACGACGTGAGCGTCCGCTCCAGGCCGATGGAGGCCTGCTGGATGACGGGCTGGCCGAGGCTCGACGCGCGGATGATGCTGGCCGGCAGCCGCGTGCCCTCTCCGGTGATGGACGGGTACCCGGGATTCTCGACGATGACGTCCACCTGGTGCTGGCCGTCGACGCGGATGGTCTGCTCGTAGAGGTTCGAGTCGTACCAGTCGTAGAAGATGCCGTAGCCGCCGCGAACGGTGGTCTTGCGGTTGGCCGTCCACGTGAACGCGCCGCGCGGCGCCAGGTTGAAGGCGTCGTTCACCTGCGTCTGGATCTCCTGCCGCAGGCCAAGACTCACCGACAGGTTGCGTCCGATGCGGAAGTCGTCCTGCAGGAACCATCCGGCCTTTACCTGCGAGTACGTGACCAGCGGGTCACCGACGCGGAGCGTGAACGTGGCCGGCCGCCCCAGGTTGTAGGCGTCGATGCTGGTGAAGACGTAGGTGCCATTGGTGTTCTGCTGCTGGTCGCTGTCCCACCAGCCGGCCTCGAGCAGCACGCCGGCGCGCATCGAATGCTTGCGCCCGATCGTGAAGTCGAAGTTCTGCGCGAGCTCGATCTCGCGGCTGGACCTGGTGCCCAGCTGCCCTGCCCCGCCGGCCGTGAACGCGTCGTTCACGCGGATGGTCGGGTCCGTGGACAGGGGGTTGGTGGAGAGATCGTTGGTCGTCAGCTCGAACTTCAGCTCGCTGAACACCTTCTTGCCGTAGACGCGCGTGTTGCGCAGACGGAAGGTGTCGCTGACCGAGTCGGTGTCGTAGGCGCGCTCAGGCAAATCGAAGTCGCCCACGCCCAGGTCGCCGCGGTCGGTGGAGCGGCGCTGGTACTCCGCCCGGAGCTGGGCGCCCTGGCCCATGGCGTGATCCACGCGGAAGTTCACGTTGAGCCCGTCGGTCGTGTTCTTCGCCAGGCCGTTCACCGTGACGTCTCCCGGCGACTGCGCGCGGATGGTGCGCGAATCGTAGGCGTTGTTGCCGTCCACCGACATCGAGATGCCGGTCTTGCCCTTCGCCAGCGGTCCCTGGAAGCTGAAGGTGTAGCGCTGCTGCTGCGTCGGCTCCTTGGTGCCCGAGAACGCGTTCCGCGCGTTCAGCGACTCGTCGCGGAAGCCGAAGTTCCCCCGGCCGCGCCAGCCGCCCATGCCGGGCCGGGTGATGACCTCGACGCGCACCATGCCGGCCTCGTGGTACTCGGCCGAGAACGAGTTGGAGTTGAATCGGATCTGCTGAATCTGATCCTTCGGGGGCAGGCGCCCGCCACCGAAGCCGTCCACGAAGATCTGAGCGCCGGGCCCGGCCATCTGCATCAGCTGTTCCGCCATCTCGTCGGGATCGTCCGAGAGCGCATCGATTTCGTCGGCGGTGAGCGTCTGGGTGAAGCCGTTGTCACGCCGGCTGTCGGCTCCCTGCTCGGACACCGTCAGTTCCTCGGAGATGGCGACCGCCAGCGTCGCCGACGCCGTGTTGTTGCCGCGCCGCACGTCCACCTGCATGAGCACTTCGCGAAACCCCTCGGCGCTGGATTTCACCTGGTAGGCGCCGGGCTGCAGGCCGGTGAACGTGGCCACGCCCTGGGGATCCACCGCCGCCTCGTGCTCCACGCCCTGCGCGTCGGTGAGGACCACCGTCGCGTGGGGCAGGCCCAGGTCGGTGGCATCCTTCACCGTCACGCGCAGCGTGGACGGCCCCGCCGCGGGCGCGGTCTGTGCCCACGCACTCGACACCACCGCGCCGAGCACCACCATGACCGCCAGCACCACTCTCGTCATTGTTGAGACCACTGCCAGAAGAAACCACGAAGGCACGAAGAAGCACGAAGCACGCACGAAGCAGCTCAAGGGTGCGAGAGTGGGATATCGGTCTCTGCATGCCGGGATCGACTCCCGACTCCCGTCGCCATTTCACTCCCGTCGCAGTTCGCCGTCCCGACGCTGTCTACTCCTTCGGTTTCTCGAACTCCGAATCCTTCACCGAGGGGTTCACCTTGAACTTCTCGATGGTCCACTCCTCGTTGGGCTGGCCCTCGATGGAGATGTCGACCTTGTGGGGCAGCATCACGCCGTCCACCTTCTGGTAGTCGCCCAGGTGCATGGCGAACTGCGAGGGCGGGGGCGGGCCCTGCTTGCGCATCTCCTCCATGCGCTGCTTCATCTCCTCTTCGGAAGGAGGCTGGCCGCCGCCGGGACCGGCACCCGGCCCGCGACGCCCGCCGGGACCACCAGGGCCACCCGGGCCGCCCATCATCATCACGCGCGGGCGCACCTCCATGTACTGGACCATCAACGGCAGGTGGGTGGCCTGGTCCACGAACAGGCGCACGGCGCGCCCCGCTTCGTCTTTCGTCTCGAGGATGTCGGCCTTGCCGTCGGGCGACTCGGCCACGCCCGCGTGGGTGAAGGGCTGCGTGCTCTCGGCGAAGAGCGCCACGGTCCAGCGCTGCAGTTCCATCTTCATGCGTCGAACGCGCGCCTGCTCGATCTGCTCCGGGGTGAGCGGACCGCCGCCGGGCCCGCCGGCCCCGCCAGGCCCACCGGGGCCCATCATGCGAATCTGCATCCCGCCGCCCATGCCGCCACGGTTCTGCATGTCATCCCACGCCTCGGTGCCGTTGAACGCCGAGATGCGCTCGACCGTCGGGCCGCCCACCATGCCACCCATGCTCATCTCCTCGGAGCGGCGCACCTTGTCCGGCCGCACCAGGGTGAGCATCAACGTGCCTTCCATGTCGCGCTGCCCCATCGTCCGGCGGAAGGGCCCCTCCGCGCTGAGCGCCTTCACGGCCGCGAGCTTGTCGCCGCCAAGCGCCTTCTTCACCTCGGCCACCACTTGGGCCACCTGGTCCTGCGCCGCCAGCGGCAGCACGATGCCCTGATTGATGTCCACCACGTTGGCCAGCACTACCGCGGCTACAACGACTGCGAGTCTCTTCATTGGAGGATCCTGTCGGGGTCTTGGGTCCTGGGTCTTGGGTCCTGGGTCTTGGGTCCTGGGTCTTGGGTCCTGATTCCTGATTCCTGATTCCTGTGATTATTACGACGGCCGCCGGCGATCGGACGTTAAGGCTGGGCAAAGCGTTTGTTAACGATGTTAAATGCCTGATCTGGCTGGATTTATCCCGTTTTTCGCGTGCTAGACTGCCCTCCATGAAGGCCCTTCGCGGACGTGTCTCCGGCGTCACGGCGCTGGTCGCCGTCGTGCTGCTGCTCGTGCCGGCGCTGGCGTGGCTCCAGTACCGCTGGGTGGGCCAGGTGAGCGAGGCCGAGCGCGAGCGCATGCAGCGCACGCTGCGCACCTCGGCCGCGCAGTTTGCGACGGCCTTCGACAGCGAACTGTCACGCGCCATGGCGGGCCTGCAGGTCGAAGGGGCCGTGGCCCGCGACGAGAACTGGACGTCGTACGCCCAGCGCTACTCCACGTGGACCGAGCGTGCCGCCGACACGCGGCTGGTGCGCGAGGTGCTGCTGGTAGACACGATGGACGGGAACGCCGCCACCCCGGCCACCGACCCGGCTCGCCTGCGTCTGCGTCGCTGGAACAACGACCAGCGTGTCTTCGAGCGGGCGCAGTGGAGCGACGAGCTGGCCCAGATGCGGCCGGCGCTGGCCGAGCACCTGGGCGAGATCAAGGGGATGCGCGCGCAGGGGAACGGCCGCTTCCGTCGCGAGGGGACGCTCACGGTCATCAGCGGCGACGACCACACGCTGGTGGCACCCGTCACGCTCTTCGACTTCCCGGACGACCACACGTCGGCGCCGCGCATCGAGGTGCTGGGCTTCACCGTCGTGAGGCTGGATCGAGAGTACGTGCGCGACACGCTGTTGCCGACGCTCACCGCACGCCACTTCCACGGCGACGATGGGGTGGCCGACTATCGGGTGGCGGTGACCGAGCGCGAGGACACCTCGAAGGTCATCTGGGAATCCGAGACGGGCGCGGCCGCGGCCATCGGAGCCAACGCGGATGTCGAGGCGAGCTTCATGTCGCCTCGTCCGGATCAGATCTTCATGATCACCAGGAACGGCGGCGGCACGGCCAGCGTGCGGCTGCCACCTCCACCGGGGTCAGGCGATCGCATTGTCGTCTCGATGCTGCAGGACCGACGGCGGGGAGGCCGCGAGGGCCGGGCGACCAGCGAGGGCCTGCCGGTGCCCGAACGTGGGCGTAGCCTTGGCCTGTTCGAGGGGCGCTGGCGCGTGGCGGCCGCGCATCGCGCAGGCTCGCTCGAGGCCGCCGTGGCCGGCGTGCGCAAGCGCAACCTGATGCTCAGCTCCGGGATCCTGCTGCTGCTGAGCACGGCCATCGGGCTCATCGTCGTGTCGGCGCGGCGGGCACAGACGCTGGCGAGGCAGCAGATGGAGTTCGTGGCCGCCGTCTCGCATGAGCTGCGGACGCCGGTCGCGGTCATCGGCACGGCCGCCAGCAATCTGGCCGATGGGGTCGTCGCGGATCCCACGCGCGTGCGCAAGTACGGCGAGACCATCCAGGGCGAGGCGCGGCGGCTGGGCGAGACGGTGGAGCGGGTGTTGCAGCTGGCGGGCATCGCGGCGGGCAACGGAGCCGCGGGGCAGGCCCCGGTGTCGGTGTCCGAACTGGTGCAGCAGTCGCTGGCCTCGTGCCGGCCCGAGATCGAGGGTCACGGCGTGACCGTGGAGGCGAAGATCGCGGACGATCTGCTCCCGGTGCTTGGCGACGGTGCGGCACTCCGGTCGGCGGTGCAGAACCTGATCAGCAACGCGGTCAAGTACGGCGGCGACGCGCGCTGGGTGCGCGTCGAGGCGACGGCCGCGGATCGGTCAGGCGGCTCGGCGAGGAGCACTCCGTCGTCGCACGTGGCCATCTCCGTCACCGATCGCGGCCTCGGCATCGGCGCCGAGGACCGCAAGCACATCTTCGAGCCGTTCTACCGCGGGCGCGAGGCCGTCTCGCGCCAGATCAAGGGCAGCGGCCTGGGCTTGAACCTGGTGTCGCGCATCGCCGAAGCGCACGGTGGCACGGTGCACGTGACGAGCGAGCCCGGCAAGGGCAGCACCTTCACGCTCATCCTCCCCGCCGCCCCGGGCCGCGCGGCCGGGCAGATGAACCTCGGCCTCGTTCCCCACAGCGCCGACGCCAAGTAGCGCCGTCTGCATGCCCTCCGCGCGCCTATTGCTCGTTGAAGACGAACCCGGCCTCCAGCTGACGCTGAGCGATCGCCTGGTTGCCGAGGGCTACACGGTCGAAACGGCCGGCGACGGCGACACGGCCATCCGGCGCGGCGGCGGGGAGCCGTTCGACCTCATCGTGCTCGACGTGATGCTGCCCGGCCGGGACGGCTTCGAGGTGGCGCGTTCGCTGAGGCACCTGGGAGTGATGACGCCCATCCTGATGCTGACGGCCCGTTCCCAGGTCGTGGATCGGGTCGTGGGGCTGAAACTGGGCGCGGACGACTACCTGACCAAGCCCTTCGACACGATGGAGTTGCTCGCGCGGCTCGAGGCGCTCCTCAGGCGCGCGCCGGCCAGCTCCGGCGTGGCGCTGGAGCGCTACCAGTTCGGCGAGGTGACGGTGGACGTGCGGAAGGCCGAGGTGACGAAGGAGGGCGAGCCGCTGGAGCTCTCCGCCAAGGAGTTCCAGCTCCTCCGCTACTTCATCGAGAACCGCGGGACCACACTCACACGGGAGAAGCTGCTGCACGACGTGTGGGGCTACACGGCCATGCCCTCCACGCGCACGGTGGACGTGCACGTGGCGTGGCTCAGGCAGAAGCTCGAGCCCAACCCGCGCGTGCCGCAGTTCATCCTCACCGTGCACGGGATGGGCTACAAGTTCGCGGGGTAGGTGTCCACGGGAACACGAAGGACACGAAGGACACGAAGCACGCACGAAGGACACGAGGTAAGACGTCGAAGCCGATCTCACGGCCCAAGACGCAAGACCCAAGACCCAAGACCCGCCTTCTTCGTGTCCTTCGTGTTCTCGTGACGTTACTGCAGTGCCAGTGCGACGAACTCCGGCTCCATGTTCCGGTCGCCAACAGCGACGACAATGTATTGCTTACCGCGATTCATGTACGTCATCGGCGCCGCGGTCGTGCCGGAGGGCAGATCCATCTCCCACACGACGGCCCCGGATGCCTTGTCGTAGGCGCGGAACTTCTTGCCCCAGGCCCATGGATAGGGCCACGCCCCAGTGATGGCATCGCTCCCCTCGCCCAGGAACAGCAGGGTCTTCGTGAGGAGCGGCGCGGGCCGGTTCGGAATGCCGAGCGGCGGCAGATTCAGGTCCTTCAGCAGGGGATGAGTCCGCGGGCCGTCCCCGTTCGCCGCCATCCACGCGAGCTCCCCAGTATTGAGATTCAGGGCGGTCACGCGCCCGTAGGGCGGCTTGACGAGCGGCAGGCCATCAATGGTTGGCGGATTGCGTCCCTTCGACTTCGCCACGTAACGCATCGTGGCGTCCTTCTCTACGCCTTCCGCCTCGACCAGGTCGTACATGCCAGGCATGGTGTGCGACACGGCGTAGTACATGCCGGTTTCCGGATCGAAGGCCCCGGTGTGCCAGTTACCAGCGCCCCAATTCCCGGGCACGAAGTACGTGCCCTTCTTGGTTTCGGTCAGAAGCGATGGCGGCGTGTACATCGGACCGGTGACGTAGTCCTTCAGGATGTCGCGCGCCTGCTGACGCAGCGCCGGGGTGAAATCGATCAGGTCGTCATCAGTCACGCCTTGACGGTCGAAGGCTGGCGGTTTCGTGGGAAAAGGCTGCGTGGGTGAACTGTGCTCGCCGGGCACCGTCGACTGCGGTACGGGGCGCTCTTCGATCGGCCAGACTGGCCGGCCCGTGGCTCGGTCGAGGACGAACAGGAAACCGTTCTTGTTCGCCGCCATGACAGCCTTGATGCGACGACCATCCACCGTGATGTCGCCAAGCGTGGCCGGGCTGATGTTGTCGTACTCCCAGAGGTCGTGATGGACCATCTGGTGGTGCCACACGCGCTTCCCCGTCTTCGCGTCGAGCGCGACGAGGCTGGCGGAGAAGAGGTTGTTTCCCCGCCGATGACCGCCATAGTAGGCGGCCGTCGACACCGAAAGGGGCACGTAGACCAAGCCGAGTTCCTCGTCGGCGCTAAGCGCGGCCCAGGCCCCGAGGTCCCCTGCGTCCTGCAGGAAGGCGGGGTCCCAGGTATCCGCGCCGAACTCACCGGGCCGCGGCACGACGTGGAAGGTCCAGAGCAGGCGCCCCGTTCGTATGTCGTAGCCACGGATGTCCTCGGGCGCTGCCTCCTTCTTGATCGAGGCGCTGTCGCCGCCGCCGCCGCCCTGGCCAGCAAGGATGACCACCTCGCCGACAATCAACGGGCCTGACGTCAGGCGGTATGGACCGGCACGCGGGGAATCGCGCTCGAGCGTGACGCGACCTGCCTCGCCAAAGGTGCGATACGCGGCCCCGGTCTCTTTGCTGAGAGCATAGAGATGCTCGCCTCGCACGGCCACGATGCGGCCGTCGCCCTTCGTCCACATGTCGATCCCGCGTGCGGCCTGCCCTTGGAGCATCGACGGGTCCGGTAAGGCCTGCGTCCACCGCCGGACGCCGGTCTCGGCGTTGAGGGCCATGGCCAGCCCCATGGCGTCCTGCGTATAGAGAATCCCGTCGATCATCAATGGGGTGGATCGCAGGTAGGCGTTCACCCGCAGGTCAGGGTTGGCTTTCTTGATGGCGGGGTCCACCGCGGGCGCGCGCCAGACGACGCGTAGGCTCTTGACGTTGTCGCGCCCGATCTGACTGAGCGGCGAATACCTCGTGAAGGCCTTGTCTCCGCCGTAGTTTGGCCAACCAACGAAGCCGCCTTGGCCCTGTACCAGGGCGGCACACAGGCCAACAATCGCCACGCTCAGCCCGAAGGCCCATCCCTTGCGCCATGCAACCATTACCAAACCTCCTGTTGCCCGCACGATCCGGACGTCTAGAACGTCGGCGGGGTGTTGACCCAGAGCAGGACCGCATCCTTCTTCAGCGGGTTGAACCAGCGGTGCCCGTGACGGCTCTCGAACCAGAAGCCGTCGCCTTCACGCAAGGTGTGGCACTCGAGCTCGTCGAGCCACAATTCCAGCGTGCCGGACAGCATGTAGATGAACTCCTCGCCTTCATGCGAGTACGCGCCGTCGCTCCCGGTGCCAGGGGGCACGCGGAACAACATGCTCTGCAGTTGTCGCGCACCCACGGAGAGCAACTCCATGCGGACGCCGGACGCCGTCTCGATGACCCGCCGCTCGCGCGGCCTCACGAGCCGTTTCGGCCGTCGAGGAACGTCGTATAGGTCCAAGACCGTCGTACCGTAGGTGGCCGTCAGGCGCTGGAGCGTGGCCACCGACGGATTGGCGCGGGACAGCTCGATCGCGCTCAGGAACCCCCCGGAAATCTTCGCCCGCCGCGCCGCCTCCGCGAGACCAAGTCCCTGCCGCTTCCGCATTTCGCGCAACTTGCGCCCGACGTCCGTCGGGCGCCCGCCGTCGGCTCGACGTGGGGCGGTTTCCTGCGACCGGCCCAGAATCTCCTTGATTCCCGGCAAATTGAGGCGCTTGACGTCGCGCAAGTACTTGATGCGCTTGAGCACCTCGAGCAACTCGCGGCTGTACAACCGGTATTGGCCATTGCTCCGCACCGGCGTGATGATGCCGACGTTTTCCCAGAGGCGAAGTGTCGACGGGCTCACGCCCAGGATCTTCGCTGTCTGGCCGACGGTCAGCAGCCCCACCCGGTCCGCGCCGCTCACTGCACTCTTCCTCACGACAGCCCTCCCTGCATCCTGAGTTCACACGCATCATCGCCTGCGACACCACCTGCAACGACCCGCTGGCATGCTCGTGGGAGTGGGCTGAACGACAAGGCATGGGAACGATATCAGGGAAGGCGCCGGTGCCAAATCATCGTGACGCCCCGGACGACGTCAGTCGCAGCGCACGATTTTGCCCCTGGGATGGCCGCTGTACGAGACGATGCGCCAGCCTGCCTTCGACTTGCCGAGGATGTAGGTGACGCCCCCAACGGACATCACGGTGCCGTCCGTCTTGTAGCGCGTGTTGTACCCACTGGCAATCGCGGCATTGGCATTGAGCACGCAGACGTTCTCGGTCGTGAACACCGACCGCGACCAGCCGCTCTCGACGAGCTGCTTCATCGATGCCTGGAAGCGGGCCTGTGCCTGCTCCTTCGTCAGATCGGCCTGCGGACCGCTACCGCCGATGACCAGCCACGGGATGTTGAACACCTCGCTGGCCAGCACGTCCGGCTTCTGCTCCGAGAACAACCGGTAGTACTTGTCGATGTGCGCGGTCGCCTCCTTCTTGACCGCATCCACCTCTGCGGGGGACATCTGCTGCTGCGCGCCCAGTGTCACGCTCAGCATGCAGACCGCCACGACTCCCGATACGATGCGAATACACTGCGTCATCACCACCTCCAAACGGCATCCCGCCACGACCCGTCGATCCCGCGGCGACACGCCCGAGTTCATGCTTCAAGCAAGGGTTGGCATGGCCAGACCGCTCGACCGGCGATCCACGTGCGGCCAACGGCTGGTGACGGCCTTGGTCCGGGTGTAGAAGGACACCGCCTCCATGCCGTGGACGTGCAGATCTCCGAACAGCGACTGCTTCCAGCCTCCAAACGAAAAGAACGCCATCGGCACCGGAATCGGCACGTTGATACCCACCATGCCGACTTCCACGAGCTCCTCGAACCGGCGTGCTGATGCCCCCGAGCGCGTGAAGATCGCGCAGCCGTTGCCATAGGGGTTCCGGTTGAGCAGGTCGATCGCATTGTCCAACGTCTCCACGCGGACGACGGCCAGGACCGGCCCGAAAATTTCGTCCCGGTAGATGCTCATGTCCTCGGTCACGTGATCGAAGATGGTGGGTCCCAGGAAGAATCCGTTCTCGTGGCCGTCGACGATGAGGTCGCGACCGTCCACGACCGGTGTGGCGCCGGCGGCCACGCCCGCATCCACGTAACCACGCACGCGGTCACGGTGAACCCGGGACACGAGCGGGCCCATCTCGGAGGCCTCGCTCTTGCCGGGGCCCACTCGCAAGCCCCGCGCCTTCTCCGCCAGCCGCGCCACCAGCGGGTCGGCGATGTCGCCGACGGCCACCGCAACCGAGATGGCCATGCAGCGCTCTCCCGCCGACCCGAACGCCGCGCCGGTCAACGCATCTGCGGTGAACTCGAGTTCGGCATCGGGCATGACGACGGCGTGGTTCTTGGCTCCGCCCAATGCCTGGACGCGCTTGCCGGCCGCCGCCGCGGTCGTGTACACGTGCCGGGCCACGGGCGTGGACCCAACGAACGACACGGCTCGGACTTTCGGGTGCACGAGGAGGGCATCGACGGCCTCCTTGTCCCCGTTCACAATATTGAATACCCCGTCGGGCAGGCCCGCCTCGCGCAAGAGCTCGGCCATGCGCATGCTGGCCGACGGCACCTTTTCCGACGGTTTCAGGACGAAGGTGTTACCGCAAGCCAGCGCCACCGGGAACATCCACAGCGGCACCATCGCCGGGAAGTTGAACGGCGTGATGCCCACGCATACACCAAGTGGTTGCAGCCGCGAGTAGGCGTCCACGTCACGCCCGACGCCGCCTGAGTGCTCCCCCTTGAGCAGATGAGGCGCTCCGCAGGCAAATTCCACGACCTCGATGCCGCGCTGCACCGAGCCCTTCGCGTCGAGGAACACTTTGCCGTGCTCCTGGCTCACGAGCGTCGCGAGCTCGATCTGGTGCCGCTCGAGCAGTTCGCGGAATCGGGTCAGGATTCTCGCCCGCCGCAAGGCCGTCGTCGCCTGCCAGCCCTCGAAGGCGTCGTGGGCGGTCTGGACGGCCCGGTCCACGTCTTCCGCATCGGCCGGCGCGACCGTGCGAATCACCGCGCCGGTCGAGGGATCCGTCACCTCGAGCCGTCGCTCGCTGTGCGGCTCGACACTCTTGCCGCCGACCCAGTGGGATACCTCAGCTACTGCCGTCGTTGACATGTTCGTGCACTCCGCTAAGCCTCCGAGGCCTTCGTTCCCTTCGTGAGGAATGGATAGGCGCGACGTTCCAGCACCTCACCTACGGCCCGATTGGCTTCGAGGAATGCCGCATCGGTGTGCGGGCTGGCGGCCGCGTCCGAGTTCGCAATCGTGATCAGGCCATACGGTTGCCGGGCCGCGACGCACGGCCGATCGTTGGTCGAGGTGAACACCCACTCCATCGGATCGGTCAGGCTGTTGTAGGTGTAGGCATATCCATGCGGCCAGCGGTTTACCGTGATCGCCGCAATGTCGCGGGCGGGGTCGAATCCGCCTGGGCCGAGAACTCTTCCCAGCTGATCGCGAATGTTCCGCTCGAAGGTCTCGAACGAGGCGGCGAGCAGGTCCGCGCGCCCGATCCGATGCTGCTCCTTGCGAGGCTTGCCCGGCGCGCAAGGGTGCCGGCCGAGACTCAGCACGACGGGCTCCTTGGGCGTCCGAGGATGATGGAGATCGCCAAGGTCGACCGCCTCGGACAACGCGACGCTGTCGTGATACATCGTCGGCGTCGAGATGTTGCTCACGCCCAGCTTCTCGAAGGCCGTCCACTGCCGGACCGCGACACTGGTGTATACCAGCGGCCCCTTGACGCCGTACGCCAGAGCTTCCTTCTGCGCCTGCGGGATGTCCGGCACCAGATAGGGAATGAACATGTTCCAGCAGGCCATGACACACGCCTTGCCGCGCACGTCATAGAGGCGCCCGCCGCGGCTGTAGCTCACGACAACCTCCCGTGCGGAGTCTGGATTCCCATCGTGGCGCACGTTCACCACCGTGCTGTTCAACCGGATGCGCGCGGCCTGGTTACCGCGGTCCAGCAGCGCGTAATTGACGCGGGCGGTCGAAACGTCTTCCTGAGATCCCCCGGGCACGGCCTCCGGAATCAGCCAGCGCACCAGCAGCCGCGTCACGGTCGCGTTCCCGTCGGGGAAGTGGATGCTGCCGCCGCCACCCGCAGCCTTTTGCCGACCGTGGTGACCGCCCGGCAGGTCGGCGAGCACCCCATCCGGTGTCGGATCGAGCTTGAGCCCGGCGAAGCCGGGCACGCCCATTTCCCACCCGAAGAGCGCGGGCACGGCGTCCGCGCCCACGCAGAAGTTCCCTCGGCCCGTCGTGATGAAGAACCAGAGGCAGTCCTTGTGAACCTTCGCGACGTTGAGGAGGTAGTGCTCCAGGCTCATCCTGGCCAGCTGGTCCTTCTTCTCACCCGACGTCAGCCCCGGCAGGTAGTCCGGCTGATTCGGATCCTGCAGCCGCAACATGTCCTGGCGTGCCTGTGCCGCGATGGGCATCTGGGCGAGGTACTCCTGTGGGTAGCCGCCGCGACCACGACCGGGCGCCTGTCCCGTAGGCCGGACGACCAGCTGGTCCACGCCCCACGTTTCCTTGTCGAAGAAGTGACCGCTCCTGAGACCGAGCGAGGAATAGAGGCTCCGATTCGTCTCGTTCGACTTGATATAACGGTCGAGATCGACGCCAATCGACTCGAGCAGCTGGCGCGACGGCAGGTTATAGCGCAGGTGCGACTCGATGTTCAGCGTCCCGCCGTTCAGGGCCAGCAGCCGACCGTCGACGACGAACTCGTTGCGCTTCGCATGCCCACCGAAATCGTCGTGGTTGTCGAGCACGAGCACGCGCGCCGAACGCCCGACCTGCTTGATGAAGTAGTGGGCCGCGGCCAGGCCGCTCAACCCGCCGCCGACGACCACGAGGTCGTACGTCTCACCGGTGTGCGTGGCCCCGGAGAGATCCACGCCGCGGCGATCGCGCATCTGGTGTGACACCTCGAACGAGCCCGCGTGGCTACCGCGCATACCCGTCAGTCGCGGGGGATAGTAGTCGGGGGCCTGCTCGGGGGCGGCCTGCTGCGCGTCGAGTTCCAGGGCCCAACTCCACTTCGGGAGCAGGCTCGCGCCAACCGTCGCCGCAACCCCGTTGACGAAGTCGCGCCGCCCGATGGTGCGGTCCATGCCGAGATCGCGATCCTTGCCGTCCATATGTCTCCTCACGGTGATTGATGCACCAGGAACTAGGCTGTCTCTGAAGGGGTGAGCACGGTGCCGGTCTCGACCGGGCTCCGGCGGATCATCAGGTAGACAGGCACGCCGAGCAATACGATGACGAAGCCTGGCCATGTGGTCGATGCGCGATAGATGGCCAGCACGACCAGAATGCCGCTGGCCGCCACGATGTACAGCGCCGGTACGAGCGGGTAGCCGAAGGCGCGATACG
>DAIRFN010000031.1:0-25064 GCA_036795065.1 Vicinamibacterales bacterium
GCTGGGCTACAACGTGCTCAGCTTCTGCATCCACGACAGCCCGCGCCGCGCGCACAGCATCGCCGCGCAGGGCGGCATCAACGCGGCGAAGAACTACCGCAACGACGGCGACAGCATCTACCGGCTCTTCTACGACACCATCAAGGGCGGGGACTACCGCGCGCGAGAGGCCAACGTCTACCGCCTCGCCCAGGTGTCGGTGGACATCATCGACCAGTGCGTGGCCCAGGGCGTGCCGTTCGCGCGCGAGTACGGCGGCCTGCTCGACAACCGCTCGTTCGGCGGCGCGCAGGTGTCGCGCACCTTCTACGCGCGCGGCCAGACGGGCCAGCAGCTGCTGCTCGGTGCCTATCAGTCGCTGATGCGGCAGGTGGACGCCGGCACGGTGGACATGTACCAGCGCCGCGAGATGCTCGACCTCGTGCTCGTCAACGGCCAGGCGCGCGGCATCGTCTGCCGGAATCTGATCACGGGCGAGCTCGAGGCGCACGCCGGGCATGCCGTCCTGCTCTGCTCGGGCGGCTACGGCACGGTGTTCTACCTCTCCACCAACGCGGTCAACTCGAACGTGACGGCGGCGTGGCGCGCCCACAAGCGGGGGGCGTTCTTCGCCAATCCGTGCTTCACGCAGATTCACCCGACGTGCATTCCCGTCAGCGGCGATCACCAGTCGAAGCTCACCCTCATGTCCGAGAGCCTCCGGAACGACGGCCGGGTGTGGGTGCCGAAGAACCAGGGCGACCGGCGGCCGCCCGCCCAGATTCCCGACGCGGATCGCGACTACTACCTGGAACGCCGCTATCCGAGCTTCGGCAACCTCGTGCCGCGCGACGTCGCGTCACGCGCCGCAAAAGGGGTGTGCGACGAGGGCCGCGGTGTTGGGGAGACGGGGCTGTCGGTCTATCTCGACTTCGCCGATGCCATCCGGCGTCTGGGCGCCGACACCATCCGGGCGCGCTACGGCAACCTCTTCGATATGTACAAGCGCATCACGGACGAGGACCCCTACCAGGTCCCGATGCGCATCTACCCCGCCGTCCACTACACGATGGGCGGGCTGTGGGTGGACTACAACCTGATGTCCACCATCCCCGGGCTGTTCGTGCTCGGCGAAGCTAATTTCTCGGACCACGGGGCCAATCGCCTGGGCGCCAGCGCGCTCATGCAGGGTCTGGCCGACGGGTACTTCGTGGCCCCGTACACCGTGGCCAACTACCTGGGCGGCACGCCCACGCCTGCCGTGACCACGGATCATGACGCGTTCAAGGAAGCGCGCGCAGCCTCGCAAGGGCGCATCGACCAGGTGCTGGCCGTGAAGGGATCGCGGACGATTCGCAACTTCCACCGCGCCATCGGGGCCATCTGCTGGGACTACGTCGGCATGGCGCGCAACGAGGCAGGCCTCCAGCAGGCCATCACCGAGATTCGACGGCTCCGCGACGAGTTCTGGCAGGACGTATCAGTGCCGGGCGACAAGAACAACCTCAACCCCGCACTCGACTACGCGGGGCGCGTGGCCGACTACATGGAGTTCGCGGAGATCCTCGCCCTCGATGCCCTCGAGCGGCGAGAGTCGTGTGGCGGCCACTTCCGCGAGGAGTTCCAGACGCCCGACGGCGAGGCGCTCCGGAAGGACGACCAGTTCTCGTACGTGGCGGCGTGGGAGTTCCAGGGAGTGGGCGCCCGGCCGGCACTGCACAAGGAGCCGCTGGTGTTCGAGGAAGTCCATCCCTCGCAGCGGAGCTACAAGTAGGGTCCCGCGGCGCCGCCCAGGACCCAAGACCCAGGACCCAAGACCATGGCAATGACAGTCACCCTCAGAGTCTGGCGGCAGGCGGGCCCAACGGCTCCGGGCCGCCTCGAGACCTATACGGCGAGGAACGTGCACCCGGACATGTCGTTCCTCGAGATGCTCGACGTCGTGAACGAAGACCTCATCAAGGCCGGCCACGACCCGATCGCGTTCGACTCGGACTGCCGCGAGGGCATCTGCGGCAGCTGCGGGCTGGTCATCGACGGCATCCCGCACGGGCCCGACCGCGGCGCCACGACGTGCCAGGTCCACATGCGGCGTTTCAGGAACGGCGACACCATCACCATCGAGCCGTTCCGGGCCCGAGCCTTCCCGGTGCTGAAAGACCTCATCGTCGATCGCAGTGCCTTCGACCGCATCATCGCCGCCGGCGGCTACGTGTCGATGAACGTCGGCGGGGCGCCGGACGGCAACAGCCTGCCGATTCCCAAGGACGTGGCCGACCTGGCCATGGACAATGCCCAGTGCATCGGCTGTGGGGCCTGTGTGGCCGCGTGCAAGAACGCCGCGGCTCACCTGTTCACGTCGGCCAAGATCTCGCACCTCGGACTGCTGCCACAGGGCCAGGCCGAGCGGGGCCGCCGGGTCGTGCAGATGGCTGACCAGATGGACGCGGAGGGGTTCGGGAGCTGCTCGAACGAGGGCGAGTGCGAGGCGGTGTGCCCGAAGGAGATCTCCATCGCGAGCATTGCCCGCATGAACCGGGACTACCTGAAGACGGCCGTCGGCAAGTAGGGCAGAACGAAACCACGAAGTCACGAAGGGAATCACGAGGCCGCGAAGTCCTTTGGGGGTTTTCCCAGGATGCTTCGTGCTGTCTTCGTGTCCTTCGTGTCTTCGTGGTTTCTTTGACCGCGGAGCCGCCTACACCTTGATGACGTCCACCAGCTCCTTCACGGCGCCGGCGGACTTGTGGAGGGCGGCCTTCTCCTCGTCGGTCAGCGGCACCTGGACGATTTCCTCGGCGCCCCTGGCCCCCACCTTCACGGGCACGCCCACGAACAGGTCGTTGATGCCGTACTCGCCCTGCAGGAACACCGAGCACGGCATGATGCGCTTCTGATCCTTCAGGATGGCCTCGACCATGTCGGCCGCCGAGGCGCCGGGCGCGTACCACGCGCTCGTGCCCACCAGCTTGGTGATCTCCGCGCCGCCGTTGGCGGTGCGCGTGCAGATGTCGTCCAGCCTGGCCTGCGACAGCTTGCCCATCTTCACCAGCTCGGTGAGCGGGATGCCCGCCACGGTGGAGAGCCGCGGCAGCGGCACCATCGTGTCGCCGTGGCCGCCGAGCACGAACGCCGTGACGTCGGAGACCGACACGTTGAGCTCCATCGCGATGAAGGTGCGCATGCGGGCCGAATCGAGGACGCCGGCCATGCCCAGCACGCGCTCGCGCGGGAAGCCACTGAGGCGGTAGACCGCCTGCGACATCGCGTCGAGCGGGTTGGCCACGGGGACGATGATGCAATTGGGCGAGTACTTGACGACCTCAGCCGTCACCTCCTGCATGATCGTGTAATTAACGTTCAGCAGGTCGTCGCGGCTCATGCCGGGCTTGCGCGGCATGCCCGACGTGATGACCACGACGTCGGAGTTCGCGCTCTCGGCGAAGTCCTTCGTTCCGACGCCGAGGACGCGCGAGGCCGACCCCTCGATGGCGCACGACTGGTAGATGTCGAGCGCCACGCCTGCGGCCTTCGTGTCGGCGAGGTCCACCACGACGACGTCCGCCAGCTCCTTCTGGGAAACCGCGCGCGCCACCGTTGCGCCCACGTTGCCCGCACCACCGACCACCGTGACCTTACGATTCATGCCTCACTCCTGAACAAGATTGACTTTAGGTCAGTTTGCCTCGCCACCCGCGGGCTGCGTCCACAACAACTGTGGAAAACCTTGTGGATAACACCGTGTGAACACCGCGTAACGGCACCGAATCCCGAAGAAATCTACGGATTGCACCACGGATGATGCACCCGCGCCACCGGCGCGTCTTTCCGATTCATCCTGAACCTGTCATTATATCTGGCTGGTTCTTCCTGGAGAGTTCACCCCGTGCGCATAGTTGTTGCTGACGATCTGCCGCAGTCCGCCCTCGACGTGCTCCGTGCCGAAGGTTGGCATGTCGATGCCCGTTCCGGACGCACCCCTGACCAACTGAAGGCCGACCTCGTCGAGGCCGACGCCATCGTCGTGCGGAGCGCCACCAAGGTCACCGCCGACATCATTGCGGCTGCGCCTGCCCTGCGGGCGATTGCCCGCGCCGGCACCGGCGTGGACAACGTCGATGTCGACGCCGCCAGCACGCGCGGCATCGTCGTGATGAATGCGCCTGGGGCGAACAGCATCAGCGTCGCCGAGCTCGCCATGGCGCAGATCCTGGCGCTGGCACGGAAGCTGCCTGGAGCCGACGCCTCCATGAAGCAGGGCGTCTGGGACAAGAAGAGCTTCATGGGCGAGGAGATCCGCGGCAAGGTGCTGGGCCTGGCCGGCCTGGGCCGCATCGGCCAGGAGGTGGCACGCCGCGCGCAGGCGTTCGAGATGACCGTCATCGCGCACGACCCGTTCATCTCGGCGCAGGTGGCGGCGGACCTCGGGATCGAGCTCGTTTCGCTCGACGACCTCTGCGCGCGCGCCGACTTCCTCTCGCTGCACATGCCCTCCACGCCGCAGACCCGGAGGACGTTCAACGCGGAGCGGTTGGCCCGCTGCAAGAAGGGACTGCGCCTCATCAACACGGCGCGCGGCGACCTGATCGACGAGGCGGCGCTGGTGGCGGCCATCGAAAGCGGTCACCTCGGCGGGGCGGCCCTCGACGTCTACAACCAGGAGCCCACGAAGGACCACGCCTTGCAGAAGCTGGCGAAGGTCGTCGCGAGCCCGCACATCGCCGCGTCCACGCGCGAAGGCCAGGAACTGGTCGGCGTCGAGACGGCGTCCGCACTCCGCGACTTCCTCAAGTCGGGCGTCATTCGCAACGCGGTCAACTTCCCGACCGTGCCCGCCGACGAATTCCTGCGGCTTCAGCCCTACATGGCGCTTGCCGAGCAGCTTGGCGGCCTTGTGGGGCAGATGGGCGAGGCCCGTATCGAAAGCCTGGGCGTGCGCTATTACGGCGAGCTCGCCGGCCAGCAGCCCCTGATTGTCAACTCGGTGCTCGTCGGCCTGTTCAGGGCCATCCTGTCCGACCCGGTCACCGCGGTGAACGCGCGTGCCACGGCGGCTTTGCGCGGTATCGACATCGTCGAGTCGTCCAGCTCGCGGGCGCGGAACTTCCGCAGCCTCCTCTCGGTGAAGCTCGTCACCGATGCCGGCGAGCGCTGGGTCGAGGGGACGGTCGCCGACCGGAACCCGCGCCTGGTGTTGCTCAACGGCGTGCCGGTGGACGCGCCGCTCGGCGGCGCGCTGCTGCTGATCAGCAACAACGATCAGCCGGGGGTCATCGGCGAGGTCGGCACCGTCCTTGGCCGGCATGGCGTGAACATCGCGAACTTTGCGCTGGGACGCGCCGACGGCGGCGCCGTTGGCGTCGTCAATGTGGACGACCCCGCGGGCAAGATGGAAGGCCTGCTGGGAGAGATCCGCGCGGTGAAGGCCGTAAAGGACGCCTGGGCCGTGCGCGTCTGAGCAATCAGCGCAGCCGGAGGGTCCGCTCGCCGCCCGACTCGTCGCGAAGCGTGATCATCGTCTCCTGGACATCGACGACAGTGTAGCCGCCAGGCAGGGTGTCACCCTGCTTCACGAAGTGGAGCCCCGCGCCGTCACTGACGATCGCGGTGTACTCGATGCCGTCGTCCGACGGGTTCGACGCCATGCCGGAGAGCGAGAGCGTGGGGCCTGCCGCTGGCGGCGCGGCTGGTTCCACCGGAGGGTCGCCGAGCGCGGGCGCAGGGGCCGGGCTGCCGGCGTCGGGCACGGATCCTCGCCTCGCGCCGAAGGAAAACGGGTTGCGCGACGATCGCGGGCCCTTCGGCTGCTGCTCGAGCTTCAGGCGTAGTCGTTCGGTGAACGGCCCAGAGGGCATGGCCTGCTCCAGCCCGAGCGGCCGGGGGCCTCGGGAGACGGCGCCGCCAGGCCGGTCGCCCGGTGACGGCGTGCCGAAACGCCCCCCGAGGGCCCACCCCGCTGCGAGGGTGAGCGCTCCGATGAGTGCCACCGTCCGTGGGTGCATGACGCTCATTGTATCGGCCTCTCGGAGGGTCCGTGGTAGACTTCTGTGTGCCGGTCAGTCTGCCGTTCAAACTGACTGAATCCTCGGTGGTCGCGATCATCCCCGCGCGATACCAGTCGACCCGCCTCCCCGCCAAGCCCCTCGCCGACATCGCCGGTCGCCCCATGATCGAGCACGTGTACCGCCGTGCCTCCGAGGCCCGTTCGGTCACCGGAGTCATCGTCGCCACCGACGACGAGCGAATCGCGCGGGCGGTGGAAGCGTTCGGAGGCGCGGCCGTGATGACTCGGCTCGACCACGTCACCGGCACCGACCGACTGGCTGAGGTGGCCGCTTCCCTTTCCTGTCGCGTGGTGGTGAACGTTCAGGGCGACGAACCGCTCGTCGACCCCGCGGTGATCGACGCGGTGGTGCAGCCCCTGCTGGACGACGAGCAGTTGGAGATGGCCACGGCCTGCCGTCCCCTCCGGTCGCCGGACGAGTACGCGAATCCCACCGTCGTGAAGGTCGTGCACGACGTGAGCGGCCGCGCGCTGTATTTTTCTCGTGCACCCATACCTCACGAGCGCGACGCCGGCGGCCTCGCGCCCGCCATGGCCCGCGCCCACGTGGGCCTCTACGCATACCGCCGCGACGTGCTCATCCGCCTGGCGGCCCTGCCGGCCGTGGAGCTGGAACGCACCGAGTCGCTCGAGCAGTTGCGGGCGCTGGCGCACGGCATCGGCATTCAGGTCGTCGAGACCCGTCATCATTCCATCGGGGTGGATACCCCGGAAGATCTGGCGCGCGTGCGCCAGTGGCTGTTGACCGAATCGAGAAGCTGAGACCATGGAATCGAACAAGCGACCGACCAAGTACATCTTCGTCACGGGCGGCGTGGTGTCCTCGCTGGGCAAGGGCCTGGCCGCGGCCTCGATAGGCGCGTTGCTCGAGGGGCACGGCTACAAGGTGACCCTGCAGAAGTTCGATCCCTACATCAACGTCGATCCCGGCACGATGAGCCCGTACCAGCACGGCGAAGTCTACGTCACCGACGACGGTGCGGAGACGGACCTCGACCTCGGACACTACGAGCGCTTCACGAGCATGACCACGACGCGCAACAACAACTGGACCACCGGCAAGATCTATATGTCGGTCATCCAGAAGGAGCGCCGCGGCGACTATCTCGGCCGGACCGTCCAGGTCATTCCGCACATCACCAACGAAATCAAGGACTGCATCCGCGCCGTGGGGCGCGACGTGGACGTGGTGCTGGTGGAAATCGGCGGCACGGTCGGCGACATCGAGAGCCTGCCCTTCCTCGAGGCCATCCGCCAGTTCCGGCAGGACGTGGGCCGCGAGAACACCGTCTACGTCCACCTGACACTGGTGCCCTACATCGGCACCGCGGGCGAGCTGAAGACCAAGCCCACCCAGCACAGCGTGCGCGACCTGCGGTCCATCGGCATCCAGCCCGACATCCTGCTGTGCCGCACCGACCGGCAGCTGCCGCGCGACATCAAGCAGAAGATCGGCCTGTTCTGCGACGTGCCCGAAGAGGCGGTCATTACCGCGCGCGACGTGCAGACCATCTACGAGGTCCCGCTGGCGCTCCAGCAGGAGGGACTCGACCACGTGCTGTTGAAATTGCTGGGCCTGCCGGCCACCGAGCCGCACATGGAGGCGTGGGAAGAGCTCGTCGATCGCATCAAGAACCCGTCGGACGAGATCACGATTCACGTGGTGGGCAAGTACACGGGCTACGAGGATTCGTACAAGTCGCTGAACGAGGCGCTCTATCATGGCGGGTTCGCCAACCGGACGCGTATCAACATCCAGTGGGTGGAATCCGAGGCGCTCGAGCAGGAGGGCGGCACGCGCCTGCTCGAGGGCGCGCACGCAGTGCTCGTGCCGGGCGGGTTTGGCTCGCGCGGCACGCGCGGCATGATGAAGGCGGCCGAGTACGCGCGGACGCGAGGGCTCCCCTACTTCGGCATCTGCTACGGCTTCCAGTGGGCGACGGTGGAGTTCGCGCGGAACGTGTGCGGGCTGGACGGTGCGGATTCGACCGAAGTGGACGAGTCGGCGCCCCACAAGGTCATCTACAAGCTGCGCGACCTGCTGGGCGTGGACGAACTCGGCGGCACGATGCGCCTGGGCCGCTATGCCTGCGAACTGGCCGAGGGCTCGCTGGCCCGCAAGATCTACGGCACGGCGCTCATCCACGAGCGGCATCGCCACCGGTTCGAGTTCAACTGCCTGTACGAGCCGGGCCTGGCCGAGAAGGGCATGCGCATCTCGGGCCGATCGCCCGACGGCAAGTTCGTCGAGATCGCCGAGCTGCCGTCACATCCCTGGTTCGTCGCCGTGCAGTTCCACCCCGAGTTCCAGTCGCGCCCCCTCAAGCCGCACCCGCTGTTTGCGAGCTTCGTCGAGGCCGCCCTGCGGCAGAAGAACGGCGTTCCCGCGCCGGCCCAGTCCGTGGCCTCGCATGGCTGAGGCCCCGGCAGTCGCCATCGTCCCCGCAGGCGACGTGCGGTTTGGCCCCGGTCACCCGCTGGCCTTCGTGCTCGGGCCGTGTGTCATCGAAAGCGAGGCGCACGCCGTCGACATCGGACTCGAGCTGTCGGCCCTCGCGCGCCGGACCGGCTACCCGGTGGTGTTCAAGGCGTCGTACGACAAGGCCAATCGGACGTCCATCACCTCCTATCGCGGCCCCGGGCTCGTCGAGGGCCTGCGCATCCTCGCGGCCGTGAAGGCGCGGACCGGCCTCCCCGTGCTCACCGACATCCACGAGCCATCGCACGCCGCGCCCGCCGCGGACGTCGCCGACGTGCTGCAGATCCCCGCGTTCCTGTGCCGCCAGACCGACCTGCTGGTGGCCGCCGCGCGGACGGGCCGGACCGTGAACGTGAAGAAGGGTCAGTTCCTGGCGCCGAAGGACATGCGCCACGTGGTGGCCAAGCTCACCGACTCGGGCAATACGCGCATCCTGCTCACCGAGCGCGGTAGCTCGTTTGGCTATAACAATCTCGTGGTGGACATGCGCGGGTTGCCGATGCTGCGCGAGCTGGGCTTCCCGGTGGTTTTCGACGTGACCCACAGCCTCCAGCTGCCCGGCGCGGGCGACGGGGTGACGGCCGGCCTGGCGGAATACATCCAGCCTCTGGCGCAGGCCGGCGTGGGTGCCGGTGTGGACGGGGTCTTCATGGAGGTCCACGAGAATCCCCCCAGGGCCAGGAGCGACGCCGCCAACGCCCTGCGGCTCGACCTCCTCGAGCCCCTGCTCCGCCGCCTGGTCGCCATTGACAGGGTCGTGAACCGTGGTTGACGTCACGCTGGCGCGCAAAGTGCTGCAGACGGAGGCCGCGGCGATTCTGGGGCTGCTCGAGCGCATCGATGGCCGCTTTTCTCGCGCCGTGGAACTGGTGCGCGACTGCCGGGGCCGGGTGATCCTGACCGGCATGGGCAAGAGCGGCATCATCTGCCGGAAGATCGCGGCCACGCTGTCGAGCACCGGCACTCCGGCGTTCTTCCTGCACCCGGCCGAGGCCGTGCACGGCGATCTCGGCGTCCTCCAGTCAGACGACGTGATCATCGCCGTGTCGTACAGCGGCGAGACCGAGGAGCTCACGCGCGTCCTCGAGACCATCAAGCGGCTGGGCGCCACGCTCATCGCGATCACGGGCGTTCCGGCCTCGACCCTCGCGCAGGCGGCCGATGTCGCGCTCGATTGCCACGTGTCCGAGGAAGCCTGCCCCATGAACCTCGTCCCGACGGCCTCGACCACGGCGGCCCTCGCGCTCGGCGACGCCCTGGCCATGACGGTCCTGGTCGAGAAGGGCTTCAAGCCCGAGGATTTCGCCAACCTGCACCCGGGCGGCAAGCTCGGCAAGCGGCTGATGCGGGCCCGGCAGCTGATGCACGGTGGAGACGCGCTACCCGTCGTGCGGCTCGACACCGCCATGCGCGACATCATCTACACGATGTCGAGCAAGGGCCTCGGGATGACGTCGGTCGTGGACGGCGACGGGCGGCTCGCCGGCATCATCACGGACGGTGACCTGCGGCGGAAGATGGCGGTCACGCCCGACATCCAGGACCTGGTCGCGCGCGACGTGATGACCGACAACCCCGTGACGATCGGGCCGGAGACGCTGGCGGTCGAGGCGCTCGCGCTGCTCGAGCAACGCAAGATCACCTCCGTGGTGGTCATCGACGCCACCCGCCGCGTGTCGGGCGTGCTGCACCTGCACGACCTCTGGCGCACCGAGATGGTGTAGGCGGAGACTGCCCCGTGGACGTCGGCTCGTACCTTCCGCTCATCTCGGCACTCGTCGCCCTCCTCCTGGGCCTCGCCATCGGCAAGGCCTGGGAGCGCTACAAGCTGCGCGACGGCCGCTGGATCGATCGCCGAAAGGCGCGCGACTCGCAGCACTACGTGCTCGGGCTGAACTTCCTCGTCTCCAACCAGATCGACCTGGCCATCGAAGAGCTCAGCCGCGCCGCCCGCGTGGACGCCGATGCGCTCGAGATCCACATGATCCTCGGCAACGTCTACCGCGAGCGGGGCCAGGTGTCGCGGGCCATCCAGGTGCACCAGGCCCTGCTGCAGCGGCCGAAGCTGACGCGCCTCGAGCACAGCTACGTGCTGCTGTGCCTCGGCCTCGACTACAAGCGGGGCGGTTTCGTGGACCGCGCCCTCGAGGCCTTCAAGGAGACCCTCCGGCTGGCCCCCGAGAACCCCTACGCGCTGCTCTATCTCGAGAAGCTCTACGAGGAGCAGCACCAGTGGGCCGAGGCCTTTCGCATCCGCCGGCAGCTGGTCGAGCTGAGCGGGCCGGACACGCAGCCGAAGAACCAGGCGATCCTCGGCTTCCTCGAGAATGCACTGGGCAGCGAGGCATTGAAGGAGAACCGCGCCACCGAGGCGGCCAGGCACTTCGAGTCCGCGATTGCCCACGACGCCGCCACCACGCCCGCCTATCTCAACCTCGGCGACGTCCGGCTGGCCTCGGGCGACGTGGCCGGCGCCGTCGCCGCGTGGAATCAGCTCATCGACGTCGCGCCCGAGCGCGCGCACCTGGCGCTGGCGCGCCTCGAGCGGCTCCATGAACAGGAGGGCGCGCCGCACAAATTCGTCGACCGGTGCCGCACGTTCATCGCCGGCCGGCCCCACGACTGGCGTGTCCGCCTCACCCTGGGCGCGCACCTCACGCGGCGGGGGCAGGCGGCGGATGCGTTCGGTTTGCTGCTCGAAGCCCTCGAGCAGAATCCACACGGCCTCACCGTGCACCAGGCGGTCTGGAATGCGCTGCTCCAGCTGGATCTGCATCGGCCACTGGTGCAGCGCTATATCGAGGCCGCCAGGGGCGCGGTCTTCTTCCTCGATCCGCACGTGTGCCTGAAGTGCCATTACCGCAGCACGGAGCTGCTCTGGCAGTGCCCGCATTGCCACGAGTGGAACTCGTTCGTCGAAGAGCGGATTGCGGCCGTGCGGCAGGCGTCAGCCGAGATGTGACACGCGCGTGGCCGCGCGTCAGCGCCGCGTGGCGCGGTTGCGCAACGCGGCGAGCACTTCGTCCACCGCCGCGTCGGTGTCGGCGTACGAGCCGCTGGTGTCGATGACGTAGTCGGCGCGCCGCACCTTGTCCTCGATCGGCAGCTGTGCGGCCATGCGCTGCAGGGCCTGCTCGCGGCTGGTGCCGTCGCGGGCGACGACGCGGGCCACCTGCAGGTCGGGGGGGCAGGCGGCGACCACGACGGCATCGTACTCGGCCGCTCGCCCGGTTTCGAACAACAGGGGAATATCGGCCACGGCGACACGAGTGCCCGCTGGCAGCGCCTGGAAGAAACGCTCGATTCCCGCACGGACCGCTGGATGCACGATGGCCTCGAGGTCGCTTCGTGCGGCAGGGTCGCGGAACACCATATCGGCCAGGCGCGCGCGGTCGAGCGCACCATCGGGCCCGATCACCCCGGCGCCAAAGCGCCCGGCAATCGCCGCGAGTCCGGGCGTGCCCGGCGCCACGACCTCACGGGCGAGGACATCGGCATCCACCACCGGCACGTCTGCCGCCCGCATGCGACCGGCGACGTAGCTCTTGCCGGTGGCGATGCCTCCGGTCAGTGCCACGCGCAGCATCAGAGTGTTGCCTGAACGCGCAACTCCGCCGCGGTGATGGTGTTCCTCAGCACCATGGCAATGGTCAGGGGGCCGACGCCCCCGGGCACCGGCGTCAGCGCCCCGGCCACCCCTTCCACCTCGGGGTGCACGTCGCCGATGAGCACGTTGCCCTTGTCGGCGAACTGCCGTCGCTTGGCGCTGCCCTCCGGAAACAGCCGATGCACCTCCGACTCGTCCGCCAGGCGGTTGATGCCCACGTCGATGACGGTGGCGCCCGGCTTGACGAAGTCCGCCGTCACGAAGCCCGGGCGGCCGATCGCGGCCACCAGCACGTCGGCGGTGCGGCACACCGCCGGCAGGTCAACCGTGCGGGAGTGGCAGATCGTGACGGTGGCGTCCCTGTGGAGCAGCAGCAGCGCCATCGGCTTGCCGACGATGTCACTTCGCCCGATGACCACCGCGTGCTTCCCGCGCAGGGGGATCCCTTCGCGGTCCAGCAGTTCCGCACACCCGAGAGGCGTGCACGCCACCAGCGCCGGCCGCTTCTGCACCAGCAATCCGACATTGGTGGGATGGAAGCCGTCCACGTCCTTGGCCGGGTCCACGGCGTCGAAGACGCGCTGCTCGGCGTCGTCGCCCATTCCCGGCGGCAGGGGCGACTGCACCAGGATGCCGTCGAACTCGTCGTCGCGATTCAGGCGGTCGACGAGCGCCAGCGCGTCGTCCACCAGCGCGGTGTCGGGGAGCCGGAACAGCTCCCCGCGACAGCCGTGCTGGGCCACCGTCGCGATCTTGTTCCGGACATAGATCTCCGATGCCGGATTGCTGCCCGCAAGGACCACCGCAAGTCCGGGCGGACGGCCGTGGAGGTCCGCGAACCGCTCGACGCGTGGCCCGAGCTCAGCGCGGATGCGCGTGGCCCAGGCCGTTCCGTCCAGTCGCTTGGCCGCCATCAATTCGACGAGATCGCCTTCTCGCCCGATGCCCTGGTCAGGGCAAAGCCCACGGCCCACACCGCCACCGCGACCGCCAGGAACCGCAGGCCGAACGCATCGGCCTCCTCGGCCGTCACGCCGATCTCGCTCCACTTCGCCGTCGTCTCGTTGGTCATGCCGAACTCGGTCATGTAGCCGAGGATGGCGATGCAGGCCGCGTTGAACACGAGCAGCAGGCCGAGCGTCGTGATGAAGTTGGCCAGCGACTGCAGCGGCGTGCGCGCCGACGCCTCCTTCTTATCCACCAGCGGGCTGTGCGTGCGTCCGTAGAACCAGTAGATCACCATGCCGATGTCCAGCCACACGAGGAACCGCACCCAGGTCAGCACGGGCAGGCTGAGCATGAGGTAGGCACACGAGAGGATGCCCATTACCGGGAAGATTGGGCCGAAGGGAACGCGGAAGGGGCGCTTGGCCTCGGGCCGCTTTGCCCTGAGCATCAGCACGGCGGCACAGACCACCACGAAGGCGAAGAGCGTCCCGATACTGGTCATCTCGCCCACCACCTGGATCTGCGTGACGCCGGCGACGAGCGCCACGACGACGCAGGTGATGATCGTCGTGATGTAGGGCGTGCCGAACTTCGGGTGCACCTTGCTGACGCCCTGCGGGAGCAGGTTGTCGCGGCTCATGGCGAAGAAGATGCGGGGCTGGCTCATGAGCATGACCAGAAGCACAGAGGTGATGCCCGCCACCGCGCCAGCCGACACCAGGCCGGCTGCCCAGTCCTGGCCAATCACGGAAAGCGCAAACGCGACCGGGGCGTTGAGGAACTTGACCGACTCGGCCTGGTCCACCATCGCGACCCCGGGGAGCGCCTCGGCCACCGCGCGGTACTCGACCACCGGCACCATGCCGGTCAGCACGGCGCCCACGGCCAGATACAGGATCGTGCAGACCACGAGCGAGGCGATGATGCCGATTGGCAGGTCGCGCTGCGGGTTCTTCGCCTCTTCGGCGGTGGTCGAGACCGCGTCGAATCCGATGTAGGCGAAGAACACCACCGCGGCGGCGGCCATGATGCCCGGCCAGCCGTAGGGCGCGAACGGCTGCCAGTTCGTCGGTTCAACGTAGCTGATGCCGGCCGCGAGGAAGAACAGGACCGCCGCCAGCTTGATCGCCACCATGGCCGCGTTGAAGCGCGCGGACTCGCGGATCCCGATGACCAGCAGCACCATGATGAGGAGGACGATGATCACGGCCGGCAGGTTGATGATGCCGACAGGAGGCGCCGCGGCCAGCGAGGCGGGCAGGCTGATGCCGAACCCGGCCATCAGCCGCTGCATGTAGCCGCTCCACCCGATGGCCACGGTCATCGATCCCACGGCGTACTCGAGGATGAGGTCCCAGCCGATCATCCACGCGACCAGCTCGCCCAGGGTGGCGTAGGCGTAGGTATACGCACTGCCGGCGATGGGGATCATGGAGGCGAACTCGGCATAGCAGAGGGCCGCGAACGCGCACGCCAGGCCGGCGGCCAGATACGACATCGTGATCGCGGGACCGGCCTGGTTGGCCGCCGCCGTTCCGGTCAGGACGAAGATCCCGGTCCCGATGATGGCGCCGATGCCGAGCAGCGTGAGATCCCACGCGGTCAAGCTGCGCCTGAGCGACTTGCTCCCGTGCTCGACGTCGCCGACGAGCTGCTCGATCGACTTCGTCCTGAACAGGTTCGAATCCATTCGTCCTCCGGCCCCGGATTGTAACGCAGATGAGTTGTGCCTGAGACGCGGAAAGGGCCGAAAAACGGCCGCAGATGCGCAGATGGGCCCGTCCTGCGCGAGGCCCGGCGTCCCACAGAGAAGTCGAAAGGCTGCAGGTGCCCAGAGTCCCAGGCGGGCCCGTCTTCGCCCCACTTTCAAGCGGACCACGACCGCCGAACGCTGAACCTTGACGTGTGAACGCCCTAGCGCCCCAGGGCCGCGACGTACTCTCGAGCGCGTGCGGCGGGATCGCCGCGCAGCAGGTCGGAGATCACGCACACCGACGAGGCCCCTGCGGCCAGTACATCGCGAGCCCGGTCCAGGGTGATGCCTCCGATGGCCACCACCGGCACCGCGCGCGGTCCGGCCAGCGCGGCCACCTGCGCCACCATCTCCAGCCCGACCGCGGGGTAGCCCGTGTCCTTGGTGTTCGTTCCAAGGACCGGCCCAATGGCCACGTAGCTGACGGGAAGCCGCAGCGCCGCCTCCGCCTGCGCCACGCTATGCGTGGACAGGCCGACGATGGCGTGCTCGCCCACCAGGCGCCGCACATCGTCCACACCGAGATCGTCCTGCCCGACGTGCACGCCGGCGGCGCCCGACAGCACGGCGATGTCGGCCCGGTCGTTGATGATGATCCGCGCTTCCGCCCCCGCCCGCGCCACGACGTCGGACGAGAGCCGCAGGAGATCGGCGCTGGCCATCGCCTTCGCACGGACCTGGAGCAGCGACACACCCGCACCCAGGAAGGCGTCGGCCACGGCAAGCGGGGCTCGACCGGCCCGCGCGCAGACATCGACGTCGACCACCGCGTAGAGCTGCGGCCACGTCACGGCATCCTCACGGGCTCAGGCGGTCTCGGCCAGCGTCGACGGCTTCTTCACGGGCTGGAACCGCTCCATGAAGTGCGTGTTGAGGCGCCCGGCCACGAAGTCGGGGTCGTTGAGGATGCGGAGGTGCAGGGGAATCGACGTCCGGATGCCCTCCACCACCGACATCTCCAGCACCCGTTTCATCCGGGCGATGGCCTCCTGGCGGTCGCGGCCATGGACGATGATCTTCGCAATCATCGAGTCGTAGTTCGGCGGGATGGTGCACTCGGCGTGCGCGGCCGTGTCGACGCGCACCCCAGGACCTCCGGGGATGCTGAACGCGTGGATGAGGCCGGGCGACGGCACGAAGGTCACGGGATCCTCGGCGTTCACGCGGCACTCCATGGCGTGCCCCGTGAAGGTCACCTCGCTCTGCTTGAACGACAACCGCTCGCCCGCCGCGATGCGGATCTGCTCCTTGACGATGTCCAGCCCGGTGACGAACTCGGTGACCGGGTGCTCCACCTGGATGCGGGTGTTCACTTCCATGAAATAGAAGTTGCCCTTGGCATCCATCAGGAACTCGAAGGTGCCCGCGTTGGTGTACTGGACGGCACGCGCCGCGTCGACCACGACCGCGCCCATCTTGCGCCGGACCTTGTCGGAGACCGCCATCGAGGGTGACTCCTCGATGAGCTTCTGGTGGCGTCGCTGGATGGAGCACTCGCGCTCGCCCAGGTGAACGACGTTGCCGTGGTGATCGCCGAGAATCTGGTACTCGATGTGCCGCGGCGACTCCAGGTACTTCTCGATGTAGACGTCGCCGACGCCGAAGGCCGCCTCGGCTTCGCGCTGGGCCGTGCGGAAGGCGTGCGCGAGCTCCCTCGGCTCCTTCACGATGCGCATCCCGCGGCCGCCGCCGCCGGCCACGGCCTTGATGATCACCGGGTAGCCGATGTCGCGCGCGACTCTCGTCGCGGCCTCTTCGCTCTCGACCGGCCCGTCGCTGCCGGGTAGCATCGGCACGCCGGCCTTCTTCATCGCGCGCCGCGCCTTGGCCTTGTCGCCCAGCAGGCGGATGACGCTCGGATCCGGCCCGATGAACCGGATGTGGCATGCCTCGCACACCTCGGCCAGGTACGCGCTCTCGGAGAGGAAGCCGTAACCGGGGTGGATGGCGTCGGCGCCGGTGATCTCTGCCGCGCTGATGATGGCGGGGACGTTCAGGTAGCTGTCGGCGCTGCGGGCAGGGCCGATGCAGATGTCCTCGTCCGCGAAGCGGACGTGCAGCGAGTTCTCGTCCGCCTCGGAGTACACCGCCACCGTCTTGATGCCGAGCTCACGGCACGCGAAGATGACGCGCAGGGCGATCTCGCCGCGATTGGCGACCAGGATTTTCTTGAACATGGGCGTCAGGACTTGAGGCGGATGGCGAACAGCCGTTCGCCGTACTGCACCGCCTGGCCATTCTGCACGTAGATGCTGACGACTTCGCCGTCCACTTCGGAATCGATTTCGTTCATCAGCTTCATCGCTTCGATGATGCACAGCACCTGGCCCTTGCGGACCGCATCACCGACCTCGACGAACGCCTTTGCGCCGGGCTCCGCGGCGCGATAGAACGTGCCCACGATGGGCGAGGTCACGATGGCCAGGTCCTCGCCCGGCGGTTCGTCCGCAACGGCGCCGGGCGCCGCGCCCGCCCCGGGCGCCACGGCCACCGGCAGCGCGGCGGGCGCCAACGTCACGGGCGCGGCCACCGCATGCACGGCGACTCCGCTCTTCACGCGAAGCCGGAAGTCGGCGCGCTCGAGCTCGAATTCGCTCAACTCTCGCTCGCGTATGAAATCGATGAGCTGCTTGATCTCGTCCAGGGTCATCAGGTCGCTCGCACCTCGGCGACCGGCTCGGTGAGCCACTCCGGCCCCGCGTCGGTCGCCAACACGTCGTCCTCGATTCGCACTCCGCCCCAGCCAGGAAAGTAGACACCCGGCTCGAGCGTGAAAACCATCCCGGCCGCCAGCGGCCCTTCGGAGGCCCCCGGCCGCCGGCGTGACAGCCGCGGCCGCTCGTGCACTTCGAGCCCGAGCCCATGTCCCAGGCCGTGCCCGAAAGCCTCGGCCATTCCCGCCGCGGCCAGCGCGTCCCGCGCCGCGGCATCGACGTCTTCAACGTCCATTCCCACCCGCGCGGCCGCAAACGCTGCTCGCTGCGCCGATGCCACCGCGAGCCAGCACGCCCGCTGCCGCGCATCGGGCGCCCCCACCGTCACCGTGCGTGTCATGTCCACGGCGTAGCCGTCGAGCATGCCACCGAAGTCGATGACCACGAGGTCCCCATCGGCCAGGCGCCGGGCGCCGGCTCGATGGTGAGGCAGCGCGGCGTTCGGCCCGGAGGCGACGATGGTATCAAACGCTGGCTTGTCGAACCCCTTCTGTCGGAGCTCCCACTCGATCCGGGCGGCCAGGTCGCGCTCGGCCAATCCCGCTAAGGCATTTGGGATTATACACTTAGCGACGTCCGAAAGTCTCCGGCCGGCTTCACGCAACTTGTGCACTTCCCAGGCGTCCTTGACGGCCCGAAGCGTCTCCACGACCCCCTCGGTTGGAACCAGGGCCGCCCCACACCCGGCGGCGGCCAGTCGGTCCGCGAGATCCACATGCTGGCGTACCGTGAGGTTGGCGCTCTCGAAGCCCACACGTGAAGGAGCAAGCGCGGCGACTCCCTCGACAAGGCTCTCTTCTGCGCTGCCGCTACCAGGCGCCGTGACGACGACGGCTACGCCCGGTACGCGCCGGGCGATGTCGTGGAGCGCCTCGCCATAACGCGAATCGCTCAGCAGCAGCAGGCCATCGGCCGTCGCCAGCAGCATTCCAGCGCTGCCGAAGAACCCGGTCAGGTAGGCGATGTTCGGACGAGAGCTCACCACCAGCGCATCCAGCCCCTGGGCCTTGAGGGTGCGAGAGAGCGAGAGGCGACGGCCTTCCAGGTACTCGGCCGGGGCCGATGTCATCGTGGGGCGGTGCGAAGGGCCTCGAGCCAGTGCTCGAGCTCGACCAGGGCCTCGGTGTCGTCGGGAGCCGGGGGCCCGGCGTCCTGCGGCGCCTCGGGTGGCGCCCCCTGGGACTCATGCGCCCTGAGGCCGGCTTCGAGGTTGGCGAAGGGATCGTGGTCCGCGACCGTAACGGGGCCCGGCGACGCTGCGGTCGCGGGCGTCGCGACGGGGCCTTCTCGCATCGCGTCGAGCGCCACGACCCCGGGCGGCGTCTCCGCGCCGAGTTGCTCCACCAGCCGATCGAAGTCGAACAGGGCCTCGATGGAAACCTCGGGCTCGGCCGCCGCTGGCGGAGCCAGTTCCTTCTCCATGCGCTCGACGGTCTCTTCGAGATCGGGATCGTGCCGGGCCAGCTCGAGCGCCCGGCGGTAATGCGACAGGGCCTCGGCGATCTCCCCCCGACGCTGGTGGATCTCGGCCAGCCCGCGAATAGCGGCCAGGTTGTCGGGAGCGCTGGTGACCACGACCGACAGCTCGGTGTGAGCATCGTCGAGCCGGTCCAGCTCGAGAAGGGCGCGTCCCAGCGTCACGCGGGCCGACAGGTAACCGGGATGCCGCGCCAGGCCCCCGCGGCACACCTCGATCGCCTCGCTATTCTCGCCCGCCCGGCGGAGTTCCTCTCCGAGCTGCGCAAACGCAATCGACGACGGGTCCGCCTGGACCCGTCGTCGAAGTTCGAGAATGCGCGCGCTCTCCGAAGCCACTGGGATCCAGTCCTCAGGGGATCACGGTGACCGGCCGGGTGATTGTCGCCTGTTGGAACGCGTCGTCGGTGACGGTGAGCGTGACGTTGTAGGTCCCCGGCGTGTCGTAGCGCTTGGCCACGGTCACGCCGGTGCCGGTGCGGCCGCTGCCAAAGTTCCAGTCGTAGGCGACGATGCGCCGTCCATTGGCCGCGCGCGAGGCCTCGGCGGTGAAGAAGATGTCCTGGCTGGTGCGCGGTGACTCAGGCGAGAAGACGAAGGACGCCGTGGGAGGCGTGCCTGCGGCCACCGCAATGGTCTGCGAGATCTGCGCCGTCTGGCCGTCCGCGTTGGTGACGCGCAGCGTGACCACGTAGCTGCCGGCGGCGCGGAACTCGTGGGTCGTCGTCTGGCCCGTGGATGAGCCCCCGTCGCCAAAGGCCCACGCGTAGGAGCAGCTGCTGCCGCAGGCCACGCCGTTGTCGGTGGTCGTGGACGCATCGAACAGGACCGTCTGGAACGACGTCACCGCCGTCGGCGAAAAGACGAACTTCGGATCGATGCGGTTGGGCCCGACAATCTTTCCGGGTGGCAGCACGCGGACATCCACCTGCCTCACGGTCTCGCCCCGGTAGTCGCCGCCGATGGGCGTCACCAGAAACGTCACGAGCGAGCCCTCGCCCGTGGAGACCGACGGGCGCGGCGGCGCCGTGTAGGTGACACGCGCCCGGCCGTCGTCACCGGTGACGACGCTCCTGGCCGACAGGGTGCCGAAGTCGGCGACGACGCCGTCCACGGCCATCTCGACGCGCAAGGCCACCCCACGGGCCGGCTGGCTGTTCGGCCCGCGAGCCTCGATCGTGATCGCCGACTGCGACACGCCGTCCTGGTAGACGCTGTCGGGCACCGCCTGCAGGTTGAGCGACAGCGCCAGTTCCGACGGGCCTGCCAGCGCGGGCGCCTCGGTTTCCTTGACGGTGCACGACGCGGCGACCATCGCCAGCGCCAGCACTCCGATGATCCGTGATCCCCTTGTCCGCATGATGCGCTCCACGCTGCCCTTCCTATTGGTCCGAATCGGCGAAGTCGGCGAAGTTCACGCTCAGCGTGCCGCTGGCGGTGACTTCGTTGCCGGCCTGATCACGTCCGAAGAACGTGACCTCCGCGATGGTGCTGATGATCAGCGAGCCGCCAAGGCCGCGCAGGTTGCGCAGCGGCGACTCGAGCTTCGCCTGGTTGCGCACGACTTCGAACACCACGTCGGCCGCGCCATCGGCGGGAATCGTCACCGTGGCGGCGCCATCGAACGCGTAGGGCACGTCCACGCCCTGCGTGTTGCGGCCGTCCGTGCGGCGGAACTCCACGCGGTACCGCGTGAGGGTGATCGAATTGAGCGGCGACGGGGTGGTCGGCGAGGTGCTCGTGCCGGGATTCCTGAGCCCGATGCGCATGGTCGCCCGCCCCAGGTCGTTGAACGTGCCGCCCCCCGTCTGAACATCGGAGGCCAAGGGCACGCCGAACGTTTCCGGGTCGGCCCCTGATGCCCCCTGGATGGAATCGATGATGACGAAGGCGGGTGACGAGCCGGTCCGCGTGAGATCGCTGGCGCAGGACGTGAGGCCAACGATGCCCGACACGGCGACCGCAAGGCCTGCGAGCGTGCGAGTACTGAAGATGCTGTGCATGGCGTCGGTCCTACCCCTTCGTGATCCGCGGCGTGATGAAGATCAGCAGCTCGCGGTTCTCTTCACTCATCTCATCGCGCTTGAACAACCACCCGAGCAGCGGGACGCGGTGCAAGAACGGCGTCCGGCCTTCGACCAACTGCTCGCGGCTGGTGTAGATGCCGCCGATGACCGTCGTCTCGCCGTCCGAGACGAGGACGCTGGTCACCGCCCGCTGCGTGTCGATGGGCGGAATGCCGTTCACCTGGCGGCTGTAGTCGGGCGCGGCGTTCTCGATGGAGATACGCATGATCACCGTCCCGGCCGCGGTGATCTGCGGGGTCACCCGCAGTTGCAGCGCGGCGTCCTTGAAGGTCACGGTGATCGTGTTGTTCGCCTGCGTCTGGATGGGAATCTGCACGCCCTGGGTGATTTCGGCCTCGACGTTGTTCTGCGTCGAGACGCGGGGCGTCGACAGCAGGCGGCCCTTGCCGGTCCGCTCGAGCGCCGTGAGGGCCACGTCCAGGTTGAGCGCGCCGTTGATGGAGCCGAGGGCGATGCCGAGGGCGCTGGTGGCGCCCTGGGGCACCGGCAGGTTCGTCGCGCCGGTGACGGCCGCCGAGTTCGGGAACGCGAGGTTCGTGGTGTTGCCGAGCGCCGCGTTCGCCTGGCCGTTGAAGCCCCACTGCACGCCCAGCGACCGCGCGAAGTCGCGGTTCGTCTGCACGATGCGCGCTTCAATCTCCACCTGCGGCTGCGGCGAATCGAGTGTGGTGATGAGATCGCCTGCCGCCGTCAACCGCTCAGGCAGGTCACGGATGATGAGCGTGTTGGTCCGCTGGTCGATCTGCACGTCGCCACGCTGCGAGAGCGCGCTCTTCGTGATGATCGGCACCAGTTCCGCCGCCTTGGCGTAGCTCAGCGGCCGGGTCATGACGCGCAGCTCGCCGGCCAGGGCCTGTGCCTCGGTCAGCTTCCGTCGCTCCTCGTTCTCCTGGGCCAGCACCGCCAGCGGCACGATTCGGACGATGGTGCCGTCCACCGCGTACCCCAGCTTGTTGGCCTTGAGGATGATGTCGAGCGCCTGGTCCCACGGCACCTCGCGCAGCGAGACGTCCACGGTGCCCTGAATGGTGGGATCGATCACGACGTTCAGGCCGCTGATCTCTGCGAAGGTGCGCAGCACGGCGCGCAGGTCGGCGCCCTGGAAGTCGAAGGTGACCGGGTGGCCGCTGAAGCGCGGTTGCGCGGGCTCGGCCGGCGCCGGCTGGCTGCCCAGCACCGTCGGTGCCGGCGTCTGGGCCGCGGCCAGCATGTTGGCCGCGCTCGGCGCCGGCGCCTGGGTGGCGGCAGACGGGGCCGCGGCGGTCGCGCTCGCCGGATCGGCCGCGGGCGTCGCCGGCGCAGCGCTCGGCGTCTCGGGTGCGGCCGCAGTGGGCTCGGGACGCGCCGGCTCGGAGCCCGTGACCAGCGAGGTCGCGGCCTCGGCGGCGCGCGCGAACAGCACGCGCAGCTCCTCGCCCACCGTTTCGACCGTGTAAGGGATCTGCTTCGCGAGGTCGATGACGACCCGGGTGATGAGCGGCTCGGTGCTGTTGACGCCCACGCGCACGCGACGGACGTCACCCTGGTTCACCATCGTCGCGGCAGGCACGGCCCCCATGGCCACGCCCTCGAAGTCGAGGAGCACGCGTGCCGGCAACTCCGGCACCTCCTCGACCTTCGAGGCCACCAGGCGGCCGTTGCCCGAAAGCGCGATGGCCGTGCCGTTGGGCAGGGCCATTGGCTTCACGCCGGTCAGCCGCGTCGCCATCCGCTCGACAACCGACTGCGAGGCGGTGCCGGCCACTTCCTGGGCCGTCTCCGGCCTGGCCGCCGCCGGAGCGCGCAGCAGGACCGGGGCCACGCGCGGCGCGACCGCCTGCGCCTGGTTGCGGTCGACCTCGACGTAGATGAGGTTTCGGGATGACCGCACGCGGTGCGGGGCCGGATGCGCCAGCGCCACGCGCACGCGCGCCACCGGAGCGCCGTCGGGCGCCGTGGCCTGCTCGAGGCGCACGTCCGAGACCGGCAGCTCCATCGCCCCGAGGCTGCTGGCATCCAGGCTCTCGGCGCGCGCGTTACGCAGGTCCACGAACACGGTCCGTGGATCGGGCTGGCTGGTGAGGTAAGCCACCGGCTCGCTCGATTCGATGAGAACGGTGCTGACGCCCCCGTCAAGTCGGCCCGAAATGGACCGCACGGCGGGGCCGTCCGCAACTGGCGGCCCGCTGGCCGTCAGCGTCACGGCAAGAGCCGCCATCAAAGGCGCGGCCCAGATCAGTCGAGGGTAGCGACTGCCCATCACTTGTTGTCTCCACCACGAAGGAACTTGCGCACTTCGCGCTGCTTTTCGAGCGACAGAGGATCGTTGACTTGCTGCAGGATGATGACCATCTGAGGCGTGATCGTCCGGACGGTCCCGTCGGCGAGCCGGTCTCCGGAGCGAACCGTGTACACCTTTCCACTGGCGCCGGACACCATCGCCGCCAGGGTGCCGCGGTTGTCGATGATGCCCCGCACGACAATCTCTTCGGCCGTGAGGCCCGCCACGCCCTCGACCCGCGTCTCGGTGGTCGCCTTGCCCGTCTGCACCCCGCCCTTGCTGATGAGCGAGACGAAGGGGTCGCGGCGACCGTCCACCGCGTAGCCGTAGTTGGCCGGCGGCGTGGGCGCGTTACTGGCTGGCGGCTGCGCGGCCGCCGGAGGTTGCGGAGCGGCGGGTGCCTGCGCGACCGGTCGGCCCACGCCTGCCGTCACGAGGGCCACCGCCACGATGAATGGATGGAGGCGGTTCATTCTGTCTTCTGCGCCGGCGCTTTCTTCTGCGCTGGCGCCCCTTTCTTGGCGCCCGCCGGGGGCGCCGCGGTTTGATCGACCAGGACGAACGTCGTCGCCGTGCACGACACCTCGATGGTCGCGGTGCCGGTCTGGTCGCTCTTCGACGTGATGTCGAGGCTGCCCACGTTGATGATGCGCGGGAAGCGGCTGACGCGGTCGAGGAACGCCCCGAGGCTGTGATACGTGCCCTCGAGCTCGAGTCCAATCGGCCACTCGGCATGCAGCTCGCGCGTGGCGATGGGCTGCGGCCGGAACCCGCGGATCGTCAGGTTCGACTGTGTGGCCAGCGTCTGTATCCGGCGGAGCAGGTCGCCCACGTCCTTCTCCTCGGGGAGAATGGGCTTCAGCGCTTCGAGCCGGGCCTCGAGGTCGGCCACCTGCGCGCGGAACGCCGGGAGCTGGCGGGCCGTCTCGCTGCCGCGGTTGTTGCGGGCGCGGATGTCGTCCAGCTCGCGGTTCCGCGCGGTGAGGATTTCCTGCTGCGGTATTTCGTACAGGTAATAGAAGGCCCCGGCGCCCGCCAGCGCGATGACCACGAAGAGGCCCAGCTGAACGTGCCAGGGGTACTTGCCCACCCCGAGACTAGCCACGGGGACCTCCCTTCACGGCCCGGCCCTTGGACGACGCAGGGGGCGGCAGATTCTCGATACCCGCCATTTGGAACGAGCCCCGAATCGAGAACCGGATGGTCTCGGGATCGCCCGCGGCGCCGGCGACGACCTCGCTCGAGAGGATCTCGACCGGCCGCTTGAAGTAGCGCGAAGCCTCGAGGTTCCCGACGAAGTCGGACAGCGAGGTGAGCGAGATGCAGCGCCCCTCGATCGTGACCTCGAACCCCTGCTGCTTGAGGCCGGTCAGCCAGGTCATCTCCGGCAGGGCGCGGCTCACCTGGTCCACGATGTGGACCGGCGCGCCCTGGCCCCGCCGCAACTCGTCGATCAGGGTGGCCCGCTGCTGGAGCTGAGCCCGCCGCGCTTCGAAGGTCGAGACCTCCTTGAGGATCTCGGCCAGCCGCTGTTCCTCGCGCCGTGCCTCGGCGAGCTGCCGGTCGGCGGTGGCCACCATCTGACCCAGCGCCCAGTACCGCCAGCCGATGCCCAGCGCGGCGAGTACCAGGATGAGGCTGCCGATGACCGTCAGCTTCTGGGCGGTTTGCAGACCTTTCGACGCCGCCTTCGCCGC
>DAIRFN010000032.1:0-25049 GCA_036795065.1 Vicinamibacterales bacterium
GGTGAGAGGATGCGCTCCCGTTCGCGCCCCGCAAAGTCCGTGACCGTCCCAATCAGGTCGCCCTTCCTCACCATCCGCCCCGTCGTCGCCACCGGCGCGTAGATACCGGTCACGGTGGCCGTGGGGTCCGCCGTGCTGTCGAACCACCGAATGTCTGCGCGCGGTGGGTCCGGAGCCCCCGGCATCATCTTCAGGACGCGAAGCAGGTTGTCCACGCCCTTCACGATGGGGTCCACGAACACGGCGTCGCGCCGGCCGTTCTCTCCGATCTCGATGAGCACCGTGGGCTTGCCGTCGGCGACCGCCTGGCGGTTCAGCGAACGGCCCGAGTCGACCTGCGCCTGTGTCTCCATCGAGTACTTGACGACGTTCTGGAGGCCGAAGGCGAGCCCGATCGCGCGGGACTTCGCATACTGGGCGGCCGCGAGCCTGCCCCCATAGATACCCGCGAAGGCATGGAGCCATTCGGCGCCGTCCCCGCTGTGCAGCTCCACGTGGAAGTCGCTCCGGCGAATCACCTCGGTCGTCAGCGCCCACGCAATGCGCTCGGTCTGCGTGCCGTCGACCTTGCCCGGAAACACGCGGTTCAGGTTCTTACGGTCGAACGGGTTCACGTAAGGCACGCGGTGCTCGAAGGCAGCCACGTGGGCCAGGCGCACGAGAATCACCGTGCCGCTCAGCCGGCCCGGATCGATGCGGGTGAGGAGTTGCTGCCCGGCCAGGATGGGTGGGTACTCGTAGCCGTGCACGCCGGCCGTGAGGGCCAGCACCGGGCCGTCGCTGGCGCCGTGGAACACCGTCACCGGGACATAGGTGGCCGGATCGGATGCGCCGGCCGCCACCGGGATGTCGATGTCGGCACGCTGTCCGGCGGGGATGGACTGGCCGGCCAGCGCGAACGGCGGCTGTGCCTGGACATGGCCGTCGGCGCGGGCGGCGGGCCACGGCCCCGCCAGGGTCGCGACCAGGCCGAAGACGAGTGGTGACAGTCGCAGCCAGGCCGAGCTGAGAGGATGGGACGTGGACATGGGGCCATTCTCCCGCCCCAGCGGTCTCCAGGGGAGATCTCTCCAACGAGTGGTTGGAATCGGCCGGCAGAAGCGCGATCCGGACGCCCGCGGCGGCGTCTAATTGATCCAGAGGGTTTTGTGGTGTTTTCACGCGGTCAGTGGCCCTTCCGGTGGAGGGCCGCCGAAGCCGATCAAATCTGGTCGTCCGCGACCGGTCAGCTGGCGCGTTCGCTGACCGTCGCGTCAAAGAATGCGCGGAGCCGTGTCCGTCACGCCGGGCTCTGGCTCATCCTCAGCCCGTCGCGATGGCTGGCGGCCCTGGGCCTGGTGCTCATCTGGCTGGTCGCCATCGAGCTTCAAACCTCCTGGCTGCAGTCCGGGCTGCTGGCCCCGGCTGGACGGCGGATTTCCTACCAGGTGGGGTCGGGACCGAGCCCGTCCGTCCGCTATCCGACCGACGGCCCGTACGACGTGCGGCTGGGCTACACACGGCAGCCTCAGTTCGTTCATCGCCTGCAGGGGCAGGGATTCATGGTGGCGCACCAGGCCCGCTGGTCCCCAACGGCAGAGGCTGTGGTGGACCGTGGCCTGTTCCCGATCTACGCCGAGAAGGGCCAGGCGGGACTGCAGGTGCTGGACCGGAACGACCGGCCGCTCTACGTGGCCCGGCATCCGGGCCGAATCTATTCGCGCTTCGAGGACATCCCGCCCGTCATCGTCGAGTCGCTGCTGTTCGCGGAGAACCGGGAGCTGCTGCAGACGCGCATGGCGCGGCGGAACCCGGCCATCGAGTATCCGCGCCTGGCCAACGCCCTGCTCGATGTCGGGCGGGCGCTGCTGGACCCGGGCCACCCGATGAGCGGCGGCAGCACTCTGGCCACGCAGCTCGAGAAGGTGCGGCACTCGCCCGAGGGACGGACCGGCTCACTCGTCGAGAAGGGCCGCCAGATGCTGTCCGCGTCCCTGCGCGCGTACCGGCAGGGCGAAGAGACACTCGAGGCTCGCCGCCTCATCATTCGCGACTACGTCAACGCGTTGCCGCTCGGCGCCATTGCCGGGCACGGCGAGGTGGTCGGCCTGGCCGACGGCCTGTGGGCATGGTACGGGGCGGAAGTTGACGAGGTGAACCGGGTGCTGGCCGGCTCGGCCGGCGTCGGCGCGGGCGATCGGACCCTCGCGGAGCGGGCGCGAGCCTATCGACAGGCGCTCAGCCTGCTGCTGGCGGCTCGACAACCCACGACGTACCTGGCCCGTGATCCCGGCGCGCTGGAGGCGCGCGTGGACAGCTACCTCCGCCTGCTGGCGGGCGCCGGCATCATCTCGCCGGCGCTCGGTGACGCGGCGCTCGCCACGCGCCTCGACGTCCGGGCGCGCGTGCCCCTCTCGCAGCCGGCATTTGCCGAGCGCAAGAGCGTGGACGGCGTCCGTCTGGAGCTGGCATCGCGCCTGGGGCTCTCGGGTACCTACGACCTCGATCGATTGGACGTGGTGGTGCGCACGACACTCGATGGGCCAGTGACCGCGGAGGTGTCGCGCGTGCTGAGCGAGGTGGCCCACCCGGCTGCCGCCCGGAAGGCCGGGCTCACTGAAGCACCACTCCTCGGGCGCGGTGACCCCGAGCAGGTGATCTACAGCCTCACGATCTACGAGCGGGGCGACCATGGCAACCTGCTGCGCGTCCAGGCCGACAACTACGATCAGCCGCTCAATATCAACGAAGGCACGCGCCTGGAGCTTGGGTCCACGGCCAAACTCCGGACGCTGGTCACCTACCTCGAGGTCGTCGAGCAGTTGCACACGCAGTACGCCGGCCTGTCCACGGAGGCTCTGCGTGGGCTGCGTGTTCACCCGCGGGATCGCCTGCGCTTGTGGGCCGTCGCCCACCTTGCGCGCGCAAGCGACCGTGGCCTTGCGCCGATGATCGACGCGGCGCTGGACCGGCGTTACTCCGCCAGCCCGGCCGAGTCATTCTTCACGGGCGGCGGCGTGCACCGCTTCAACAACTTCGACAGCCGGCACGACGGGGCGACGTTGACGGTGCATGAGGCGTTGCGCGACTCGGTGAACCTCGTTTTCATCCGCCTGGTGCGTGACCTGGTTGCCCACTACACGTTCGAGAACCCCGAGTGGGCGGGCGTGCTCCTCGACCCGGCGCACCCGGCGCGGCCGGACTGGCTGGCGCGCTTCGCTGACCGCGAAGGGCAGGATTTCCTCCGCCGGTTTCATCAGCAGCATCGGGGCTCCGCGCCCGAGCAGGCACTGGAGGCGCTGACACGGCGGGCGGCCGGCAATCCCTCGCGCCTCGCCGCGATCCTTCGCGCGGTGAGGCCTGGGGCTCCCGTCGAGGCGCTGGACGACTTTCTCCGCGCGCGTGCGAAAGGGCGGCCCTTGACCGAAACGCGCGTGAAGGCCCTGTTCGAACAGTCCGACCCGGCCCGCTGGGGCTGGCAGGACCTGGGCTACATGGCCCGCGTGCATCCACTGGAGCTGTGGCTGGTGCGATTCCTCCACCAGCGCCCGGGCGCAAGCCTCGAGGATGCCATCGAGGCAAGCACAGCCGAGCGGCAGGATGCCTACCGGTGGCTGTTCAAGACCGCGAACCCGCGAGCCCGGCAGCGCGCCGTCGCGACGCTGGTCGAAGAAGATGCCTTCGGACTGGTTCACGCGTCGTGGCGGCGACAGGGTTACCCCTTCGCATCGCTGGTCCCCTCGTATGCGACCGCCATTGGAAGCTCCGGCGACAACCCGGCGGCGCTCTCTGACCTGCTGGGCATCATCCAGAACGACGGCCTCCGGCTGTCGACCGTGCGCATCGGCGAGGTGCACTTTGGTGAAGGCACGCCGTACGACACGCGGCTGACGCGGATGCGTCCCGCGGGCGAGCGGGTGCTGTCGGGCCCGGTTGCCGCAGCGCTTCGGCGCGAACTGGTGGGCGTCGTGGAACAGGGTACCGGGCGTCGGCTTGCGGGCGGCGTCACGCTGGCCGATGGACGGGTGCTGTCGATTGGGGGCAAGACGGGCACGGGCGACAACCGCTTCATCACGAACGGCCCCGACGGACGCCGGTCGCGAGTCGTGAACCGCACGGCCACGTTCGCCTTCACGATCGGGGACCGCTACTTCGGCACCATTGTCGCGTTCGTGCCCGGCGGGGAGGCGGCCCGCTACGACTTCACCAGCGCGCTGCCGGTGCAGCTGCTGAAGCAGATGCTCCCCGTCCTTACGCCGCTGTTCGAGACCTGACGGGCCGGGCCCCGTCCCGCGCCTGTCGCCGGCTGAAGGCTCCGGTCCTCGACGGCCGGCGATGCCGTCAGCCGCGGCGAAGCGTGAGCACGGGGTCGAGTGATGCCGCGCGACGCGCCGGGACCAGGCATGCCAGCGCCGCCACGGCGCAGAGCAGCGCCGGCACGGCGACGAACGTGAGCGGATCCAGCGTGCCGACACCGTAGACCAGGCTCGCGATTCCCCGCGTGAGAGCCACGCCTCCTGCCAGTCCGATGGCGACGCCTGCCCCGGCCAGGGACAGCCCCTGCCCCATCACCAACCTGAGGATGGATCCCGGGTCGGCGCCGAGTGCCATCCGGATGCCCACCTCGGCCGAGCGCTCGGCCATGAGCAGTGACACCGTGCCGTAGATGCCGACCGCGGCCAGCGCCAGCGCCAGCGCCGCGAACACGCCGAGGAGCCACGTGGTGAAGCGCGGCTGCGCCAGCGCGTCGGCGGCCACGGCCGCGAGGGGCCGCAGATCGGAGACGGGCAGGTTGCGATCCAGCACGCGCACCGCCTCCCGCACCGGCCCCGCCAGCGCCAGCGGATCACCGCTCGTCCTCACGACCAGCGCCATGCCGCGCGGCGTCGAGCCAATTTCCCGCGGCAGCTGCGCGTGAGGGACGTACATCTCGGCCCTCGGCGCTTCGGTCACCTCGTTGTGGCGCACCGTGCGCGCAATCCCCACGATGCTGAGCCATGGCTGATCCGCCGTCCCCATCCTGAACCGCCGGCCCAGGGCATCCTCCCCCGGCCAGTAGCGCTCGGCCATGGTCTCGTTGATGACGGCCGAGAGCGGCGCGTCCTCGTGATCGGCCTCCGAGATTGGCCGGCCGCGCAGCATCACGACCCCCATGGCGGAGAAATACCCGGGCGTGACGGCCTGGAAGTCGGCGTTGGGGTTCTCCATCGGATCGAACGGGCGGCCCTCGATGGTAATCGACCAGTCGCCAATGGATCGGCTGAGCGGGAGAATGCGCACGGCGCCGGCGTCGGTGACGCCTGGCAACTCGCGAATCCGCTCGACCAGCTGACGGTAGAAACGGACGACCTCGGCGTTCTGCGGATAATCGGGGGCAGGCACCTGCAGCTGTGCGGTGAGCACCCCACGCGGGTCGAACCCGAGGTCCACCCGGTTGAGCTCCACGAGACTGCGGATGAGGAGGCCCGCTCCGAGCGCGAGGACGAGCGACGAGGCCACCTGCGCCACCACGAGCGCGCCCCGGGCGACCTTCCGCGCGCGACCGGGGCTGAGGCTGCGGCCGCTGTCGCCGAGCACGCCGGAGAGGTTGGGCCGGGACAGGCGCAGCGCGGGCGCCAGGCCGAAAACCACACCGGTGACCATCGCGAGGACGGCGGCCGCACCGAGGACTGGCAGATCCAGCGACACTTCGTCCACGCGCGGCAGGCCCGCGGGCCGCAGGACCACCACCAGCCGAAGGGCGGCCCAGGCCACGGCAAGGCTGAAGGCCCCGCCGATCATCGAGAGGGTCACGCTTTCGGTCAGCAGCTGACGGGCGAGGTCGGCACGCCCGGCGCCGAGGGCCGCCCGCACCGCCACTTCCTGCCGGCGCACGTCCGCGCGGGCCAGCAGCAGGTTGGCCACGTTGGCGCACGCGGTCACCAGGATGACCATCACCGCGCCCAGCAACAGGAGCAACCTGGGCCGCACGCCTCCCGCGACCATCTCAGGCACGGGCACAGCAGCGCGGAACAGGCGCCCGTCGCCCTGGTCGGCGACGTAGCCGGCACTCGGGGTCGGCCAGCATCGAACGGACTCAGGAGCCGCCCCTCCCTATCGCCGAAGGATGTCGAGCCATTCCGCCTCGGCCTCCTCGAGCGTCACGCCGAGGACCGCCTGCAATCGTGCGCGGGTGGTGGCCAACGTGTCGTCGCGGGCCCCGCCTCGAAAGAACCCCAGCACCGCGGGCAGGCCGAAGCGTTCGGTCAGGTACAGCACGAACGAGCCTGCCATGCGGTAGCTGAGCACGCTGTCCTGAATCCCGCGGAACCCCTCGGTCGTCACGTATCGCGACAGCGGCAACGGCAGGGTGGCCCCCGCCAGGTAAGCACGACAGGCCTCGTGCACCTGTTGCCCGTTGAAGCGCACGGTGAAATCGCCCCGGGCCGGATCGGCCTGAAAGGACACCGCCATGCCCTCGTTGAAGAAGTCGGACGGCCGCCCGATCATGGCAGTGTAGACGTGCACCACCTCGTGAGTGTCGAACGGCCAGATCGTATGGAAACGCCATCGCTCCGGCTCGGCATAGCCGTTGGTGCTGGCGTTGCCGGTGTAGCGGCCCATCGCCTCGCGCGAGAAGTACTTCCGGTACTCGACCGGGTGAGGGGGGTGCACGCCGAGCCGCCCCAGCGCCCATGCATTGAACACTTCCTGGCGATCGACGTCGATGGTGTCGCCGGGCTCGTGGAAATACCGCATCGAAGCCGTCTCACGCACGAGGGGGAGGGCGTTTGTGGACGAGGGACTGGTCGGCGACTCGCTGCACCCCCCGACGGCGCCAGCCACCAGCGCAAGCAGCGCAGCGAGGACAACGCGCGGCGGACGGCGTGTCTCGACCATGCCGCTATGCCGAAGCAAGGGTCTGGCCAGCCGCCGGGGCTGCGATTTCGTGACGAGCGGTCGGTGGGGAGGGACGAAATGCGGCCTGGTCCCGGTCGGCGACGAGGCTCCGGCGGGAGGCCGGGGCGACCGCCGATGCTTCGGCGACGTCGAAGCGGTCCGCCTCAGAAGCGCAGGCGAAGGGCGAACTGCCAGCTGCGCGGGTCGCCCACCGCCGTCACCTGGTTGAACGACCGCGAGGGATTGGCCGGATACGCGCCCGTCCCGAAGTTCGTGTTCCGCGCGATCTCGTTGACCGCGTTCGTGAGGTTGAACACCTCGGCCATCGCCTCGAGCCGCGCCGCGTCTCCCAGCCGGAACGTCCGGCTCACGCGCAGGCTCATAGTGAAGAAGTCGTCTCCCACCCCCGAGTTGCGCGCGATGAATTCGCCATCGACGACCGGGCGGCCCGCCGTTCCCTGGATGGTGGTGACACCCGATGTGATGTTGAACGGCGCCGCCGAATAGGCCTGCAGCATCGAGCTCAGCTGAAACCCGTGACTGAGGCGCTGCCAGGCCGTCGTTGCCGGCGCCATGGACGTGTTCACCCCGCCCGAGAAGACGAAGAGGTGCCGGCGGTCGTTGTCCGCGCGACCCCAGTCCTTCGAGAGATCGAACGGATCGATGGGCCCGCTGAAGAAGAACTCCCCGACGTTGTTCATCGCCTTCGACAGCGTGTAGCTGGCGCGGTAGTAGCCCCACGCGGACGGCTGCTGGGCGAAGGACAGCAGAAGGCCGTGGTAGGTGGACGTGCCGGCCGACGAGTACTGGCTGTTGTTCGCGTAGGCGGAGATCGGCCGGCACCCGTTGTTCGTGCCGGACGGCACGCACGAGGGCACGTTCTGGTTGATCGCCATGAGAAGCCCCCGCCCGCGCAAGTACGAGTAGCCCACGCTCATGGTTCCCAGCCGTCCCAGCTGCCGCTCGACCTCGACGCTCGCCTGACGAGAATAGGCGCTCTGCAGGTCGCGCTGCATGGTGGAGAGGTTGACCAGCGTCACCGTCGGCACGGGCGCCGGCAGGATGTCAGCGAACACCGGGGCCCCGGCCTGCCCGGGCGACAGGCTGATCCCCGTCTGCCGCAGGTTGGCGAGGTCCGTCGTGTTGCCAGCCGACAACAGCGCGTTGGCCAGCGCGCGCAGCGGCACGCGGTCGAAGTAGAGACCTGCGCTGCCGCGCACGACGAGATCTCGCGACGCTCCCGGTGTCCACGCAAACCCCGCGCGAGGCGACAGGTTGTTTCCGTCCGTGTCGATGGTGTCGAGGAACTGCAGGTCGTAGCGCAGTCCCATGTTCAGCGTCAGACTGGAGGTGGCGCTCCACTCGTCCTGCACGTAGACGCCGAGGCTGGCGCTGCCCTGCTTCACCTGGGTCTCCCCGAACGTCTGCGAGAAGCCGGCGTTGTTGTAGACGCCGGCCAGGAAGTTCCCGAGCGACGAGAACGAGTACGCCCCCTGGACCGCGCGCGGAAAGGTGATGAGGTCGTCGTTGTAGAGGAGGTCCACGCCTGCCCTGAGTGCGTGCGCGCCGCGCTGCTGAGACACGTTGTCCACGATCTGGAACATGCGGTTCAACCGCCCCTGCGGGCTGGATGGGAACGTGCCGAACGACGCCACGCCGGCAATGCTCACGGCCGGCCCGATGGGGTCGGTGGGCAGTGCCAGCAGGTCGCTGTGCGTGAACTGCGCGCGCGTTTCGTTCACCGTGCGCGAGCCGAGCGTAACCGTGTTGCTGAAGGCGATGGACTGGTCCTGGTTGTCCAGGCCCGCGGACGCGGACGGTGCGCTGAGGCCGCCCGCGCCTCGGGAATTCTCCGAGGTCACGTCGTACAGGCTGTAACGGATGCTCATCTGATCCCGGCCACTGAACGCGTGGTCGACCTTCCCCAGCACGTTCAGGCTGTGGACCGGGTTCTCGTAGAGCCCCGTGGTGACCGGTGCGCCCGGATAGCCCACGGAGGCGAGCCTGGCGTTGATGATGGCCACGTTCGCGTCGTTGATGGTGGTCAGGCCCGACTGATCCAGCAGCCGCTGCTCGCCGTTGGCGAAGTAGAACGTCCGGCTCCTGGTGATGGGACCACCGATGCTGGCGCCGTACTGCTTCTGCTCCATCGGCAGGGTCGTGCCCGACAGCGCGTTGGCGGCGTTGAAGCGGTCGTCGCGGAAGAACCCATACGCGGTGCCGTGCACGTCGTTCGTGCCACTGCGCGTCACGACGTTGACATATCCGCCCAGCGCGCGACCGAGCTCGGCCTGGCCGCCGGAGGTCACCACCTGGAACTGTTCCACCGCGTCCACCCCGTACGGCATCCCGCTCAACCCCGCCGCATCGTCGTTGGCCGAGAGTCCATCCACGATGAAGCTGTTCGAGAGGTTGCGCTGGCTGCCCACCGAGAGCCCCACGCCAGGCACGGCAGACGTCTCGGCGAACAGCTGCGTGCTGTTGATGTTGGGCGGGGCCACCGCGGGCGCCAGCAGCGCGATGTCCAGGAAGTTGCGCCCGTTGAGCGGAAGGTTCCTGAGCTCGGTCTGCGAGACCGTCGTTGCCACCTGGCTGCGCGCCGACTCGAGAACCGGCACGTCGGCGCTCACCGTCACGGCCGTCGTCAGGCCCTCGAGCGCCAGGGCGAACGGGATTTCGAAGGCGCTGCCGACGGTGAGTGTCAGCTGTCGCGTGGAGGGGGCGAAGCCCGGGTGAATGACGGTGATCTCATACAGGCCGACGCGCAGGTACGGGAACCGGAAGCGCCCCGCCGCGTCGGTGACGGCCGACGCGGTCACGCCGGTTTCCGTGTGCCTGGCCGTCACGGTGGCCCGGGAGACGAGGGCGCCCTGGGGATCGGTGACGCGGCCGCTGACGCTGGCGTAGTTGATGGTCTCCTGGGCCGAGGCCGGCAGGCCCAGTCCCAGGACCATGGTGAGGAAGAGGGCTCGGCAGCGCGTCACCCCCGGAGTCTAGTGACTGGGCGGGAGCCTGCCGCTGCGGTGAATTGTCGCAGGCCGTCCCCGTTACTTGCCCAGCGCGGCCGCGCCGGCCGAGGCCACCTGGGCGTCCTGCTGAGACGTGACGCCGCTGACGCCCACGGCACCGATGATGCGGCCATCGAGCGTGACCGGCACGCCACCTTCGAGGGGCACGATGCCTTCGACGGCCAGCATCACGGTGCGGCCGCCCGCGACGGCATCCTCCAACGCCTTCGTCGGCCGCTTCATCCGCGCCGCCGTGCGTGCCTTGCCAATGGCGATGTCGATGCTGCCCACCTGCGTGTCGTCCAGTTTCTGGAACGCGATGAGGTTGCCCGACTCGTCAACCACGGCCATGGCGACGTTCCAGTTGTTCTTGCGGGCCTCGGCCTCGGCAGCCGCCAGGATGCGCTTGGCCCCCTCGAGCGTGATGATCTTGCGATCGGCTACCTGCGCCGAGGCGACGGCGGCCAGGCCGAGCAGTAGTGCCGGGAACAGGGAGACGAGGGTCAGTCGAATCATGGCCCTATCCTAACCGCGAACGCACCCAGGCTTGCCCGCTTCCATCACCAGTGATCCGCCCGTCAGCACCGGCAGGCCCGGCACTGACACCTTCTCGACGATCTTGAAGTCGGCCCTGAGCGTCGACGGAGTGGCCGTGCAGTCGATGTATCCCCGCCGGCCGCTGTGGTACTTGATGTGGGGGGTGTCGGTGCGCGTCGCCTTCCAATTGGGGGCCACGTCTCCCCCGTCGCCGGTGAAGTCCACCTTCAGATCCGCGCCGTAGTGCAGGTGGACATCGCCAGACAACACCAGAGGGTTTGGGGCCTTCGTCTCTTTGAGGCGCGCATACAGGCGCTGTCGTGCCGCAACGTAGCCGTCCCCCTTGTCCATGGCAAACTGCCCCGATGGATTGGCCTTGCGGTGGTCGCGCGCGAAGGTCGGCACCTGCTGGCCGAGCACAGTCCAGCGAGCCCTGGCGGTGGCCAGGTGCTCGAACAGCCAGCGCTCCTGCTCGTCGCCGAGCATCGTCCGTGCAGGGTCAAGGGCCGCGGCGCACCCCGTGGCGCTCCCGCCGCCACAGGCCTGGTCCGAGCGGTACTGGCGCGTGTCGAGCACGCTCAGGTCGATGGGCGAGCCGAAGCGCAGGCGTCGAAAGAGGCGAAGCGACGCACCCGTGGGCCACTGGGCTCGCCGAAGCGGCATCGACTCGAAGTACGCCTGGTAGGCGGCGGCACGCCGGAGCAGGAAGACCTCGGGCGGCGTGTCGTGCTCGTCGCGGTCCCCTGCATAGTCGTTGTCGGTCTCGTGATCGTCCCAGGTGACGATGAACGGCGCTGACAGGTGCGCCGCGCGCAGGGCCGAGTCCAGCATCGGGTGCCTCGTCTAATGAACCGGGCTGCCGGCCAGGGGATCGAACGCGCGCCAGTCCAGTCCCATCCAGGCGAGCAACGTCGCGGCCACCTGGCTGGCGGTGAGGGGCGGGTGATCGCGCCATTCGCCACGTGGCTTCATGCCAGGCGAGACGAACGCCATCCACGTCTCCCCAGCGCCGGCCACGTCCTTGCCGTGGTCGCGCCAGTCTTTCGTCGTGCGGCCACGGCCGTGATCCGTGGTCAGCAGCAGGTGGGTACGGCCACGATACTCCGATTGGGCTTGCAGCCAGTTCCACAGTTCCTGCAGGGATCGGTCTGTACGGGCGTAGGTTTCGAGGACCCGATCGTAGCGGCCGTCGTGGGCCCAGTCGTCCGTTTCCCCGAGCGCCAGGTACAGCACGCGCGGCTTGTGCCGCGCGAGGTGGTCCATGGCGAAGCGAAACGTGTAGGCATCGTGTCTGACGGAGTTCCACGGCGTCGGCGTCTCGGCCTGCAGCGCGTTCAGCACGCGGGCCTCCGGGCCCGCCGTCTCGAACGGCTCGAAGCCCGCGTTCACGGTGAGGGCGCCTTCGGCGTGCTCCACGATGGCGTCGAACACGCTCCACGACGCGAAGACGGCCACCTGCTCGCGCGACAATCCGGCGCGGCTCCTCATGAACTCGAGGACCGTCTGGTACGGATTGCGAACCGGCTCGTTGCTCTTGATCGTCTCGTCGTGCGCGCGACCGACGAGAATCTCGGAATAGCCCGGATACGAGAACCGGTGGCCGTTGGTCAGGCGTACCCGGCTGTTCCTCGCGGGGTTTCCCGCGACGGACCCGTGCGCCTTCATCAGCGTGCCCCAGAAGAACGGCATCAGCTTCTCGCGCCGCGCCTCGGGCGTCTCGGCCCAGAACCGCCGGTACACCGGCTGGTCCTCGACCCGTTGGTTCGCTTCGAGCGTCGAGCGCAGGATGTCGAGGTCGAGACCGCCGAACATCTCCTCGACACGCGCGCCGTCCAGCGTGACCAGCACGACGGACGCCGGCGCCGGCGCGGGCTGGGCGCCGGGCGCTCCGACCGCACCGAGGAGAGCCGCCGCCAGGAACAGCCATGTCATTGTCGGCATAGCTTACCGCGCTAGAAAATCAGCCTTCCCCCCAGCACGATCGTCCGCAGGGGGAAGTCCGGGTTGAGCGTCGTGATGCGGCCATAGTTCGCGCCGGTGACGTTCGTGTCCGGACGCCCCCAGTTCGCATGGTTGAACAGGTTCGTCACGAACACGTTCACCCGGAGGCGGATCTGGGACCCCAGTGAGAAGTCCTTGAGTGCCGCGAAGTCCACGTTCCAGACGCCTGGGCCCGTGATGGCCCCCTTCTCCGCGCGGCCGAAGCGCCCGATGAAGATGGATCGGCCGCTGGCATCGCGGAAGGGTGCGACGGTGAATGCACCGGTGTTGAACCACTGGGCCAGGGTCCTCGGCCCATCGTTCGGATCCTGCCCGCTGACCGCATCCGCCTTCTCGCTGCCGTAACAGTTGGTGCCAGACCCGCAGTGCGTGTTGTAGAACGCCGTCAGGTGGGCGCCCGACTGAACCTGCACCACCGACGACAGCGTCCAGCCGCCGACGAGGGCGTCGAGTGCCGCCGGCATGTCCGCGCCGAACGCACGGTCGCGCCCGATCGGCAGGTTCCAGATCAGACTGCTCACGAACCGGTGATCCGGGATATTGGTCGTCTTGCCTCGCATGTAGTCGGGGTCGAACCGGTCATCGGTGCGCCCGTTGATCTCCGACTGGAAGTCACTCTGCCCCGCCCCGCGGTCCTCGATGTTGTCGATGGAGCGCGCCCACTTGTAGCTGGTCGTGTGGGAGAGGCCCAAGGATGTCAGGTCGCCGCGCAGCTGGAACAGCAGGTCGTGGTAGTGGTGATACCCCCCGTTGTCGCGCGTGTTGACGCGGTTCCAGTTCGGATAGGGCCGCGCTTCGCGGGGCAAGTTCGCATACCCGACGGTGTTCGGCGCAATCTGGTTCAGGTCGGGCGCCATCGTCAGGTCGGTGCTCCGGAAACCCGAGTACGTCACACGGAGCGAGTTGCGGCGGTTGAGCTCGCGTTCGAAGGTCAGGCTCCACTGCTGCGTGATCGGGTCCTTGTAGTCCGGATCGTTGGCGGTCGAGAAGTTCTGCGTGCCCACGCGCGTCACGCCGCGTCCGGGATCGCCGGCGAACGTGTTCGGCCAGACGATGGCGTAGCTGCGCGTGGTGGCATCGAAGCTGTTGGCGAACGTCACGTTGTCGGAGGTGTGGATGCCGGTGAGCGAATTGAAGACCGCCCCGAGGACCCGCGTGTAGTACAGGCCGTAGCCGGCGCGCACCACAGTTCGGGTGTCGCCCCCCGGTCGCCAGGCGATGCCGAGGCGAGGCGCGATGTTGTTGGTGTCGCTGTTCCGGAGCGCGAGCGGGAGCCCGGCCTCGTCCGCGGTCAGGAGGCGCGACGTCCCGATCGACCCAGCGAAGCCGGGGGAGGTCAGCGCCAGCGAGGCGGCGTCCGGCACCACGACATCGCCGTTCGGCGTGTCACGCAGGAAGTTGGTGATGTTGCCCTCCCGATCCTCGAAGCCGGGCCGCAGGTCGTAGCGCACGCCGACGCTCAGCGTGATGTCGGCGCCGGCGCGCCACTCGTCCTGGACGTAGAAGCCGTAGTGCGTCGCCACGCCGTCGACGTTCGGCCCCGACGCGGTCTGGTCCACGTCGGTCGGGAGGCCCAGCAGGAAGTTCGCAACGGGGTTCCCGGTGCCACCGCCCGCGATGTTGTTGTTGAACCGGAACACGCCGAAGTCGTCGGCACCGGTGAAGTTCACCGGGCTGGTCCAGTTGAACCATTGGATGTCGAATCCGCTCTTCATCGTATGGTTGCCGCGCGTCCAGGTGAGACTGTCGGCCACCTGGAACGTGTCCTGCGTGAGCGGCTCCTCCTGGCTCTCGCCGAACCGGCTGTAACCGGCGATGTCCACGTACGGGGTGCCGGTGCCGCCAGGAATGCTCTGCGACAATAACCGCAGGCCGAGGTCGCCGATGACGTCCGCACCCACCTGCCCGGTGGTGAACCCCTGGTCGGCCTTGGTGAAACCCACGCGCGCCTCGTTGAGGAGATTCGCCGAGATGGCGTAGTTGTCGGACACGACGAACGTCGACACCGGATTGTCGAAGGTCCGCGGTCCTAGGCTTTCGTAGGTGGTCGGCGACAGCCGTTCGAGATCCTTCCAGCTGAGCCGCCCGAACAGCGTGTGGCCCGACTTGAAGTTCTGGTCGACGCGCACGTCGAACTGATTCGACACTTCCGTCGCATCCAGGTTGTAGCGGTAGAGCGCCGCGCCATCGTTCGGTGCGGGGAGGTACGACCCCAGCAGCCGGGAGGCCACCGGGTTGATGCGTGAGGCGGGGATGAGGTTGCCCGGGAACGGCTGGCCCGTGGCCGGATCGACGAGCGGCGTCGACAGCGCCGAGAAGTCGCCGCTCCGGTACGCGTCCTGCGGAACGGTAGCCGTGGCCGATTGTGTCCGGGAGATGTCCAGCCGCTCGAAGGTCCCGAAGAAGAAGGTTCGATTCCTGAGGAGCGGGCCGCCGAGGCTTCCACCGACGTTGTGGTTGTCGCTGGGATTGGGTCGCTGCGACGGGGTGAAGTAGTTGGGGTTCGCATTCAGGCCTTCGTTGTTGTAGTTCCAGAAGGCGGTCCCGCCGAACGTGTTCGTCCCAGGCTTCGACACCGTCGTGATGTCGCCGAGCTGGGCGTACTCGGCAGTGTTGTTCACCGAGCTCACCTTGATCTCCTGAACGGACTCGATGGACGGAAAGACGTTGAAGCCTTCGGCGCCGATGCCGTTGCGGCGAACGCTTGTCGTGAGAATGCCGTCCACCGACACCTCGTTCTGGTAGGGCAGGCTTCCCGAAAGGGAGAACTGCTGATTGGAGCGCTGCACCTCAGGAATCACCTGAATCGCCAGGATCGGCGAGGTGTTCTGGGTGCGGAACGTGAATGGCAGCTCCTGCAGCTCGCGGTTCGACGTGGCCGAGGACACCGTCGGTGTCTCGGTGTTGATGATGGGTGCCACGCTCTGCACGACCACGGCCTCGGTGATCCCTCCGACCACCAGCATGGCGTTGATGCGCTTGGTCTCCCGTGCCTCTACCCGGAAGGGCTCCGTCGAGAACTTTCGGAACCCCTGAAGTTCCACGTCGACGCGGTACAGGCCCTGCGTCAGGTTGAGGAACTCGTAGCTGCCGTTCTCCTTCGTCGTCGTCGAGCGGGCGACAGCCGTCTGCACCTCGGTGAGCGTCACCGTGGCGCCCGGCAGCACGCCGCCGCTGTCGTCGGCGGCCACGCCGAGAACGGCGCCGTAGGTAGATTGCGCGAATGCGCGCCCCTCGGAGTGGGCGGTGATGGCGACCAGACACGCCAGAATCAGTATGCGAAGCAGCACGGGATCCTCCAGGTGAGTACGTCTCGAGCTGTCGAGCATAGAGGCCGCGCGTGAAGGCATCGCGACGGCGCTGCGACGGCAGTGCATCGTCACGTCGACGACATACCCGGGGTCTAGAGTCGCACTCGTGCGGCATTGGGGTTCGGTGGTCGCGAGCGCGCTGGCGGTAGTGCAGTTGTCGACGCAAGGCGCGATGGGCGATGACCTGGGCACCGAGTGGTTGTTCGCGCGCGGCACGCCTCAGGAGGGCCTGATCGTAGAGGCCGCCTCCATGCCGCCGTCCACGGATCGCGTCGACCTCCCTCACCGCGTGCTGGAGCCCAATATGCCGCTCTGGTATCGCCGCGCGCTGGAGATCCCTGAAGGCAGCGCACTGCTGGTGCACGCAGACGATGGCGCGCAGGTGTTCGTCGATGGGCAGCGCCTTGCGAATCACGCGCGGTGGTTCCCCGTGCCGGACGCCTCCAGAGGCATCGTCCGCCGGTTTCGCGAGGTGACCGTCCGCGTGCTGAACAATGCCATGCGAGGCGGGCTCACGTCGGTCCGCATCGTTCCCGCATCGATGATCGACCGATCGCCGCCCGATCGGGAACCGCTGCCAGCCGGACTCGCGCCGGTGGAATCGGCACGCTTCCGCGAGCAGATGCCGGGGCCGGGTCAGTCCTGCAACTTCACGGCGTGGGCCGACAGCCAGGGAGGATGGGATACCTTCGCCCGACTGGCGTCGACGATGGCAGAGGCGCCGCACGACTTCTCGGTCGGCGTGGGCGATCTCGTCGACGACGGATCGAACCCGGCCGCCTGGCGCGCGTTCATCAGGACCGTGACGCCGTTGGCCCGTCGTGTGCCCGTCGTGGCCATCGCCGGCAATCATGATTACGACGGCTTCTACAACGACCTGCGCGCTCGGCAATACCTCGATCTCTTCCGTCCCGGCGGTCGCGCGCCTTGGTTCGCATGGTCTTGCGGCGTTGTGCGACTGGCCGCCATCGACCTGAATATGGAGTTTCCCCTGGGCATCTCCGAGGCGAGTCCGCAGGGGCTGTGGCTGAAGCGGGAGATGGGCTCCGACGCGTGGCGGCGCGCCTCGTGGCGCATCCTGCTGGTCCACCAACCTCCCTACTCCCGCTCATGGACCGGGTACGACGGCGACGAGGCCACGCGCCACGTCGTACACCGCCTGGTCACGCATGGAGAACTGGACCTGGTGATCGCCGGCCACAGTCACGCGTACGAGCATCTGACAGTTCCGGTCGGTCGCCGGCTACTGCACGTGCTCATCACGGGCGGGGCCGGCGGCACGCTCGAGGCGCCGAGGGCCGCAGACGAAGGGCCGGACCGCGTGATCCTGGCTCACCATTTCGTCCGCGCCCGCGCCACGAGGGATCGGTTCGCCGTTGAGGCCATCGACGTCGACGGTCGCCTCAACGACCGGTGGCAGGTCGCGCGCTAGAGGAGGCAGACCCGGTGCTGCGCGAAAGCCTGAGCTACGCGCTCACCCCATGAAGGCGGCTACGCCCGCTCCATGAGGTCGCGCGGCGACGGCGAGAGTGCCGAGCCAGTAGCCGGGCAGGATGGCGCGCGCGCGCCGGATCAGCAGGCGAAGCGCCGGTAGCGGCCGGCCGAGCGACAGGACCAGGCCGGTCACGCACAGCAGGAGGTCGAGGCGGAACCCGGGAAGGAACAGGACGCCGGTCAGCGCCCCGGCCAGCGCCCCCGCCGGGTCACCGCCCGAAAGGCGCGCCCACAGAGCGGAAGGTCCCACCTCGGCGCCGGGCAGACCACGGGTGTCGGCCGCGAAGGGCATGGTCGCGACCCAGAGAATGGTCAGCCCTCTTGTGCCACCTCAGCGGCGGTGGCAAGTCATCAAGTGTCACCGCACTGCGCGGCCGCGCAGGTCCGTGCGGGGCCGGGCAGGCGTGACGCGGGCCCGAGGCGGATTACTTCTTGAGACTCTTGAGGGGGACGAACGTGGTGGTCACCCTGCGCTTCGGGCGGCCGAAGAACTTGCGCGCCAGGTAATAGACGGCGCCACCGACGACGACCACCACGCCCAGGTCCTGCCAGGTCATGACAGACCCCAACCCAGGCGGCTGCCCACCTGGTACACCGTGAGCGACGCCACGTAGGCGAGCGCCGTCATGTAGGCAATCATGAAGAGCGGCCAGCGCCACGTGCCCGACTCGCGTTTCACTACCGCCACCGTGCTCATGCACTGACACGCGAGCACGAAGAACACCATCAGCGAGATGCCGGCGAGCGGGGTCATCAGCGTCGCGCCATCCGGCCACGTGGCGCCGCGGAGGACCTCGCGCAGCGGCTCGTTGGTTTCGTCCGCGTCGGAGATGTCGAAGACCACGCCCAGCGTGCCCACGAACACCTCACGCGCGGCAAACGCGCCGAGGATGCCGACGCCAATCCGCCAGTCGAAGCCGAGCGGCTCGATCACCGGTTCCATCAGCCGCCCGAGGCGCCCTGCCACGCTGTTGCGCAGCTGCGCGCCGCTCTCGTGGCTGTCGATCGCCGCGAGGCGCGCCTCGCGTTCCTCGTCCGGCAGCGCCTGGGCCGCCACCTCCCCGCGCTCGCCTTCGGCCTGCGCTGCGACGGCGTCGCTCTTCGGATAGGACAGGAGCGCCCACAACACGATGGTGAGCGCCAGGATCACGGTGCCGGCGTCCACCAGGAACGTCTTCAGGCGCTGCCATACCCCTCGCAGCAGCACGCTCATCACCGGCAGGCGGTAGGGCGGCAGCTCGAGGACCAGTGTCGGCACGGGGCCCTTCAGCACCGTGCGGCGCAGCACGGCCGCCGCCACCAGGGCCGCCACCACGGAGAGCGCGTACATGGCGAAGAGCGCCACCGCGCCGGCGCTGAGGAACCCGACGCTGGCGCCGGGGGCGAACACCGTGGCGGTCACGAGCACGTACACCGGCAACCGGGCGCTGCACGATGTGAGCGGCAGCACCAGCATCGTCAGCAGCCGATCGGTCCGGCTCTCGAGCGTGCGCGTGGCCATCACCGCCGGCACCGCGCAGGAGAAGCCCGAGAGCATGGGCACGAAGGCCTTGCCGTGCAGGCCGACGGCGCGCATCACCCGATCGATCACGAACGCCGCGCGCGCCAGGTATCCCAGGTCTTCGAGCAGCCCGATGAAGAGGAAGAGGAGCGCGATTTGCGGGACGAAGACGACCACGTTGCCCACGCCGGCAATCACGCCGTCGACGATGAGGCTCGTGAGCGGTCCGGGGGGCATGACGCTGCCCACCCACGTCTGCACGGCCGCGATCGCGGACTCGATGGTGCCAATCGCCGGCTCCGACCAGCTGAAGAGCGCCTGGAACACCACCATCATCACGGCCGCGAAGGCCAGGGCGCCGCCCACCTTGTGCGTGAGCACGGCGTCGACACGGTCGGTCCAGCTCCGGCGGCCCGGCGTGGGCGCGGAGCAGGCCTCCGCGATCAATCGATCGACCAGCTGGTAACGGGCGCCGATGATCTCGAGGTCCATGTTCCGGCCGGCCTCGGCCCCTCGCTGGTGGATGCGACGCACGGCGGCACGCATGGTCGGCGGGATGCCCGTCAACTCGTCCGAGCCCTCGTGATCGAGCGACAGCAGCAGCCACTGCGCCCAGACCCGCGCCTCCTCGGGCCGATCCATCAGGCGTTCGGCCAGGATCAGTCCCTCGAGCTCGGCCAGGTCGGCCTGGAGGGCAGGCGGACGAACCACCTCGGGGACGTGCGGCAGCGACTGGCTGCGGACCGCCTCGGCCAGCGCCGACTTCAGCTGGTCGGTGCCGACGCCCTTGCTGGCCACGGTGGGGATCACGCGCGCGCCGGTCAGCCGCTCGAGGCGCGCGGCGTCGATGGCGATGCCGTCGCGCAGGGCCTCGTCCGTCATATTGAGGGCGATGACGACGGGGCGGCCAATCTCGAGGATTTCGAGCGTCAGGTAGAGAGCCCGCGCCAGGGCCGTCGCATCGGCGACGACGAGGATGGCATCGGGGCGGCGAGGGCCGCGCCCGAGCAGCGACTCGACGGCAATCTGTTCCTCGCGCGAGCGGGCACTCAGCGAGTACGTGCCGGGGAGGTCGGTGAGCTCGATCGACGCGCCTTCGTGCAGGCTGACCACGGCCGACCGTCGTTCGATGGTGACGCCGGGATAGTTGCCCACGCGCGTCCGCGCGCCCGAGAGGGCGTTGAACACGGTCGACTTGCCCGAGTTGGGATTGCCCGCGACGAGCACCAGCGCCTGGCGCGCGCGGGGGCCCTGCGCCAGCACGGTCGGAGTCATCTCACTCCACTTCGATACCGAGCGCGTCGGCCCGCCTGATCGACAGGGCGTAGTTGCGCACGCGAAGCTCCACGGGGTCGCCGAGGGGGGCCGTCCGCTGCACGGTCACGGGGGTGCCCGGCACCAGGCCCATTTCCATCAGTCGCCGCACCACCGTCCTGGTACCGGAGACACGGGACACCACGGCTGTCGAGCCAACGGGCACGCGGGCTAGCGGACGGTGATGGGGCATGGCTGGGTCCGAAGTGAGACTTGATCTCACTTTGAATCATCGTATCACGGGCGGGCACCCCGCGCGGTATGACGACGATCAGGGTGGCAGGGTCTACCGGTGAGCCATGGGCGGCGTGCTGAGCGGTGTACGCCTGGGCAAGACGCCCTGCTCGAAGGCATACGCAAACGCCAGGAGGCGGCCCTCGCTCCAGGCCGGGCCCAGCACCTCCATCCCGACCGGCACGCCGATGGGGGCCGTGGCCGTCGGGGCCGCGAAACCGGCGGGAAACACCACGGCGGGATATCCGGTGCTGTTCGAGAGCACACCGTTGCGGTCCACCTGCTCCTCGCCCACCGGCACCGCGAGCCGCCGTTGGTGGGGATACACGATCCCATCGAGCGCCTGGGCGTCGAGTGCCTGTTGAACGGCGTCGCGGAGCGCGTCGCGACGCCGGCACATGTGCGCGTGATCGGGCGTCGCCGGCCCGCCCACCACCTGCAGCGCCGCCTCGAGGTCGGCCCTGAGAGAGGGGTGGAACTCGCCACGGGCCACAAATTGGGCGAGCGTCGGTACCGGCGCGCGTTCGCCGAGCGAAGCCAGGTAGGCGTCGAAGGCGGCGGCCAGTTCGAGGCGCATGAGGCTGAGATCGCGCGTCAGTCGGTCGAGGCCGGGAATCTCGACGGGAACGACCGTCGCGCCAAGCGCCTCCATTCGGGCAACGGCGTCGCGGACCACCGCGTTCACCGGCTGGTGCACGTCGGCAGTGCCCACGAACGATTCGAGCAGGCCCAGGTGCGCGCCGTGAAGCGCGTCTGGCCCGAGCGCCGCGCGATAAGACGCGGGGGCGCGGCCGACGCCCAGCGCCGTGGCGGCGTCCTCCGGGTCGTAGCCCGCCATCACGTCGAGCATGCGCGCCGCGTCCTCCACCGTGCGGGTGATGGGCCCCACCTCGTCCTGCGTGGGACTGAACGGCATCACGCCGCGGCGGCTCACCAGCCCGCGGGTGGGTCGCACGCCCACCAGCGCGCACGCCGATGCCGGCGACCGGATGGATTGTCCCGTGTCGCTGCCCGTGCCCAGGACCGCGTAACTGGCGGCGATCGCCGCGCCCGTGCCGCCGCTCGATCCGCCGGGCGTGCGCGTCAGGTCGTACGGGTTCAGGGTCTGGCCTCCGAGCGAGCTGACCGACGATCCGTTCAACGCCAGCTCGGTCTGGTTGGCCTTGCCTATCACGATGGCGCCGGCCTCGCGGAGGCGGCTCACCACGAACGCGTCACGCGGCGGGATGGCATCGGCCAGCGTCACCGCGCCGCCCGTGGTCGGCAGATCGGCGGTGTCGAAGTTGTCCTTCAGCACCAGCGGGATGCCGTGCAGCGGCGGCAGCGGCGCGCCCCTGGCGCGGAGGCGGTCCATCTCGGCCGCGGTCTGGAGGGCGCGCGGGTTCACCGTGAGGATGGCGCGGAGCGCAGGGCCCGTGCGGTCGAACGCCTCGATGCGATCGAGGCACGCGCGCACGACGTCCACGCACGTCGTCTCGCCGGAGGCGAGTGCGGCGTGCACGCTCGCCACCGTCGCTTCGACCACCGAGAAGCGTGCGGTGCTCACTGGCCCGGGGACGTGGTGCTCGCCGGCTGCAGGTACTTGTTGAACCAGTCGAGGTACCGCTGCAGGCGATCGCGCTGGTAGCTGGGCACCGTCAGCGAGTGGAACTGCCCGGGGTAGATCACCAACTCGGTCGGCACGCCGAGGCTCCTGAGAGCCTGGTACATCTGCTCGCTGCCGGCGATGGGCACGTTGAAGTCCTTTTCGCCGCCCATGAACAGCGTGGGCGTCTTGATCCGATCCGCATGGAAGAACGGGTAGGACACCTTGTCGTACAGGGCCTTCGCCTTCCACGGCGGTCCGATCTCGATGTCCCACTGGACGATGTACTGATCGAGGCCGTACATCGAGGCCTGCATCGAGCTGCCGGCGCCGCTGACGGCGGCCTTGAACCGCGGGTCGGTGGCGATGGTGTAATTCGTGGAGATGCCGCCATAGCTCCACCCGCCGATGCCGAGCCGCTCAGGGTCGGCAATGCCCTGCTTCACCGCCTCGTCCACCGTGCCCAGGATGTCCATCACCTCGAGGTTTCCCCAGTCGGCGTAGATGGCCTTCTGGTACGCGCTGCCCCGCCCGGCGCTGCCCCGGTAATTGACGGTAAGGACCACGTAGCCGTGGGCCGCGAACAACTCGCGCTCGAAGTCGAACTCGTGCTCATCCTGCCCGTTCGGGCCACCGTGGATGATGAGCACCGTCGGGTACGTCCGGCCCGTCACGAATCCCGCCGGCTTCACGATGAGGCCGTGCACCTCGGTGCCATCCTTGCTCTTCGACTGGAAGTCTTCGGTGGTGGCCAGCTGGAGCTCTTTCAGCAACGCGTCGTTGTGCGTGGTGAGCTGGCGGAAGGCGCCGCCCTCCAGCGCGAATACCTCTGGAGGCTGCGTTGGCGTGGTCATCAGGACCGCGAAGTTGCCGTCCTTGCCGGGGCTGAGCGCGCGCACCGCGCGCTTGCCCGTCGTGAGCGGCTCCACGCCCCGCGTCGACACGCGGCCCGCCGGCACCGAGGCCAGCTGCATGCGGCGATCGTCCTCGACGAGGAACGACACCGATTCGCCATCGGCCGACCACGCGATGTTCGAGACCGCGCGATCGAGCTGCGACATGAAGATGGCGGGCTTCGGCACCGGCGCCGAGGTGCCCGTCGGCGCGGGCACCATGGCCAGCGTGTTCATGTCGTACGCGTAGTTCCGGTCCACGTCGCCCAGCAGCACGGCGATGCGCGCGCCGTCGGGGCTCCACGCCGGTCGCCCGCTCTCGCCCTCGGGGGTGCTGGTCACCTGCCGCGGGAAGACGCCCTCGCGGGCCTCGATCACCCAGAGGTCCTGGTTCGCCGTGCGGTCCGGGTCGGCATGCGCACGCTTGCTGAGAAACGCGATCTGCTTCCCGTCCGGCGACCACGCCGGGTTCCCGTCGTCCACCTGCCCGCTCGTGAGCACGATGTGCTTCCCGGTCGCGACGTCGAGCACGGCGATGTGATCGTAGAGGCGTCGAAGGTAACCCTCGCGGTCCTGCTTGAAGTGATAGCGGTCGATGACGATGGGCGGAGGCGTCTTGCGCTTCCACCCTTCCTTCTTCTCAGGGTCTTCGTCCGGGTCGTCGTCGCCGATGACGAAGGCGATGCGCGTGCTGTCTGGCGACCACTGGATCTCGGAGACGCCGCCTTTCACGTCGCTCACCTTGCGCGCCTCGCCGCCACGCCGGTCGAGCAGCCAGATTTGCGTGCCCTTCTTCTTCTCCTCCTCGGCTCCCCGAGAGGCGACAAAGGCCAGGAACGTCCCGTCGGGGCTCCAACGTGGCGACGACTCGTCGTCTGGCGACGAGGTGAGCTGCACGCGAGCGCTGCCGTCCCACGTCACCATCCAGACGTCGGTATTCCGTTTGTCCTTCTCGACGTCGTTGGTGGTCACCGTGTAGGCCACCCATTCGCCCTCGGGCGAGCGCTGGGGGTCGGCCACGGCGACCAGGCGCGAGTGATCCTCCAGAGCGATCGCGCGGCGGGCAGCCTCCTGCGCGGGAACCGGCGCACCGGCGAGGGTCAGACAGCCAAGGACAACGGGCAGGTGGTAACGCATGCCAGCAATATACCCGGAGGTGTAAGCTGTAGGCCTCTCATCGAGGGGAACACACCCATGACGCTGACGCGCCGACAGATGTTTTCGACCCTGGGCCTTGGCGGCCTGGCCCTGGCCACCGTCCGCCCCGCCGGAGCAGGCGGAATCGACACCCCGGTTCAGGCCCCGGCGCCAGCCGGACCGTTCTCGCTGGCCCCTCTCCCCTACCCGTTTGCCGCGCTCGAGCCTCACATCGACGCGCAGACCATGCAGATTCACCACGACCGACACCACCAGGCCTACGTGACGAACCTGAACAACGCGGTGGCCAATGCCGGCGCCGCGGGCAAGATGCCGCTCGAGGAAATGCTGAAGAACCTTGGCCAGGTGCCGGAGAGCGTGCGGACCGCCGTTCGCAACAACGGCGGCGGCCACTGGAACCACATGCAATTCTGGACGCTGATGGCCCCCAACGCGGGCGGGCCTCCGATCGGCGCCGTGGCCGATGCCATCAACGCGAGCTTTGGCAGCTTCGACAAGTTCAAGGAGATGTTCGCGGCGGCGGCGATGGGCCGCTTCGGCAGTGGCTGGGCGTGGCTGAGCGACGACAACGGCAAGCTCGTCATCCACAGCACGGCCAATCAGGACACGCCGTCGATGGAGAGCAAGCGCGGCATCTTCGGCCTCGACGTGTGGGAGCACGCGTACTACCTGAAGTACCAGAACCGCCGCGCCGACTACGTCGGGGCATTCTGGAACGTCATCAACTGGGCCGAAGTGAACAAGCGGCTGAAGGCATAGTGGCGACCCTCCTCGACAAGGTCTGGGATCTGCACACGGTCCGGCGACTGCCGACCGGGCAGACGCAGCTCTTCATCGGCCTGCACCTCATCCACGAGGTCACCACCCCGCAGGCGTTCGCGATGCTGCGTGAGCGCGGGCTCACGCCCGCGTTCCCCGACCGCATCTTCGGGACGATGGACCACATCATCCCAACGTCCAGCCTGCGGCGGCCCGCCCGGGACCCGGTGGCCGAGGAGATGATCGCCACGCTCGAGGCGAATTGCCGCGAGCACCACATCCCGCTCTTCGGCCTCGGCGACGCGCACCAGGGCATCGTCCACGTGATTGGCCCCGAGCTCGGGCTGACGCAGCCGGGCATGACCATCGCGTGCGGCGACAGCCACACCTCCACGC
>DAIRFN010000033.1:0-8686 GCA_036795065.1 Vicinamibacterales bacterium
CTGGAACAGCGCCATGCCCCACGCGTCGCCTGCGCCCAGCATCCATTGATCGCCTCGCGGGGGTCCTGCCCCGCCGCCGAACGTGCAACCCACCTGGAGCGGCCCCGCGGTGTTCATGGCGTCAACGGCCCGATCCAGGTCGCGCTCGACGTTCACCTCCAGCTCGAAGTTGACGAACACGTCAATGGTCGACGGCCCCGTCTCGCGAGCGTCCATCATCACCGAGCGGCCGCCGTTGGCCGAACGGTAGTCGAGCTCGACACGGTCCGCGCTGACCCGCGGCGACCCCGCCGGGAGTGGAAGGGCGACCGACGGCGTCGGCGGCGTGGCAGTTCGATAGATCAGCACCCACCCTGGCGAGTCGGCCACCCCCTCGCGCGCGAGCGCCCACTCGCGCCCGGCCGGATCATCGGGAACGCGGCAGGTGGTAATGATCGCCGGCGGGGGGGCAGGGGGCATCCGGAATCAGAAAAAGAGTGCGGAGTGCTGGGTGCGGAGTGCTGCGTGCGAGTGCCGAGTGCGGGGTGCTGGGTGCGAGTGCCGAGTGCAGGTTTGGAGTGCAGAGTCCTGGGTGCAGAGTGCGCGGGCACTCTGCACTCGCACTGTGCACTCCGCACCCCGCACTCGCACGCAGCACTCCGCACTCAGCACCCAGCACTCCACTCCACCGTCCGCTACTCTCCCACCCGTTCCGCAAACGTCAGGATGTGCCCGTCCGGATCGGTGACCGCGAACTCGCGCATGCCGTAGAACTGCGTCTTGAGCGGCATCACGACCGGCGCGAGCGGCGACACCGCGGCGTGCAGCGCGTCCACTTCGGACACGATGAAGAACATCGTGGCCGTCCCGCCCGCGGGACGGGAGCCGGCATCGGGATAGTCCTCCACCACGGCATGCGCGGCGTTCAGGAAGACCGGCACGCCGTCGCGCTCCAGCCACACGAAGACGAATGGCGCCTCGTCCGGCACGGTCTGCTTGACGGTGAAGCCCAGCACGTCGCGGTAGAACGCGGTGCTGCGGGTGAGATCGCGAACGATGAGGTTGGGGGTGACGGACGTGAAACGGGACATGGGCACACTCCGGGCTTGTGCTCGCGTGTCCTCCATCTGCGCGCCCGCGAGCCGGGGCGCAAGTAGGGGCGTCTGGTTGAAGAGCGGCGACCCCCGCGAGGTTCGGGGAAAAGTATACGTCGGGAGGGGACGGGAGGACACTCCCGGGAGGGACCGAGGATATTCGGGAGGGGAACAGCGCCGGGAAGGCAGAGGCCACAAGGTGATCCCGACGCAATGCCCTCCCGACGCAATTTCGCTCCCGTCGCAATTCCTCTCCCGATGCGATCGCTCAGTCCACCCTCAACGCGGTCATCGGATCCACCCGCGCGGCGCGGAGAGCGGGAATCAGGCTGGCTACAACCGCCACCGTCGCCAGAAGCAGCGGCAGCACGACGAAGGTGGCCGGATCCGACGTAGAGACGCCGTACACCAGGCGGTCCAGCGAGCGGCTGAGCAGGAAAGCGCCGACGAGCCCGACCGCGAGGCCTGCCAGCACGGGCTTCAGCCCGTCCCACAGCACCAGGCGGAGCACGTCGTTGCCCGAGGCTCCCAGCGCCACGCGAATCCCCAGTTCCTGCGTCCGCTGCGCCACGGCATACGAGACGGTGCCGTAGATGCCCGCGACGGCCAGCACCAGCGCGATGCCGGCGAACACCGTCAGCAGCGTCATGTTGAAGCGGCGCTGCGTCAGCGACGCGCCAATCACCTCGTCCAGGGGCCGCATGCTCGTGATGGGCAGCGACGGGTCGATGCCCTGCAGCGCCGCGCGGACCGCGCCGGTCACCGATGCAGGCTCCCCGGCAGAGCGCACCATGATCGTCAGCGGCTGGCCGGGCGCCGCCGTGTGCACCACGAAGGTCGTCGGTACGGGCTCCTGCTCCACGCCGTATTGGCGGATGTTCCCCACCACGCCGACGATCTCGAGCCACTCCGGCTCGCCGTCCGGGCCGGAGTCGAACGAGAAGCGCTGGCCGATCGGATCTTCACCGGGGAACTCGCGCCGGGCCATCGCCTCGTTGATCACCAGCACGCGCGGGTCGATCACGGCATCGCGGCGCTCGAACTCGCGCCCGCGCACGAGGGGCACACCCAGCGTGGCGAAGTAGCCCGGCGACACGCTGGCATAGTGCGACAGCGGCGACTGGCCCGGCGGCAGTTCGGGCCTCCCGGATGTCCTGTAACTCAGGATCCCGAACGTGCCCCCCATCGGCAGGGTGTTGGTGAGGGCGACCTGCTCCACGCCGGGGATGGCCTGGAGGCGATCCTGCACCTGCTCCCAGTACGCAACAGCCTGTGCCGGCGCGCGATAGCCCTCCCCCGTCGGCGCCACCTGCATCGTCGTGATGCGCGCGGACGAGAAGCCCAGCGGCACGTCCAGCAGGTTCATCAGGCTGCGGAAGAGCAGCCCGGCACCCACCAGCAGCACCAGCGAGAGCGACACCTCGGCCAGCACCAGCCCCATGCGCGCCAGGTGACGATGGCCGTCGCCCGTCGTGCCGCGGGTGGCGTCCTTCAACGTGCTCTGCAGCTCGGGACGCGACGCCTGCCACGCGGGGACCACGCCGAACAGCAGGCCCGTGACCACCGAGAGCCCGAGCGCGAAGGCCAGCGCCTGGCCATCCACGGCAATCGGCGCGACGCGCGGAATCTCGCCTGGCTCGAGCGCGAGGATGAGGTCCACCCCCCAGAACGCCAGCAGGATCCCGAGGACGCCGCCGACGACGGCCAGCAGCACGCTCTCGGTGAGCAGCTGCCGCACCAGCACGCGGCGGCCGGCACCCAGCGCCGCGCGAATCGCCAGCTCGCGGGCGCGCACCGTGGCGCGCGCCATCAGCAGGTTCGCGACGTTGGCGACCACGATCAGCAGCACGCACAGAACCGCGCCCAGCAGCACCAGGAGCGGCGTGCGGGCCGAGCGCACCAGCACGTCCTGAAGCGGCGTGACCAGCGGCGTGAAGTTCGAGTTGGTATCCGGATAGGCGCGCGCCAGCTGCTGGCCAATCGTGTCGAGCTCGGCGTTGGCCGCGGACAGCGAGACACCCGCTTTCATGCGCGCGATGCCGCGCAGGTAGTGCATGCCTCGGTTCTCTCGCGGGTCGCCGTCCCCGCCTCCTGGCACGTCGTAGGTGGAGGCGATCCACATCTCGGCGCGGGCCGGGAAGCTCACCGCGGCCGGCATCACGCCCACAATCGTGTACGTCTCGCCGTTCAGGCGCAGCGTCTGCCCGACGACATCGGGCGCGCCGGCAAAGCGGCGCTGCCAAAGCGCGTAGCCGAGCACTACCGAGTTGGACTGTCCCGGCTCGGCCTCGGAGGGCACGAAGGCGCGGCCCAGCACCGGTGTCACGCCCAGTACGTCGAAGAAATTGGTGGACGTGAACGCGGCGGCCAGCCGCTCGGGCTCGCCGCCAGCGGTGGCCACGTTGGTGTTGCGCACCATGTAGACGGCCATCGCGTCGAACGACTGTGCCTGCTTTCGCCAGTCCAGGAAATTGGCCGGCGCGATCGCCCCGCGGTCGCGGTTGCGGACTTCCACCTCGTTGAGATCAACGATGCGATGGGCGTCCCGGAAGGGCAGCCCCTGCAGCAGCACGGCGTTGACGACCGAGAACATCGCGGTGTTGGCGCCGATGCCGACGGCCAGGGTGAAGATGATGACGATGGTGAACAGCGGCGTGCGCATCAGCATGCGCGCGGCGTGACGGAGATCCTGAATGATGCGGTCCATGCGGCGACTGCCTCAGCATGTTCCCTGCCATCGCGCCGGCCACCGAGTAAGTCGCGAGACTGCAGGAGCTTAGCCCAGGGTGGCGGAGACCGGCGTCGTGAGCAAGGCCCACGCCGACTGTCCGCCTGTGGGACGAGGGTGTACCATGGAAGCCATGGCGCGTGGCTGGGAGTCGAAGGCGGTGGAATCGCAGCAGGCCGATGCCGCCCAGACGAAAACGGGCCTCCCGGCGCTGTCGCCGGCCGAGCGCGACCGGCTTCAGCAGCGCCGGTCGCTCGAACTGGCGCTGGCCCAGACCCAGGCCGAGCTCATCGCCGCGTGCCGCGCCGCGCACCGTGACATGCTGCAGCAGCGTCTCAAGGCCATCCGAGAGGCGCTCGACGCCCTGCCTTGAAGCCATGCGACGGATTTGCTAAGCTCTTGCCCCAAGCCTGTTTGAGTTTCGCTGCCCCATCGCCCCTCGTCACGACCTAAGCCCTACAGTCAGAGCCACCCGTGCCATCAGTCCGATTGTTCGTCGGCAACTTGCCGTATCAGGCCACCGAAGACGACCTGCGCACGCACTTCGCGCAAGTCGGTGAGCCGACCCAGATCGTCCGCCCGCTCGATCGCGAGACGGGCCGCGCGCGCGGCTTCGCCTTCGTCGAGTACGCGGACCGCGCCGCCGCCGAGGAAGCCATCAAGCGCTTCGACGGACAGCTCTTCATGGGACGTCCCCTCGCCGTCAGCGAGGCTCGCGCCCGCGAAGATCGCGGCCCCTCGTCCGGTCCACGACCGGGCGGCGGCTATGGCGGCCCGCGCCCGGCCCCTCCCGGTGCCGGCTTCGGCGGCCCGAGGCCTGGCGGCGGAGGCGGATTCGGCGCTCCGAGGCCCGGCGGTGGCGGCGGTTTCGGCGGCCCGCGACCCGGCGGCGGTTTCGGCGCGCCCCGGACCGGCGACGGCCCTCCCGGCGCGGCCCGCACGCGCGACTTCGGCCCGCCCGCGCCCCCGAAGGGGAAGAAGGGTGCTAAACCCGGGTTCAAGAAGGACGAGAACCGCCCGCGCGGCCCGATTCCCACCAAGTTCACCGGCCGCATGTACGACCTGGACGACGTCGAGAAGGAAGACGAGGCGGGCGACGAAGTCCCCGACTTCATGAAGCCGGACGACCCCAACGCCCCGGACACCCCGGACACCCCGGACACCCCGGACACGACGGACGGAACCGACGAGGAGAACTGACATGGTGACCCGCGAGGACGCCATCCTCTTCAGCGGCGGCGCCCAGGGCGCCGAAGCCGCGTTCGGAGCGGCGGCCGAGCGCCTCGGCATCGAAGAAGTGAACTTCTCCTTCGAGGGTCACAAGCCCGTGCGCACGCGCGGCCTCCGCGTGCTCAACCACGAGGAGCTGCACGCCGGCGAGGTCAGCCTCACCTACGTCGCGCGGCTCATGAACCGCCGCTATCCCGACACGCCGACCTTCCGCAAGATCCTCCAGAGCATCTGGTACCAGATCAACAACGGCCAGGAGGTCTACGTCGTCGGCGCCATCGAGCCCGACAAGACGGTGCGCGGCGGCACGGGCTGGGGTGCTGAATTCGCGAAGCTCTGCGCCAAGCCGCTGTTCGTCTTCGATCAGAAGCAGGACAGCTGGTTCGAGTGGGACGGCGACGACTGGCGCGCGCGGGGGGGCACGGATCTCCCGGTGGTGCAGCACGTCCACTTCACCGGCACCGGCACCCGCTTCCTCGACGACAATGGCCGCAAGGCCATCGACGACCTCTTCGCACGCTCGTTCTGAGGCCCGCCTTCGCTCATTCCCCTGCGCGAGAGCTTGGGCGCGGCAGGCCCGAACCCCGACCCCAGAACCCCAGAACCCTTCTGGCCTTGAACCGCGAACTGATCGCCGGCGTCACCACCTTCTTCACGATGGCCTACATCGTGGTGGTCAACCCGGCCATCCTGTCGGCCGAGGGCACGGGCATGCCGTTCTCGGGCGCGCTCACGGCCACCGTGCTCGTGTGCGTGACGATGACGCTGTTGATGGGCCTCTACGCGAAGCTGCCCTTCGGGGTCGCGCCCGGCATGGGCCTGAACGCGTTCTTCGCCTACACGCTCGTCATCGCGAACGGCGTGCCGTGGCCGGTGGCACTCGGCATCATCTTCTGGGCCGGCGTGTTCTTCCTCATCGCGTCGGTGACCCCGCTGCGCGAACAGATAGCGATGGCCATCCCGCCGTCGCTGCGCACGGCCACCGCGGCCGGTATCGGCCTGCTGCTCACGTTCATCGGCCTGCAGAATGCGGGCTTCGTCGGTCCCAACCCCGCCACCATCGTCGGCGTCGGCCCGCTGGACCATCGAGCGCTGCTGGCACTGGTGGGGTTGTTCGTCAGCATCCGGCTCTCGCGCGCGGGGAACCCGCTGGCCTATCTTGCGGGCATCTTCGTCGTCACCGCCGCGGCCTGGGCCGGCGGATGGGTGGAGATGCCATCGCGCTGGCTGAGCGCGCCTGATTTCGCGTCGGTCTTCTTCAAGCTGGACGTCTGGGGCGCCCTCACGTGGTCGCTGGCGCCGGCCATCGTCACGGTGATGATGACCGACCTCTTCGACTCGCTCTCGACGTTCATCGGCGTCGCGCAGGCCTCGGGGCTGACCGATGAGCGCGGGCAGCCGAAGAACCTCAGGCAGGGGCTGATCGTGGACGCATGGGCCACGCTGACCGCGGGGCTGTTCGGCAGCTCGTCGGGAACGGCCTACGTGGAAAGCATCGCCGGCATCCGCATGGGCGGGCGCACCGGCACGACCGCCGTGGTCACCGCCCTCTGCTTCGTACCGTGCCTGTTCATCGGGCCGATGGCGGCGGCCGTGCCCAACTACGCCACGGCGCCCGTGCTGATGCTCGTGGGCGTGGCCATGTTCGGCACCGTGACGGCCATCTCGTTCGACCGGCTGGAGGTGGCCGTGCCGGCGTTCGTGACGCTGGTGCTCATCCCCCTCACCTTCTCCATCACTCAGGGTATCCTCTGGGGGTTCGTCCTCCATGCCCTGCTGCACCAGCTGGTCGGGCGCGCCCGCGAGGTCAGCCTGGGGTCGTGGGGACTGGCGGTCGTCTCCGCCGCGCTGCTGGCGCTGGAGCATCTCCGATGAGCTCACCCATCCTCGAAGCCGTGCTGGACGAGTTCCACAAGATCAAGAGGCTGGCCGACAAGGCCATCGCCCAGCTCCCGGACGAGCAGCTCCACACGAAAATCGACGACGAGTCGAATTCGGTGGCCATCCTCATGCGGCACATGGCCGGCAACATGCGGTCGCGCTGGACCGACTTCCTCACGTCGGACGGCGAGAAGCCGGACCGGCACCGCGACCGCGAGTTCGACGACGTGCCGCAGACGCGCGCCGAGTTGCAGGCCGAGTGGGAAGACGGGTGGCGGTGCCTCTTCGACGCGCTGGCCCCGCTCACCGACGCGGACCTGCAGCGCACCGTGATCATTCGCGCCGAGCCACATTCGGTCTACAAGGCGATCTCGCGCCAGGTGGCGCACTACGCAGGGCACGTCTACCAGATCCTGTTTCTCGGCAAGCACCTGCAGGGCGCCGCCTGGACGACCCTCTCGGTGCCGCGCGGGCAGTCCGAGGAGTTCAACCGTCGGATGATCGCGCGGCAGAAGGCGGAATCCTGATCCGCTGGGGCCTGCTGGGCACGGCGCGCATCAACCGGCGCCTCATACCCGCGATGCGCGGGGACCGACGATCGACCATCGTGGCGGTGGCCAGCCGGGATCGCGCGCGCGCCGAGGCGCACGCACGCGAGTGGGAGATCCCGCACGCGGTCGGGACCTACCAGGGCCTGCTCGATCGAGACGATGTCTCGGCCGTCTACATTCCGCTCCCGAACAGCCTCCACGTGGAGTGGACGCTGAAGGCCGTCGAGGCCGGCAAGCACGTGCTCTGCGAGAAGCCGATGGCGATGGATCCGGCCGACGCGGACCGCATCGCGGCAGCGGCCGCGCGGGCGGGCGTGATCGTCGAGGAAGGATTCATGTACCGGCACGAGCCGCTCACCACGCGCGTGGCGCAGCTGGTCGCGGACGGCGCCGTGGGTGCCGTCAGGACGATCGTCTCGGGATTCACCTACGCGCAGGGCCGGCCGAACGACGTGCGGCTGGAGGCGGCGCTCGGCGGTGGCGCCCTGCTCGACGTGGGCTGCTATCCGGTGAGCTACGCATGCCTGCTGGCGAGGCGGGATCCCGTGGCCGCGCGTGGCGTCGCGCGGTTCACGCCGGGCGGGGTGGACGAGGAGTTCACGGGCGTGCTCGGCTACCCCACGGGCGTGACGGCCGCCATCTACGCGGGCTTCCGCGCGGCCTACGGCACGTGGCTCCAGGTGATGGGCTCGGAAGGCTCGCTGACCGTTCCCAACCCGTTCAAGCCCGGCCCCCTCGAGCAGCTGAGGCTCGAGCGCTTCGGAGAGGCAGACACGATCGACGTCGCCGGGTCGGAGATGCCGTTCGCGCGCGAAGTGGCGCACTTCGCCGAGGCGGTCCTCGACGGCGCGCCGGCGACGGTGAGCCTGGCCGAGAGCCGCCGCACGGCCGCGGCCCTGGCGGTATTGCACGCCGCCGCACGCACGCGCGAGGGGCGCGCATGACCGGGCCCGACACCGTGCTCTGGCGGCTGCGCAGCCCGCGCCGCGAGCACGCGCACGCCGCCATCCTCCCGGGCGGGCCGCCGTTCACGGTGGCCTTCTTCGTGGACCACCAGCTCGATCGCGTGGAGAACTACGACACGCTGGACCTGGCCGTCTTCCGGGCGGAGGACGTGAAGCGGTCGCTCCTCGAGGAAGGATGGACGGAGTAGGCGCGGCTTCGCGGCGTGGGCGCCAGGCGTGGGCCGCGCTCACGGTAGGCGCGCCCTGCGGGCGCGTGGG
>DAIRFN010000033.1:8786-25041 GCA_036795065.1 Vicinamibacterales bacterium
CACCGTTCCCGTCAAGGTCGGCGGCGTCACCGTCGGCGGGGGCGCGCCCGTCGTGGTGCAGTCGATGACGATGACCGACACGGCCGACGCGGCGGCCACGGCGCGGCAGTGCGTGGAGTTGTGGGAGGCCGGCTCCGAGATGGTCCGCGTGACGGTGAACCTGCCCGAGGCGGCGGCGGCGGTGCCCGAGATCAAGCAGCGGATGCTCGATGCCGGCTGCACCGCGCCGCTCATCGGCGACTTCCACTACAACGGTCACCTGCTGCTCACGCGCTTTCCCGATTGCGCGCGCGCGCTGGACAAGTACCGCATCAACCCGGGCAACGTCGGCACCGGCAAACGGCGTGACGAGCAGTTCTCCACCATCTGCCAGGTCGCGCGCGACCACGGCAAGCCCGTGCGCATCGGCGTCAACGGCGGCTCGCTCAACCAGGAGCTGGTGATGGCGAAGATGCAGGAGAACACCGACCGGGGCCTCGGCCGCGAGTCGGACGACATCATCAACGAGTGCATGGTGCTCTCGGCGCTGCAGTCCACCGAGCTTGCGCTCGAGTCGGGCCTCACCGGGAACCAGATCATCATCTCGTGCAAGGTGTCGCGGCCGCGACACCTCATCGACGTCTACCGGGCGCTGGCGAAGCAGACCCGGCAGCCCCTGCACCTGGGCCTCACCGAAGCGGGCATGGGCACCAAGGGCCTGGTGTGGTCGGCCACGGCCATCGGCATCCTGCTCAACGAGGGCATCGGCGACACCATCCGCGTGTCGCTCACGCCCCGGCCCGGCGGCGACCGGCGCGAAGAGGTGTACGCGGCCTGCGAGATCCTGCAGGCCCTGGGCCTCCGCTCGTTTGCGCCGAGCGTCACCGCCTGCCCCGGATGCGGCCGCACCACGAGCACCACCTTCCAGGAACTGGCCGAGGCCGTGCAGGGGTACATCCGCGAGCAGATGCCCGCGTGGAAGCAGCGGTACGAAGGCGTCGAGACGCTCACCCTGGCGGTGATGGGCTGCGTGGTGAACGGCCCCGGCGAGTCGAAGGCCGCCAACATCGGCATCTCGCTGCCGGGCACGGGCGAGGCGCCCAACTGCCCCGTCTTCATCGACGGGCGGCACGCCACGACGCTGCGCGGGAGCTACGACGAGCTGGCCGCGGCGTTCGAGAAGCTGGTGGACGACTACGTGGAGACGCACTACTCGAAAAGGGCGGAGGTTCTGAGGTTCTGAGGTCTCAGGTTCTCAGGTTCTCGCGACTCACGGTTCCCGACTCCCGGTTCCCGACTCCCGACACGATCGATGCCCCTGACGATCCGCCCCGCCACCCTCGACGACCGCGACTTCCTCTCGGGGCTGGCCGACCGCCTGGCCGACTTCGACACGCCCGCGTGGCGCTCGCCCGCGCAGGTGGCCGAGGGGGACCGCCGCGACCTGCTGGCCGCCGTCGAGCAGCCGGCGCCGGCCAGCGAGCTGGTGATCGCGGAGCTCGACGGGGTGCGGGCGGGTTGCCTCCACGTGGTGACCAGGCTCGATTTCTTTACCCTGCGGCCCCACGGCCACATCTCGGTCATCGCCGTGACGAAGGAAGCGGAAGGCCATGGCGTCGGGCACGCGCTGATGGACTACGCCGAGCAGTGGTCGCGCGAGCACGGCTACGACCACCTGACGCTGAACGTGTTTCCCGCGAATGCACGCGCCCGCGCGTTCTACGAACGTCACGACTACGCGCTGGACCTGCTGACGATGCGCAAGGACCTGGCATAGGCGCGGCGCGTGCCGACCGGGCGCGCTATACTCCAGACAGAGAGCGCAGTGGGGGCTCCCCATGACGCACGTGCCGGCCGACGAACCTCTTGACGCGCGTCTCGGTCAGCTGCTCGAGGTCGAGCAGCGGCTGCAGCGACAGGTGGACGCCGCGCGCCTGGAAGCCGATCGCCGAGTCGCCGATGCGCGTGCCGAGTCCGAGCGTCGGAAGGCTGCGACTCACGAGGCCCTGGCCCGCGCAGACGAGGAGCAGGCCGCCCTCGACCGCGACGCTCACACCCAGGCCATCGCGGCCATCGACGCCGCGCATCGCGCCACCCTCACCTCCATCAGTGCTGTCCCGGACGCCGACATCGACGCGCTCGCGCGCCGTGCCGTCTCGCGTGTCTTGAGCACCGAAGGAGGTGCGCCGTGATCGTGCGGATGGCCCGCCTCCGCATCGCCGGCCCGCGGCCGCGCCTCGACGAGGTGCTCGGCGCCGTGCAGGACAGCGGGCTCCTGCACCTGGACCGGCCCCACGCGCCGTACGCGCCGCCGCCCGACCGTCAGCTCATGCGCGAGCGCGGTCACGTGGAGCGCTGCCTCGTCGACATCGAGACTGCCCTCGATCGCCTGGCCGTCGCCCGCTCGCGGCGCCCGCTGGCGGAGTTGCCTACGCTGACGCGCGATACGGTGCGACGAGCCCGCCGCCTCCGCCGCGAAGCCGACCGCCTGGCCCACGCGCGCACCCGCCTCGAAGACGAGCGCGTCCTGCTCCTTCGCTATCGCGAGTTCTTCCAGGCCTTCGAGTCGCTGGTCGGGCACGAGCTCACCTGGCCCGACGGCCAGGCGTTCTACGTCGTCCTGCGCGCAGGGGCGGGGACGGCGCTGGCGGAACTGCGGCGGAGCCTCGAGACCGCGGTCAGCGGCGAAGTGGAGCTGCTGCACCGGGAGCTGTCGAGCGGCGAGTGGGCGGTGCTGATCCTCGTGTCCGAGCGTGCGGCCCCCAGGGTGTCGGCGCTGCTCGCCGCGTCACGCGTCGAGGAACTGCCGGCGCCCGCCGGCCTCGGCCACACCAACCTGCTGCGTGCACTTCCGGCCCTGAGGGCACGCCTGGCGAGCATTCCCGACGAGCTGAACGGACTGGACGAGGACCGGCGCTCGCTGAGCGATGCCGAGGGGCCATGGCTTGCGGCCGCGCGCGCGCGCCTGCGTGATCATCTGCTCCTGCTGGATGCCCGTCGCCGCGTACTGGCGGCCGAGCACCTGTTCATCATCGAGGGATGGCTGCCCGAAGCGCGCGTGGCAGACCTCGAGTCGAGCCTGCAGGCACGGTTCGGCCCCGAAGTGGTCACCTCCACGCTCGGCGGCGAGGAGTGGTCCGCGCCCGACACGCCGGTAACGCTGCACAACCCGCCGATCTTCCGCCCCTTCGAGGTGGTCACCAGGACGCTGCCCCTGCCGAAGTACGGCACCATCGACCCCACCCCCTTCGTGGCCGTGTTCTTCCCGGCCTTCTTCGGGTTGATGCTCGGCGACGTCGGTTACGGGCTGATGCTCGCGGCGCTGGCGTGGCTGCTGCACGCGAAGTCGGCGCCGGGCTCGCAACTGCGCGCCATCTCCACCGTCGGCCTGGCCTGTGCCTCGAGCTCGGTGGCGTTCGGCCTGCTCTTCGGCGAGTTCTTCGGATCCCTCGGGCACGCCGTGGGCCTCACGCCGGTCTTCGACCGCGAGTCGGCCACCATGCCCTTCCTGGGGCTGTCCATCGCCATCGGGGCCGTCCACATCACGCTGGGACTGGTGCTGGCGGGATTGAACCTGTGGCACCGCGGGCACAAGCGCGAGGCGATGGGGCGCGGCGTCACCCTCACCATGTTGTTTCTCACCGCGCTGGCGCTGCTGGCGGCCGTCGAGGTGCTGCCCTCGCGCCTCTTCAGCCCGTTTGCGATTGCGGTGCTCGTGGCGTTCCCGATCCTGGTCGCGCTCGAAGGCATCGTGGCGGTCATCGAGCTGCTCTCGACCTTCGGCCACATCCTGTCGTACGCGCGGATCATGGCGCTCGGCACGGCATCGCTGATGCTGGCGGTGGTGGCCAACGAGATGGTGGGCGCGATGGGGAGCGTGATCGTGGGCTCGCTCTTCGCCCTGCTGTTCCACCTGGTCAACTTCGCCATCGGGCTCTTCAGCCCGACCATCCACGCGCTGCGCCTGCACTACGTGGAGTTCTTCGGGCACTTCTTCAGCCCCGGCGGCGCGGAGTATCGGCCGCTCGGACATTGGCACCCCACATCCTGAGAGGAGGATCCCGCCATGGAGATTGCACTGCTGGGACTTGCCGCGGCGTTGGCCATCAGCATACCGGCCATCGCCACGGCCTGGGCCCAAAGCCGCATCGGGCCGGCGGCCGCCGCCAGCCTTGCCGAGAAGCCGGAGCTGTCGACCACCGCCATCATCCTCATCGCCATTCCCGAAACGATGGTCATTCTCGGCTTCGTCGTCGCCGTGCTCATCCTGCTCAGGACGGGCGGCTAGGCGCGGGGACCGCCATGGCCCTCGCGGATCTCATTGCCCGGCTCGAGCAGGATGCCGCGAGCCAGGTGGATGCGCTTCGGCGCAAGGCCGACGACGACGTGCGCGCGATCGACGCGGCCACCGAGCTGGCACTCGCGGAGGCCAGTGCCGCGCACGTTGGCCGCAAGCGTGCCGAGCGGCAGGCGACGCTTCGGCAGGAGCTGGCCGAGGCGCGCCGGAAGGCACGCGCACGCGAGCTGGACGCCCGCCACGCCGTGCTTGCGCGCGTGATGGATCGGGCCCGGGCCCTGCTGCCCGAGGCTGGACGCTCGGACGCGTATCGGCTCGCAATGCCTGCGCACCTGGCCGAGACGCTCTCCTACCTGGAGGGGGTGCCGTGCCGCGTGCGATGCCCGTCCTCGTGCGAGCCTGCCCTGCGTGAACTGGCGACGCGGCACCCGGGCGTCTCGCTCGAGGTGGACGAGCCGGTTGGTCCGGGCTTCATCGCCGAGGCCGTGGACGGTTCGGTGGTCATCGACAACACGCTCGTCGCGCGCCTGGCGCACATGCAGGGCCAGCTGGGCGTCGAAGTGGTGCGCGAGGTGAGCCATGCCGTCGCCTGAGCTGGCGCTGGTCGCGCGGGCCCACGGCGTGGGCACGCATCTGCTCTCGAGGCAGACGCTCGAGTCGCTCGCCGAGTCTGCGGACCTGCCCGCGCTGGCACGCGCGCTGGCGCGGCTGGGCGCTCAGCTCGAACCCGTGGCCGAGACGGCCGGCATCGGCGCCATCGAAGAGGCCATCCGGCACACCTCCGAACGCCACCTGCGGACGCTGGGCCGCTGGCAGCGTCGGTCGCCCGGCGTGCTCGACGTCTTCTGGGCCGATCAAGAGCGGCGCAGCCTGCGCGCGCTGATGCGCGGCGCGCTGCAGGGGGCGCCCGTCGCCGCGCGGCTGTCGGGCCTGGTGCCAACACCGCACCTGCCCGAGCGCGTGCTGGTCGAGCTCGCGCGGCAGCCGTCTCCGGTGGCGGTGGCCCGGCACCTGCTGATGCTGGGCTATCCGGACGCCGACCAGCTGCTGCGCCCGGTCCAGAAGGCGCAACCGGAGCTCTTCGCCATCGAGGTGGCGCTGCTGGCCGCCATCGCGCGCCGCGCGACCGCCGCCGCGCGCGACGGCGACGACACAGTGAAGCAATTCGTCCGCGAGCGCATCGACATCGGGAACCTGCAGAATGCCCTGCTCATCGCGGGTGCGCCGAGAGATGTCGACCTGTCATGGGCCTTCGTCGAGGGTGGCCGATGGCTGTCGCAATCGCACTTTGTCGCCGCGGCGGGCGCCACCACGCCGCAGGCCGCGCTCGCGTCGCTCAGGACGGCCCTGGCTGGAACACCCCTGGCCGACGCGGTGCCGCCGGTCGTCACCGACGTGGCGCGCCTGGAGCGGGTGTTCCTCGGCACGACGCTGCAGCGATTGAAACAGCAGTCGCGGACCGACCCGCTTGGCAGTGCCCGGTTGCTGGGCGTCCTGCTGCGGCTCGAGGCGCAAGCGCGCGACCTGCGTGCCGTGGCGTGGGGCGCCGCCCTCGGCACGCCTCCCGCGACACGAAAGCAACAGCTGGTGACGCCGTGGTCCTGAACGTCCGCGTGGTCTGCCGGCCCTCGCTTGCCGCGGGCTTCGAGCTCGCCGGGCTCGCCGTGACGCGCGCGGCGGACGCGGGCGCCGCCGGCGAACACCTGAGGCGCCTGGCCTCAGACGCACGCGTCGGCGTGGTGCTCGTGGATGACGGGCTCTACCGCCTGCTGCCGACAGATCTGAAGGCGCGCTTCGACCGGCAGGCCCTGCCCGTTGTCGCGCCCATTCCCGCGCCCGACTGGGACGCGCGCATCGCCGCCGAGACCTACATCCTCGAGATCCTGCGGCAGGCCATCGGCTACCGCGTGAGGCCGCGGTGACTGCCGGCACGCTGACACGGGTGGTGGGTGCCCTGGCCGAGGCCACGGGCCTGCACGGCGTGGCGCTGCACGAGCTCGTGCGGGTCGGGCACGTCGCGCTGCTCGGCGAGGTCCTGCGCGTGAGCGGCGAGGTGGCCACGCTGCAGGTGTTCGAGGAGACCACGGGCCTGCGCGTCGGCGAGCCCGTGGTGCGCGAGGAGCTGCCGCTGGCCATCGAGCTGGGTCCGGGCCTGCTCGGACAGGTGATCGACGGTATCGGACGGCCGCTCGGACGGCTGGCCGAGTTGAGCGGCGCGTTCATTCAGCCGGGGGCCGCGCCACCGACCCTGGATCGCGACGCGCGCTTCCGGTTCGCGCCCACGTGCGTGGTCGGCGACCGCGTCGAGAGTGGAGATGTTCTCGGCGCCGTTGCCGATCGAGGCGGCTTCCAGCTCGCGCTGCTGGTGCCACCCGGACGATCGGGCGTGATCGTCGACATCCGCTCGGGCGAACTGACCGTGCTCGACCCGGCCGTGACGCTCGACACCGGCGCGCCCATCACCCTCGCGCAGAAGTGGCCAGTCCGTCGCCCGCGTCCCGCGGGCGCGCGTGTGGCCGCCGACAGGCCCTTCCTCACCGGACAGCGCATCTTCGACTTCCTGTTCCCCGTCGCCGAAGGCGGCACCGTTGCCGTGCCCGGCGGCTTCGGCACCGGCAAGACCGTCATCGAGCAGGCGCTGGCGAAGTTCGGGGACGCCGACGTCGTTGTCTACGTCGGGTGCGGCGAGCGCGGCAACGAGATGGCCGAGGTGCTGCACGAGTTCGCGAAGCTCGTGGACCCGCGCACGGGCCGCTCGGTGATGGACCGCACGGTGCTCGTGGTGAACACCAGCAACATGCCGGTGGCCGCGCGCGAGTCGTCGGTCTATGTCGGGCTCACCGTGGCGGAGTACTTCCGCGACATGGGCTACCGCGTGGCGGTGATGGCCGACAGCCTGTCGCGATGGGCGGAAGCGTTGCGCGAAGTGGGATCGCGGCTGCAGGAGATGCCCGGCGAGGAAGGCTACCCCACCTCGCTCGCCAGCCGCGCCGCGAAGCTCCACGAGCGCGCGGGCCGTGTGCGCTGCCTGGGCCGGCCCGAGCGTCACGGCAGCGTCACGCTGATCAGCGCCGTGTCGCCGCCGGGGGGCGACTTCTCCGAGCCCGTCACGCAGGCGTGCCTGCGCGTGACGAGCGCGCTGTGGGCCCTCGACGCGGCCCTGGCCCACCAGCGCCAGTTCCCCGCCGTGGACTGGGCCACCAGCTACAGCCTCGATGCCACGGCCATGGTCCGGCACTTCGACGAGCAGGTGGAGCCGCGATGGTCATCCACGCGCGCCCGAGCGCTCGATCTGCTGCAGCGAGACGCCGAGCTGCGCGAGGTGGCCAGCGTCGTGGGGCCCGACGCGCTGGAAGACAGGGACCGCCTGCTGCTGGCGGTCTCGGCCGCGCTCCGCGAGTTCGTGCTGGGACAGAACGCCTTCGATCCGAACGACGCGTTCTCGCCGCCGGCAAAGACCTTCGCGCTCGCCGACGCGGCACTGGCCCTGTTCGATCGGGGCGCCGAGGCGCTGGCGGCGGGCCGCGCGTTCGCGGATCTTCCCATCGACGATGTGCGTCGCGCGCTTGCGGGCCTGCGAGACTCGGTGCCTGCGCAGCTCGAGGCGAGCCGGCAAGCCGTGGGCCAGGCGCTCGCCGCCGTGGCGTCCCAACCGGGCGCGGCCGAGCGAGGTGAGCCATGAGCCTGGCACGCACCTATCGCGGCGCGCGGTCGGCGGCCGGACCGCTGGTGTATCTGGCGGGCGCACAGCGTGTCGCCCTTGGTGAGTGGGTGACACTGGAATCGCCGGGCCAATTGCCGCTTCGCGGCCAGGTGATCGACGCCGGCCGCGACGTGACGGTGGTCCAGGTGCTGGAAGAGACACTCGGGCTGGCGCCGGCGTCGGTGCGCATCACGCTCACGGGCGAGCTTGCGAACGCCGTCGTCGGCCGCGACCTGCTGGGCCGTGCCCTCGGCGGCGTGGGCACGCCTCGCGACGGCCTGCCGCCTCCCATCGGCGAGGCCATCACGCCGCTCTGGGGCGCGCCCATCAACCCCACGCGACGCCTTCCGCCGCGGGACTTCATCGAGACCGGCATCTCGGCCATCGACGGGCTGAACACGCTGGTGCGCGGCCAGAAGCTGCCCGTCTTCTCGGGCCCCGGCCTCCCGGCGCTGGAACTGGCCGCCACCATCGTCGAGCACGCGCGCGCCCCTCGCGACGAACCGTTCGCCGTGGTGTTCGTGGCCATCGGCATCACCGAGCGCGAGACGCGCACCTTCCTCGAGCGCTTCCAGCACAGCGGCGCGCTCGAGCGGAGCGTGCTGTACCTGAACCAGGCGCAGGACCCAACCATCGAGCGATTGCTGGCGCCGCGCGCGGCGCTGGCCGAGGCCGAGCACCTGGCGTTCGTCCACGGCCAGCAGGTGCTGGTCGTGATGGCCGACATCACGCACTACTGCGAGGCGCTCCGCGAGGTGGCTGCGGCTCGCGAGGAGGTGCCGGGACGACGCGGATACCCCGGCTACATGTACACGGACCTCGCGTCCATCTTCGAGCGCGCCGGCGTGATCGAGGGATCGCCAGGCAGCGTGACGCAGCTCCCTATCCTGACGATGCCGGACGATGACATCACGCATCCCATCCCGGACCTGACGGGCTACATCACCGAGGGACAGGTGGTGCTCAGCCGCGAGCTGCAGCGCCGCGGCATCTTCCCGCCCATCGACGTGCTGCCGTCACTCTCGCGGCTGATGAACGCAGGGATCGGCGCGGCCCATACGGTGCCCGAGCATCGCAAGTGGGCCGACCAGCTCTACACCGTCTACGCCCGAGGCCGCGAAGCCCGCATGATGGTCGCCATCGTCGGCGAATCGGGCCTCATGCCCGCGGACCGGCGCGCGCTGGCGTTTGCCGAGGAGTTCGAGCGCACCCTGGTGGGCCAGGGCGCGGATCGCCGAAGCCTGGCGGAGACCATCGAGGCCGGCTGGCGCCTACTGGACCGCCTGCCACCCGAGGACCTGCTGAAGCTCACGCCGGCGATGCTGGCCGGCCGCGAGCGGCAACGAGAGGCCGCGACGGAGGTACGGCCATGACGCGCGGATCGCGGGCGCCCGCCACGCGCTCGAGCCTGATGCGATCGCGGCGCCGCCTCGCCCAGGTGCGGAAGGGCGCGGCGCTGCTCAAGCGCAAGCGCGAGTCGCTGGTGGACGAGCTGTTCAGCCGTGCCCGCAAGGCCGTGACCTCGCGCGAAGGCATCGACGCACAAGCGCGCGAGGCATGGGAAGCGCTGTGGGAGGCGCTGGCCGCGCAGGGCGCCGAAGGGCTGGCGCCGCTTGGCTGGCCGACGCGAGAGATCGGCGTGGATCTCGACGCGGTGGAGCTCTGGGGCCTGAAGGTCGTGGAGTTGGCCCATCGCCCCTCGGTGGTGCGGGGCCTGGCCGCGCGTGGCGTGCTCCCGGCCCCCGGCGAGGCCGCGGCGGAAGAAGCCGCCCGCGGCTTCGAGACGCTGATCGAGCAATTGCTCGACGCCGCGCCGCAGGAGCACCTGATGCGCCGGCTGGGCCAGGTGCTGTCGCGGACGACGCGGCTGGTGAACACGCTGGAGCAACGCGTGGCGGCGGAGCTGTCCGCGGAGCTGTCGTCGATTCAGCGGACGCTCGAGGAGCGCGAGCGCGAAGAGCACCTGCGGGTGAAGAGGCTCATCGCGCGGCGGAGGCGGGAGGGGTAGGATCTGGTGCCCGGGGGAGAAGAGTGCGGGGTGCTGAGTGCCGTGTGCTGAGTGCGGAGTGCGGAGGGCGAGTGCGGAGTGCGAGTGCAAAGTGCAAGTGCGGAGTGCACGCGCGAAGTGCAGAGCGCGACGTGGGAGTGAGCGAATGAGTTGCCGAGGGATGCGGATGACACGACTGATCATGGTGTGGGTGACGGCAGCCGTGTTGGCTGCCGGATTGTGGACGGTGGGCCGTGCCGAACAGGCGCCGGCGGGGACGTTCGATATTCTGATCCGCAACGCGCGCGTGCTGGATGGCACGGGCAACCCCTGGTATCGGGCGGACATCGGTATCAGCGGCGACCGTATTGACGCCGTCGGTTCGCTGGCGCATGCCAAGGCGCCCACCGTCGTCGATGCGAAGGACCGCTACGTCACGCCGGGTTTCATCGACGTCCATTCGCACGCCGGTCCGGGCCTGCTCACCGCACGGCTCAAGCACGGCCAGCCCATGCTGGCGCAGGGCATCACCACCGTCTTCGTCAATCCCGACGGAGGCGGGCCCGTGGACCTCAAGACCCAGCGGGCTACCTACGAGAAGCAGGGCATCGGCCCGAACGTTGGCCTCTTCGTGCCGCACGGCTCCATCCGCCAGCAGGTCATGGGCATGTCGGACCGCGACCCGGACGCCGGCGAGGTGGCGAGGATGGCCGATCTCGCGCGACAGGGCATGCAGGCCGGCGCGCTGGGCCTGTCGAGCGGCCTCTACTACGCGCCCGGCAGCTACTCGAAGACCGCAGAAGTCGTGGCCATCGCGAAGGCCACCGCACTCTTCGGCGGCGTCTACTCCAGCCACATTCGCGACGAAGCCGATTACACGATCGGCGTGGTGGCGGCCGTGGATGAAGTGATCACGGTGGCCGAACAGGCCGGCGTGGTCGGCGTGGTGTCGCACATGAAGGCGCTGGGGCCGGGCAGCTGGGGGCTGTCGAAGACGCTGGTCGAGCACATCGAGGCCGCCCGCGCCCGCGGCGTGCAGGTGTTTGCCGACCAGTACGCCTACGAGGCCAGCGGCACCGGCATCGTCGGGGCCTTGATGCCGCGGTCCGCGCAGGTGGGCGGGCGTGACGCGATGATGAAGCGCATCCGCGGCGAGCTGCGCGAGGAGATCCGCGAGGCCGTGAAGACGAACATCGCCCGTCGCGGCGGCGCCGACACGCTGATGATCAGCCGCTACGCGGCAGACCCGTCCTTCGAGGGCCAGCGCCTGTCGGAACTGGCCGCGAAAGCCGGCGTGGCGCCGGAAGAGTACGCCCTGCAGATGCTCGAAAAGGGCGACGCCAGCCTGGTGTCGTTCAACATGTCCGAGGACGACATCGAGCACATCATGCGCCAGCCGTGGACGATGACGTGCACGGACGGGGACCTGGTGCCGATGGGCCAGGGCAAGCCGCACCCGCGCGCATACGGCGCGTTCCCCCGCAAGCTGAAGCGCTACGTCCGCGAGCGCGGCGCCATCGGGTTGGGCGAGGCCATCCGCACGATGACCTCACTCCCAGCCACCGTGTTCGGCCTGAAGGACCGCGGCCAGATCCGTCCCGGTGCCTTTGCCGACCTGCTGATCTTCGACTTCGAGAAGGTGAACGACGCGGCCACGTACCAGGACCCGCACCAGCTGGCCGAGGGGATGGACGACATCCTCGTCAACGGCCGCTGGGCGCGCCGGGACGGCGCGTTCACGACGGCGCTGGCGGGGCGCGTCGTGGTCCCCGAGCGGCGCTAGCCGCGCTTTCCCTCGATGACGATTACCGGGTCCTCCAGCCGGGACGCGGCCTCGCCGTCGATGAGCCAGACCTCGTACTTGTAGGAGGCGTTCTCGACGCCCGTGGGCACGAGCGCGCCAATGGTCCGCCGTGGCCGGCGATCATCCCTGGGACGGCGCTCCGTGAACGGGCTGTTCTCGCGCGGGAAGCGCAGCTCGATGTGCGCCTCCCGCGGCAGCGGCGTCTGCTCCTCGATGTGCCAGCGCATGGACATGAGCCGCTTGAGCCTCACGGTCTGGTCGCCTGTCTCGCTGTGCCACCCCCGCGGGTCCTGGCGCACGGTTATGGTCGTGTGCCTCCCTGAGGCGGAGAGCGCCCACAACCCGAGGGCGCCGGCGCCAATGCCGACCAGCAGGGAGACGATGGCAGCCACTTCGATGCTCATTGGGGGGTTCCTTTGTGTGGAGGGGACGTCAGCAGCGAGCGGAACTCGGGCAGGCGGCGCAGGGACTCGAAGTCTTCCTCGGCGGCAACGACCGCGGTGCTGTAGCCCCGGACCACGGCCTTCTCCAACGCATCCATGGCGGCCGCCGTCCGGCCCGCCAGCGCGTGCACCACGGCGGCGTTGAACCACACCTGGATGTCCTCTGGCGCCAGCGCCGTCGCCTGCTCGACACGCACGCGTGCGGCCCGGGCGTCACCCGACTTTGCCAGCAGCACCCCCAGCGATGCCATCCTCTCGGCGTCCGTCGGATTGATCTTCAATTCCGCCTCGGCCAGTTCCACGGCCATGCGATACGCCGCGCGCGCCTCTTGACGCCGGCCGAGCCGGCGATAGGCATCGCCGAGGTTGCGATGGAAGTCTGGCTCGTTCGGCCGCAGCTCCACGGCCTTCTTGTACGCATCGACGGCCTGCGCGAACTCTCCACGTACGTAGTGGATGGTGCCGATGTTACTGACGGCGCCTGCCGATGGACGGATGGCGATCGACCGCTCGTAGTTCGCGAGCGCGCGCGCGTTGTCGCCCAGCGTCTGGTACACCGTGCCGAGCTGTTGGAACCCGTAGTAGTTGTCCGGCTGCAGCCTGGTCAGCTGCTCAAAGGCCGTCGCCGCCTCGCTGTAGCGCCCCGCGTTGAACAGGGCGAGGCCAAGGTCGTTGTAGTGGCCCCAATACCCTGGTCGGAGGTCGATGGCCCGCTGGAATTCGACCACGGCGTCATCGATGCGGCCTTCACGCGCGAGCACTTGTCCCAGCTGTCTTCGCGCCTCGTCGTAGTTCGGTCGGAGGGTCAGGGCGTGGCGCAGTTCCTCGACCGCCTCCGCGAGCCGGCCGCCGCCGCCCAGCACGACGCCCAGGGTATAGCGCACTTCGGGCCGATCGGGATCGAGCCGGAGCGCGGTGGTGCTGCTGTCGATCGCCCGGGCCATCCACGCCGCGTCTCGGGTCTCGCCGTACTGCCGCCAGCTGGTTTCGGCGAGCGCCGCGTGCGCGAGGGCGAACCTGGCATCGAGGCGGATGGCCTCGGTGAGCGCCGACACGGCCGCGTCGAGGTTTCCCTGCACGTCGCGACGCTCGAGGTAGGCACGCCCCCGCCAGTAGGCTTCAAGAGCCGAGGAATCCGCCGTGGGCTGGTCGGCGGGCCGGCCGCCGCCCGCCAGCCCTGTCGCGTGGGCGCGGAGCGCGGCGCTCACCGAGCGCGCCATTCGCGACTGGAGCTCGAACATCTGGGAGAACCTGCCCTCGAACGAGTCGCCCCAGGCCACGGATCGGTCGGGCCGTACGAGGTTGAGCGAGATCTGGAGGCGTTCGCCCGCCTGTTGCACATTGCCTTCCACCAGGAAGGTGGCGCCCAGATCCTTCACGAGGGCGGTGGTGTCAGTGGCACGCGAGCGCGCCTCGGTCACCGCTGCCCGCGAGAGCACCGTGATTCCCGGCAGGCCAGCCAGGCTCGTGATCAGGCTGTCGGCGACACCCGCGGCGATGAAGTCCCGCGCGGGATCGCCACTCAGGTTGTTCAACGGAAGCACCGCCACCACCGGCGCGCGGACGGGCTCGGCAGGCACGGCTGTCGTCCGCTGCCGAAGCCATCCGACGAGCCCGGCCACCAGCACCAGCAGCAACGCCGCGCTGACCAGCGCGCGTCGCGACCACGGCCGCCGTGGTGCCGGCGCGGGCGTGACCGCGGTGGTTGCCGACGGTCGAAGCGCGCGCCGCACCTCGCGGGCCGAGGCCGGGCGCTGCTGCGGATCGCGGGCGAGCAGCCTCGCCACGAGATCGTCGAGGCCCGCAGGCGTAACGGGAACGATGCCGCGCAGCCGCGGCGCCTCCTCGGACAGCATCGCCTGCGCCAGCGCCAGCGCATCGTGTCCGGGAAACGGCCGCCGGCCGGACACCATCTCGAAGAGCATGACGCCCAGTGCGAAGAGATCCGCGCGCGCGTCCACACGTCCCGACACCCACTGCTCCGGCGCCGCATAGCCCGGCGTGCCGACGATGTCGCCCACGCTCGTGCTGCCGCCGGCCACCGTGGTCGCGGTGCCGGCGGGCAACGTGCGGGCCACGCCGAAGTCGAGAATCTTGACCCGGCCCTCGGGCGTGATGATGACGTTGGCCGGTTTCAGATCGCGGTGGACGATCCCGTGACGATGGGCGGCGTCGAGGGCATCGGCCAGCTGGGCCGCGATGTCCGTCGCTTCGGGAATCGGCAGCGGGCCGCGGCCCAGCCGTGCGTGCAACGTCTCCCCGTCCACGAACTCGAACACGAGCACCACGTGTCCGTTGTGGTCGAGCACGTCGTGGACGGCGGCAATGCCGGGATGCGTGAGAGCGGCGGCCGCGCGGGCTTCGCGCAGCAGGCGCTCGCGGCCGCGCGTGTCCTCGCCGCCTGCGGCCAAAACGGTCTTGAGCGCCACGGGACGGCCGAGACGGGTGTCTTCGGCGAGCCAGACCTCGCCCATCCCGCCGACGCCAAGCGGCTTCACGACGCGATATGGACCGAGGGACGTCCCAGGGATCACGCTGCCCCCGCGCCGACGAGGGGCGAGGATATCACGCGGCAGATCAGCAAGATTGATGGTCGTGACTGCTTAGACGGACCGGGCGGGGTCTGTCGCGCTCGACCGCCGGTCATTCGTAGCGCAGCGCCTCGACCGGATCCAGCGACGACGCGCGCCGGGCCGGCCAGTATCCCGCCACGACGCCCACGACGATCGACGTCGTCAGCCCTGCCAGCACCGCCCACGTCGGCGGCGCCGCCGGGAACGTGGGCGCCAGGAACGAGGCCAGCAGACCCAGCGCCGACGCCAGCCCCACCCCGACGAGGCCCCCGGCGCCCGAGAGGATGGCCGCCTCGAAGAGGAACTGCCGGAGTACCTCCCCCCGCTTGGCGCCAATCGCCAGGCGCACGCCGATCTCGCGCGTGCGCTCGGTGACGCTGATGATCATCACGTTGGCGATGCCGATACCCCCGATGATGAGGCTGACACCGGCCAGCGCGATGGTGGCGAGGAAGATCTGGTAGCCGAGCCGATCGAACTGGGCGATGATCTGATCGGCCGTGTTCAGTGCGAAGTTGTCGGGCTCGCCCGGCGGGACGTTGCGCAGCAGCCGCAGGATGGTGGCGGCCTCGAGGCGCGCCTCCTCCCGCATCCCCGGGTACGCGCGGATGTAGAGCACGGTGTTCTCGGCGTCCGGAAACTTCAGGCGGGCCGTGTTCACCGGGATGGCGACCACCGTGTCGTTGCGGTTCTCGCCGAAGAAGGTGCCCCGCCGCGGCGCCAGTTCCCCCACCACGTAGTAGCGATCCCCGCCCAGCAGGAACGACTGCCCCACCGACGACCGCGGCCCGAACAACGCGCGCGCGATGCTCGCGCCGAGGACCGCGACCTGCGCGCGGGCGCGTTCCTCGTAGTCGGTGAACGGGCGGCCCCCGGCGAACTCGGCGCCGACCACGTCGTAGAAGTTCGGCGAGATGCCCTCCACCAGCAGCGAGTCCGACTCGTTGCTGCCGGCTCTCGCGGTAATGGCGCGCGTGCCGGTGACGACGGGGACGATGAGCTCGATGCCGACGTCGCGGATAGCGGGGCCGAGCGCGGCAATCCTCGGCGCGAACCCGGGATCGAGCGGGGGGCGCTTCACGTCTTCGGAGGTTCCCGCCGCGTAGGGCTCGCCGCTGAAATGAAACGCGAAGATGTTGTCGGTACCCAGCTCGCGGAAGAGCAGCGCCACACTGTTGCGCAACCCCACGAGCGTGGATGACACCAGCACCACCGTGACGATGCCGATGACGACGCCCACGATGGCGAGGGCCGAGCGGGCCGGCTGGGCGCGGATGGACTCGACGGCCAGCGTCGCGGCTTCGCGGAGCTCGCTCGCCACCGACTCCTGGATGGGCGCGGTCGAGGCCATGCCGGCTACTCCGTCCTCATCGCGGTGACCGCATCCAGGTGCACGGCCCGGCGGGCCGGATACCAGCCGGCGGCCAGCCCGCTCAGCGCGGACGCCGCCACGCTCACGACCACGGTGG